>NZ_JBITMW010000003.1:0-314098 GCF_044466585.1 Micromonospora sp. NPDC049359 | reverse complement strand
GTTGGCGGGGGGGGGGGGGGGGGGCGGGGGGGGGGGGGGGGGGCCGCCGGGGGGCGCCCCCCCCCCCCCCCCCCCCCCAACGCCGCCGGTCGTCGTCCGGGCCCGCCGCAGGCCGACCAGTTCTTATGAAACAGGCCCTAGCCGGTTGGCTCCGCTCGGGCCGCGCGTCGCGGGAACGGACGGAGCCAGCCCCGCCAAACACAAATCGGTGCAGGTCCTTACAAAGCCTGAACATTGATATGCCAGGGTGCGAATATGATGAAAATTGGTATATCTTGGACACATCGCGTGAGACCGTACCGTCGGCGGCGACACCTGCTCACGGTCCTGTCGCTCGTCGGAGCGCTCACCCTGTCGGCCGGCTGCGGGCTCTTCCGGGACGACCCGGAGCAGCACGAGGCCGGACCGGTGTCCACCGTGCCCACCGGCTCCTCGACGCACACCCTCGTGGTCGACGGGCAGGAGCGCCGCTTCCGCCTCTACCGGCCGACCAACCTCGCCGGGTCGACCCCGGCACCGCTCGTGGTCATGTTGCACGGCGCGCTCGGCACCGGCAGCCAGGCGGAAACCTCCTACGGCTGGAACGCCCAGGCCGACCAGGAGGGCTTTGTCGTGGCCTACCCGGACGGGATGAGCCGCTCCTGGGCGGTCAGCCCGGACTGCTGCGGACCACCGGCCCGGGACGGCGTGGACGACGTCGCCTTCATCCAGCAACTGGTGGCCACCGTGGCCGACCAACTTCCGGTGGACCGCAGCCGGATCTACGCCACCGGGATCTCCAACGGCGGGATGCTCGCATACCGCCTGGCGTGCGACACGAAGCTGTTCGCCGCGATCGGGCCGGTGGCGGCGACCCAACTCGGCCCGTGCTCGTCACCGGCACCGATCTCCGTGATCCACATTCACGGGATGGCGGACCAGACGGTGCCGTTGAACGGTGGTCCGGGCAAGCGGGACAACGACGGGACCGGGCGAAATCCGGTCAAGATCGACGGGCCGCCCATCCCCGACCTGCTCGGCGAATGGCGTACCACCGACGGATGCCCGGCGCCGGCGACGACCGCCTCGGGCCCGGTCCGGACCTCGGTCGCCACCTGTCCGGGAGGACGGGCGGTCGAGTTGGTCACCGTCGAGGGCGCTGGCCACCAGTGGCCCGGTGCCGCCGGCCCCGGACCGCAGGCGCAACGCCTGCTCGGCCTGGATCCACCCGCGACCGCGCTGGACGCGACCGAGACCATCTGGCGTTTCTTCGACGCACACCCCCGAACCGGCGGCTGACCCGCACCGGCGGCCACTGATCCGACAGCTCACGAGAGGGAGCAGCAGATGCCCAGTAGTGGTGGCAGCCCGGCTGCGGTCGAGGTCGCCGACCTCGTCAAACGCTATCCCGGGAGCACGAACGCAGCCGTGGACGGGCTGTCCTTCACGGTTGCCGGCGGCGAGATCTTCGGGCTGCTGGGACCCAACGGCGCCGGCAAGTCGACCACCATCGGCATCCTCACCACCCGGCTGCGGGCGTCCGGGGGCCGGGCGCTCGTCAGCGGGATCGACGTGGTCGGTGACCCGGTCGCGGCCCGCGCCCAGTTGGCCGTCGTACCCCAGCACAACAATCTGGACCGGTCGCTGACACCACGACAGAACCTGCTGTACCACGCCGCGTACCACGGCGTCAGCCGCGCCGTACGCAACGCGCGGGCCGATGAGCTCCTGGACCGTTTCGGCCTGCAGGATCGGGCGGACAAACGGATCGAGGCGTACTCGGGCGGCATGGCGCAACGGCTGATGATCGCCCGCGCGTTGATCCACGAACCAGCGGTGCTCTTCCTCGACGAGCCCACCAACGGTCTGGACCCGCAGTCCCGCCGGCTGATCTGGAGCCGGATCCGCGAGATGCGCGAGCGCGGTGTGACGGTCGTCCTGACCACTCACCAGATGAACGCGGCCGCCGCTCTGGTCGACCGGGTCGGCATCGTCGACCACGGTCGGCTGCTCACCGCGGACACGCCGGGCAACCTGGTCAGAGGGCTCGCCGGACGATCGATCCTCGACCTGACGGTCACCCTGGCCGCGCTTGACGAACCGGACGAGCTGCTGAGTGCGCTCTCCGAGGTCTCCGGCGTACGCAAGGGTGAACGGCTCGCCGACCCGCCGCCGCCCGGGGCCGGGGCCGGGGCCGCCAAACTCCGTGCCGTCCTCGGCCTCGGCGGCGGGTCGGGGTTCGGCGCGGGCACGCCCGCCGCATTGACCGCGCTGGCCCGGGAGCGGGCCGTCGCCACGCTCGCCCCCGACCCGGGCGGGCGTAGGCGCGTCCGGATCCGGCTGCATCTCGCCGCCGACCCCGCCACCGTGCTCGGACCGGCGCTCACCGTCCTGACCACACGGTCGGCGACCCTCACCGACGTACGCATCGGCGAGCCGAGCCTCGAAGACGTCTTCATCGGACTGACCGGAAGGGACCCACGGTGACCGACCTCGACGCCCCGCCGGTTGCCGCAACGAGCTTCGCGGCGGCACCCGCGCGACCTCGCGCCCACCGGGCCTTCCTGGCCATTCTGCGCCGGGACCTGCTGGTCACCGTCAAGGAACTCTGGGTCATCCTGGTCCAGGTCGGCCTCACCCCGCTGTTCATGCTCTTCGTCTTCGTCAAGGTGCTCGGCGGGCAGGGCGTCGTCAGCCGGAACTTCGCCGACCTGTTCCTGCCCGGCATCGTCGCGCTCGCCGCGCTCACCACCGCGCTGCAGAGCGTCGCACTGCCACTGGTCAAGGAGTTCGGCTTCACCCGGGAGATCGAAGACCGGCTCCTCGCCCCGCTGTCGACGAACCTGGTGGCGGTCGGCAAGCTCGTGGTCGCGATGCTGCGCGGGCTCGTCGCCGCAGCCCTCATCTACCCACTCGGGGCGCTGATGGTCGGCTCGGCCCCGTGGCAGCCCGGACGGTTACCGATGGTCCTGCTGACGATCCTGCTCGGCGGATGGATCGGCGGCGGCATCGGCATGACGCTGGCGATGATCCTGCCCATCCAACGGATCAACATCACGTTTTCGCTGGTCGTGACCCCGATCATCTGGACCGGTTGCATCCACTACCCGTGGCCGCGGCTCTCCTCGATGCCGTGGTTCCAGACGGTCACCGCCCTCAACCCGATGACCTACGTCTCCGAGGGCGTGCGCGGGGCCATGTTGCCCGGCGTCGCGCACATACCGGCCTGGGTCTGTCTGCTGGTGCTGACCGGAGTGGCCGCACTGGTCACGGTCACCAGCGTCCGAAGTTTCAGTCGGCGTGCCGTCCAGTGAACGGCACGGTCACCGCGTCTATCGGAGGTGTTCGTCGATGAACGTGCTGGAACCCCCCAGGTCAACGGCCCCCGCGTCGGATGGCTCGTTCGCCGCCTGGTTGGCCGATCGGGCCGGCCGGCTGCTGCTGCAGGTCCGCGCGGAGCACGGTCACCACGACCCGGCCGCGTTGAAGCGCGCGGGTGATCGGGCGGCGCACCAACTGCTGCGCGTTGAACTGGCACGGCACAGAAGCGCCGACGCCGTGCTCTCGGAGGAGGACGACGGCGCCCGGCAGGCCTGGGCAACGGGTACGGCCGACCCTCTGCCGGAGCGGCTGGGCGCCGACCGGGTGTGGATCGTCGACCCGCTGGATGGGACCCGCGAGTTCTCCGAGCCGGGCCGGACGGACTGGGCGGTGCATGTCGCACTCTGGCAACGGAACGCGCCGACGGAGCACCGCCTGGTGGCGGGCGCCATCGCCCTGCCGGCCCAGCTCCGTACCCTCGGCACGGAGACACCCCCGACCCGGCCGCCGGCGGTCAGCGGTCGGACCATCCGGTTGGCGGCGAGTCGGAGTCGGCCGCCGGCGTTTTTGACGAAGTTGGCGGACGAGGTCGGTGCCGAGTTGGTGCCGATGGGATCGGCCGGGGCGAAGATCGCCGCGGTTATCACCGGTGAGGTCGACGCGTACGTGCACGCGGGTGGTCAGTACGAGTGGGATTCGGCGGCCCCGGTGGCGGTGGCGACGGCCACGGGATTGCACGCTTCCCGCATCGATGGTTCCGCGTTGAGCTACAACGAGGCTGATCCCCGGCTGCCGGACCTGGTGGTCTGCCGGCCGGAGCTGGCCGCCCCACTCCTCGCCGCGCTGCGGCAACACCTGACCCCGGTGCCGGCACCGGCCACGGCAGCCGGGTGATCCGCGATGACGACAAACGACACGACGCCCGCGGCGGCGTACCGGGTTTCGCACCTGGACGCGATCGAGGCAGAGAGCATCTTCGTCATGCGCGAGGTGGTGGCCGAGTTGGAGCGCCCGGTCCTGCTCTTCTCCGGCGGCAAGGATTCGATCGTGATGCTCCGGTTGGCCCAGAAGGCGTTCGCGCCAGCCCGGATCCCGTTCCCGGTGATGCACGTCGACACCGGGCACAACTTCGACGAGGTGTTGGACTACCGGAACCAGCGGGTCGCCGAACTCGGCCTGCAGTTGGTGGTGGCGAGCGTACCCGAGGCGTTGGAGGCAGGTCTGGTCCGCGAATCCGCCGACGGGACGCGGAACCGGATCCAGACCCCGGTCCTGTTGGCGGCGGTGGAGAAGTACCGGTTCGACGCGTTGTTCGGCGGGGCGCGGCGGGACGAGGAGAAGGCGCGGGCCAAGGAGCGGATGTTCAGCTTCCGGGACGACTTCGGTCAGTGGGATCCGAAGAACCAGCGGCCGGAGCTGTGGTCGCTGTACAACGGGCGGCATCACCCGGGCGAGTCGATCCGGGTGTTCCCGTTGTCGAACTGGACCGAGCTGGACGTCTGGCACTACATCGCCCAGGAGCGGCTGGCGTTGCCGTCGATCTACTACGCCCACGAACGTACGGTGGTCGAGCGCGACGGAATGCTCTATGCGGTGAACGAGTTCATCGTGCCCCGAGGTTCGGAGGAGCCGTTCAAAGCGCGGGTGCGGTACCGGACCGTCGGCGACGCCTCCTGTACCGCGGCGGTGCTGTCCGAGGCGGACACGGTGGACCTGGTGATCGAGGAGGTCGCGGCGACCCGGATCACCGAGCGGGGGGCGACCCGGGGTGACGACCGGGTGAGTGAGACCGCGATGGAGGACCGCAAGAGAGAGGGCTACTTCTGATGGCTACGACCGGGGTCGCGGTGGTCGAGGGCGCAGCGTCCGAGGGTCGGGCGATGGACCTGTTGCGGTTCACGACGGCGGGCAGCGTCGACGACGGCAAGTCGACGCTGATCGGTCGGTTGCTCTACGACACCAAGTCGTTGTTCACGGACCAGTTGGCAGCCGTGGAGGCGGCCAGCGCGGCCAACGGCGACGAGTACACGAATCTGGCGTTGCTGACCGATGGCCTGCGGGCGGAGCGGGAGCAGGGCATCACGATCGACGTGGCGTACCGGTATTTCGCCACGCCCCGGCGGAAGTTCATCGTCGCCGACACCCCGGGGCACATCCAGTACACCCGGAACATGGTCACCGGCGCCTCCACGGCCGACCTGGCGTTGATCCTGGTCGACGCCCGTAAGGGCCTGGTCGAGCAGTCCCGCCGGCACGCGTTCCTCTGCTCGCTGCTGCGGGTGCCGCACCTGGTCCTGTGTGTGAACAAGATGGACCTGGTCGGCTGGTCGCAGGAGGTCTACGAGCGGATCGCCGACGAGTTCACCGCGTTCGCGGCGAAGTTGGAGGTGCCGGACCTCGCCGTCGTCCCGGTCTCGGCGTTGCACGGCGACAACATCGTGACCCGCTCGGAGCACACCCCGTGGTACGAGGGCCCGTCGCTGCTGCACCACCTGGAGCGGGTGCACATCGCCAGTGACCGCAATCTGGTCGACGTCCGGTTCCCGGTGCAGTACGTGATCCGCCCGCAGTCGACCACGGTCACCGACTACCGCGGCTACGCCGGCCAGGTCGCGTCGGGTGTGCTGAAGCCGGGAGACGAGGTTCTGGTTCTCCCCTCCGGGTTCACCTCCCAGATCGCGGCGATCGAGACCGCAGACGGACCGGTCGCCGAGGCGTACCCGCCGATGTCGGTCACGGTCCGGTTGACCGACGAGATCGACATCTCCCGGGGCGACCTGATCTGCCGGCCCCACAACGGCCCGGCGGTCGCGCAGGACATCGAGGCGATGATCTGCTGGATGGACGAGGCCACCCCGCTGCGTCCCGGCGCGAAGTACGCCATCAAGCACACGACCCGTACCGCCCGGACCGTGATCCGCGAGCTGCACTACCGACTTGAGGTGAACTCGCTGCATCGGGACGAGGCCGCCACCGAACTCGGACTCAACGAAATCGGCCGGGTCCGCATGCGTACGACCGTCCCGCTGCTCGCCGACGAATACCGGCGCAACCGCACCACCGGCGGTTTCATCCTGATCGACGAAACCACCAACCGCACCATCGCCGCCGGAATGATCGTCGACACCAATTGACCTACGGTAAGGGCCCTTCCCGCTACCGGAAATCGGAGCGGAAAGGGCCCTTCGTCACGTCTCAGACGGTGAGGGTCCAGGCGTTGATATAGCCGGTGTCACCGGAGAAGACGTCCCGCACCCGCAGCAGCCAGGTGCCGTTCGCCGACTCGGTGGAGAGATTCGCGGTATAGGTGGCGTTGACGTTGTCGGCGCCGTCCAGGAAGCTCTGGTTCTTCAGCCGGTAGGCGGTACCGTCCGGTGCCACCAGATCGATGATCAGGTCGCCCCGGAAGGTGTGCACGATATCGACCGCCACGGTGGACGCCGAGGAGGCGCTACGGTTACAGCCGGTGATGACGATGCCGCTGGTCACCGCCGTGTTGCTGTCCGGTATCGCCACATCGGTGCCGTTGGTGCCCGAGCAGCCGCCGCCACCCGAGCCGGTCACGGTCAACGAGTACGTGGCGCTGCGCGTGCCCGCAGTGCCGGCACCGGTGACAGTGACGCCGTAGGTGCCGGCAGGGGTGCTCGCCGAGGTGGCGATGGTGAGCGTGGACGAGCCGCCCGAGGTCACCGTGGCCGGGCTGAACGAGGCGGTGGCGCCACTCGGCAGACCGCTCGCCGACAGGCTCACCGACTGCGCCGAGCCGCTGGTGGTCGCGGTACTCACGGTGGCGCTGACCGAGCCGCCCGGCGCGGTCGAACCGGCCGTCGGCGACACCCCGACGGAGAAGTCGTCGGCCGGTGGAGTGCCGCCGCTGCCCACGTAGAGCAACTGGTTCGGGGTGCCGGTGCCGACGTTGGTCACCACGTTCGGGGTGGAGTTGCCGACCAGGTAGTCGCGGACCTGCTGCGGGGTCCAGGACGGGTTCGCCGACAGCGCCAGCGCCGCCGCGCCGGCGACGTGCGGCGACGCCATCGAGGTGCCGCTGATCGTGTTGGTCGCGGTGTTGCTGTCGTACCAGGCCGAGGTGATGTTGACGCCCGGCGCCAGGATGTCGACGCAGGTGCCGAAGTTGGAGAAGCTGGCGGCCGCGTCGTTGTTCTGCGTCGCACCTACGGTGATCGCGGAGGCCACCCGCGCCGGGGAGTAGTTGCAGGCGTTCTGCCGAACGCCGAGGGCGTTGCCGTTGCCGGCCGCGACCGCGTACGTGACGCCGGAGTTGATCGAGTTGTTGATGGCCGTGTCTAGCGAGGAGTTGGCGCTACCGCCGAGGCTCATGTTCGCCACGGCCGGCTTGATCGCGTTCGCGGTGACCCAGTCGATGCCGCCGATCACACCGGCGTTGGTGCCACTGCCCGAGCAGTTCAGCACCCGTACGCCGACCAACTGGACGCCCTTGGCCAGGCCGTACGTCGAGCCGCCGACGGTGCCGGCGACGTGCGTGCCGTGCCCGTTGCAGTCGTCCGCCGAGCCGCCGTCGACAGCGTCGTAGCCGGAGGTGGCCCGGCCGCCGAAGTCGTTGTGGGCGAAGTTGATACCGGTGTCGACGATGTACGCGTGCACGTTGGTCGCGGTGTTCGGGTAGGTGTACGAGCTGTCGAGCGGAAGGTTGCGCTGGTCGACGCGGTCCAGGCCCCAGGACGGGGGGTTCGGCTGTGTCCCGGAGATGCGGACCGTGTGGTTCTGCTCGACGTACGCGACATCGGGGTGCGCGGCGATCCTGGCCGCCGCCTTGGCGCCGGCGGTGATCTCGAAGCCGCGCAGCGCCGTGGAGTAGGTCCGAGCGACCGCTCCGCCGTGCTGACCGACCAGCCTGCTGGCGGTGGCACCGACCTGCGCCCGACTCACCGCGCTCTCCTTGAACACCACGATGTAGCTGTCGGTGACAGCCGTGGCACCGCCGGCACTACGGATGTCGCCTTCCGGTTCGGCCGCCACGGCCGGCGAGGCCGCTGTGAGGGCCAGCATCGCGACGGCGCCCACCACAATTGATCTTTTCGGGAGACTCATTCTCCCCTCCCTCCGATTCGGCCCTTCGTCCGCTCGCCCACGACGAGGAATCGATGATGGCCGATTGAGAAGAGATTACTAAATGATGGCGGCAGAAGACAGATCCAGGGCCCCCTATACCGCTCATAAGATGGAGGTCAAGGTATGGCAATTCATTCCAGATCACGGGCTTGGTGGTCATTCCGAGACGAGCCATCGATTCGTCACCAGCCTATGCGCTTCAGCCCACCCTCGCCCCGTTCGGAAGGCCGGAGGTTGACTATCCGCCGCGCCGGCGCGACTGGCTCGGGTTGTCACTCGACCTGAAACGTCGCGGTCGATGCGAGTCGCAGGGTGGCCCCAGGCCGAAGTGGGTGTCGTACGCCGGGTTCAAGCCGCCGTTGGTCCAGCCAGGTACCGTTCGTGGAGTACAGGTCGGTCACCGTCGCGGCCCCGTCCGGCGCAGTCGTGACAGCCGCGTGTCGTCGCGAGACAGCATCGTGGCCGGACAGCGCGGCCGCCGCGGGCGAACCGGGGTCCCGACCGAGGATCAGGGTTACTCCGGCCTCGAGGACTGTCTGCCACGGCGGGTCGAGCAACGCGATCATCAGGACGGTTTCGAGCACACTGAGGCAGTGCGGGCACATCCGGCTCCCCGGCGGACACGCCGTTCCGCACGACGGACAGGTGATGTCCACGGCGACCGGGTCGATCGGCTGCGGGGTGACGAGGTTGTCTACCTCGATGACCGCCGAGACGGCGGTGAGGTTCGCATAGCAGTCCGGGTTGCCGCACACGATGTCACCGGAGCCGACCGGTGCGCCGCAGGCGCGGCAGATCAGCCGCTCCATGTCGATTCCCCGACGCCGATGCCGCGGGCCCGCAGATGATCGGCGATCTGGTCGAGCTCGCCGGGCCGCGGGATCCCGACCAGCCACAGCCGGCCGTCGAGCACGCCGGTCTGCAAGCCTGCCCGGACGAGCTGAGCGGCCTCGCCGTATCGCTGGTGGCCCAGCGGGCTGAGGGTGATGACGCGTTGGTTCGCCGAGCCACGCAATGGGGTGTCGCCGTTGTTACGCCGCTCGACGTACCTACCCGCGACCACGGCGTCGCAGCTTGCGCGCAGCTCTGGCAGCCGTGCCGCACGCGACCAGCCGTATCCCGTATAGAGCAGGATGTCGATCGGCCGGGTGTGCCGCCAGGTGGTTATCCCGCGCAGGAGCGCGGCGAGCGCGACCGGCTGCTGGAGCGGTTCGCCGCCGGAGATCGTCACACCGTCGATCCCTTGAGGAAGTGAGGTGAGCCAGTCGAGCACCTCCTCGACGGGGACCGACCGGTCGGGGCGGCGAGGCCAGGTGTCCCGGGCGAGGCAGCCGGTGCAGGCGAGGGTGCAGCCTTGCAGCCAGATTCCGGCCCTTCTGCCGTACCCCAGGGTGGTGACCGGGTGGTGGAGGCGACTGATCTCGATAGTCGTCATGACAGCTCCACGGTGATGACGTCGGCCTGACGCCGCCAGGCCGTCACGACGAGCGACGTCGTGTCGCCGGACGCCGGCGCGTCGCCCGCCGGTACCGCCAGCCGGTCGAACAGGGCGCGGGCCAGCGGGTTGACGAGCGCGGTCTCCAGGGCGGAGCCGATCCCCCGGCCGCCTCGGGCCAGGTCGCGCGTGCACTCCCTGAGCACGCGCGCATGGACCGGCTGGTCAAGCGTGACCGACACGTGGTGTTCTTCGCTGAGGCGCCGGAGCACGTTGCCGAGTTGGAGTTCGAAGATCTGTTCGGCCGCTTCCGGCCCGATGAAGTCGAATACCACGACATTGTCGCCGAGGCGGTTGAGCAGCTCGGGCCGACCAAGGACCCGGGTGAAGTGATCCTCGATCGCTGCCCGCACGATCGTCTCGACCTGGTCGTAGGGAGTGCCCGGCGTAGCCGTCTGCGTCAACTGGCCCGTGCCGTCGTCGACGTACATGCCGAGGTTGCTGGTGAAAATCAGGATGCATTCGGAGAAGTGGGCAGTACCGCCGCGGCCGTCGGTGAGCCGGCCGTCCTCGAGGATCTGCAGGAACTTGTCGAGGATGCGCGGGTGGCTCTTCTCGATCTCGTCGAACAGGATCACCCGAAAGGGTTGCTGACGCACGGCGTTGGTGAGTTCTCCGCCGGCTTCGAACCCGACGTAGCCCGGTGGAGCGCCGATCAGCCGATCGCCGGCGTGCTCGGCGGAGAACTCGCTCATGTCGAACCGCAGGTAGGCCGCCTCGTCGCCGAACACCACATGGGCCACTGCCTTGGCCAACTCGGTCTTGCCCACCCCGGTCGGACCGGCGAAGAACAGAACTCCGCGCGGGCGTGCCGAAGCCCGTGCCGCGTGGGCGCCGGACAGGCCGAGAGCGGCGCGTTTGAGGATGTCCAGGGTTTTGGTCACGGCTTGGCGCTGGCCGATGATCCGCTGGGGCAGGGACCGTTCCCCGTCGCGGATCCGGGTGTGCAGGTAGTCGCGGCGCCAGGGATTGTCCAATACCCCGAGCTTGAACGTTCGGGTCGCGTCGGGCCACTGCTCCGGGCTCAGCCCACGATCGCGTGCCAGCCTGGTCACCTCGATCATGCCCTGCAGGGTGAGTCCTTCGGACTGCTCGGCGAACGAGCGAGCCCGCTCGTGCAGCGTCGCGTCGGGGATCTGGCCGTGCAACAGCCGGCGGGCGCAGCGTTCCCGATCGCCGTAGTCCGGTCGGGGCAGGCTGATAACGCGGATCCGGTCCTTGCCCGCGGTCAGCCAGGCCGGCAGGTCACTTTCGTTCTCCACCAACCAGATCATCGGGTTGTACAGGCTCTGGGTCCGACCGGATTCGGCCGCGACCGGCCGCGCCGACCGGGCCAGCTTCTCCATGCGGCGCAGGAACTGCCGCTCGGCGTCGTCCGGATCGCTCGGATGCCGCAGCAGGTGCGCCGCTCGGACGATGGCTGCCGCCCGCACAGTGGTGCGTGGCTGGGCGATCGCGGCGAGCTGGACGAACAGCGCGCCGAGGTCGGGCGTCGGGCCGCCGGGACGGTACCCGTCGCCGAGGAGGGCACGGGTGGCAGTCGTCACGTCGCTTCTGCCGATCTGGTGCACGACACCGGAATCGATCAGATCATGATCGAGTACGAAGGTGTAGCCGCTCCGGTCCAGCAGCTCACGTATCACGTCGGTGAGGGAGAGCAGCCGCACCCCGGTGGGCGTGTCGATGAGGTACGAATCGTGGGCGTTGCCCCACAACACGTACTGCGACTGGGTCGGCAGTGTCGCGTGCAGTTCGCGGGCGAACGCCGGCCAGCCCGCGAGGTCGTCGATCACCGTATGTCTCCCTCCGCCTCGCGGCTTCTGAGCCGCCGCCGGGGCTCAGTGCGCTGCTGCGGCGCCGTGCGGGGCGTGGGTTCGGCGCCCGGGTGACGCAGCTCGGTGTGCGCGCACGGCAATCCGGCCTCCCGGAGAGTGGCCAGTGCCTGTTCGAGGTCGGCGCACCAGCGGTGCTCGGCTGCCGTGTCGGCGTGGGGGTTCTCGCCGGGTCCGGTCCGGTAGACCATCGACTGAATCCTGCGTGCCCTTGCGTCGACTTTCAAACGCACCAGGTGGTCCGCGTCGTCGGGTCGGCTCACCGCGAGCCTGCCCGTGCTGGGTTGCCCGACGCTGAACTCGGTGCCCACGCTGTAGCCCAGCTCGGTCAGCGCGTCCGCCACAGCGTCCTGGACCGCGATCGCCAACGCTCGCTCCTCCATCTCCGACCGCAGTTGCTCAACCTCGTTCAACAATTGGTCGTTGAGCTCCGCCCGGCCGGACACCACGTCGACGAGGCCCGCCCTGGCCCGGTCCAGCGCGCCGGTGTCAAGATCCTGCTGCGCCGCGTACGGTTCCATCGCGTCCAGCAGTTCCGCCGCGACGACGGCATCCGAGCGCCGGACCCGCACCAGCTTGTTGGCCTCCTGCACCCGCAGTTGCACCTGCCGCAGGCGCGGCCGTCGCTCGTCGGGCCGGCGCCAGACGTCAGCGGCGGCGGCCTCGGCTCTGGCGCGGCCCTCGGCGGCGGCCATCGGGTGCAGGCCCGCGAGGATGCGCACCACGGCGGCGGCGGGGTCCGAACCACCGCCGGGCAGCGGCTCTGGCTCGCCAATCCCGTCCGCCGCGGTCCGCAGCGCCGCGGCCGACACCGGTGGCAGCAGGTCCGCGAGACCCCGTGCCGCGGTGACCGCCCGGGCGGCGGCGGCGCGCCTGAACACTCCCGCCAGGACCCGGTCGACGTCGTCGCACCAGGCGTCCCAGACCGATTCGGACGCCGAGACGGAGGGCTCAGCCAGCGCGGGCTCCGCCGGCAGTCCTTGCTGTGCGAGGGCGGACGCCGCATACGCCGCGTCGACCCGGGCGGCGGCCCGGCGTTCAAGTCGCAGTTCCCAGGCGTGGACGGCCTGGTCCCGCTGCGACTCCTGGGCGGCGACGGCCTGCCGCCGTGCGGTGGTGTGTGCCCGGATCCGCGCGTTGCGGGCGGCTGCCTCGGCTGGGCTCACCTGGAGTAGCTCGCCGAGTGCCGCCGTGGCGCGGATTCCGACGATGGTTGCGGCGCCGATCACGGCCGCCACCGGGAACACCACCACACTGCCAGCGCTCATTCCGCTTCGCCCCCGTCTCGCCGCTCAGTGGGTTCGCTGCCGAGCAATTCACGGCTTCGTTGTCGCCGGACCTGACCGAAACGCCATATCCGGGTGCCGGTCCAGCCGAGATGCACCACCGGCCCGATGAGCGCGACCATGGCGACGGCCAGTAGCGCTGCCGACCAGAGGAACGGGCTGCCGCAGCAGCAGGCCAACGCCAGCACACCGAGCAGCAGCGGCGGAGCGCCGCCCCGGACCCGGTTGGCGCCCCTGCGAAGCGCCGCCCAGCCGGTGGGCACGCGACGGACCAGCCACCGCATTCGGTCGAGCGCGGACCAGCGCGGATGGTAGAAGGATCCAGTCCGCACCGCGAGGCCGACCTCGGCCAGGGTGGGCACCAGCCATTCCGCGACGGGGATCGACATGTCTCTGATCACGAGACGTGGGTCGGGAGAGAAATGGGGCAGGAACACGGGAGCGGCGACGACCAGCGCCCAGATCATGGAGGCCGCCGCGGCGAGCGACAGGGCCTTCGGCCGCCCGGCCCTGAGCTGCTTCAGTTCCTCGTCGAGAACGCGCTGTCCCCGGGTACGGGCCTCGACGATGCCGGCGCACTCCTGCACGGCGGCGGGGACGACCGTCAACACACACAGCGCGCTGGCCACGTCGGTCACCGGAGGCAGTGCCTCGAACCAGTCCAGGTGCTCGGTGACCTCTTCGCGATCCCGAACCGCGCCGTCCAGCAGCGGTCGCAACCGATCCGGATCGGCGGCGACGCTGAGCAGGACGGCCCGGTGCTCGGTTCGACGCGCCGCCAGCATCGACGTAGCCTGTGGTGGCAGATCGACCCGGGTGGCGAGCGCGTCGAGGTCCTGTGCCGAGCTCCGCCAACGGGCGTCCACCTGCACCAGGGCCTGGCCGTCGCCGAAGTCGGCGAGCACCGGCAGGAGCGAGTACCGCCACAGGTCACGCACCGCCGAGGCCGCCCGGCCGTCCGGCTCCCGCACCGCCACAGCCGCGACATCGGCAAGGTGCTCCGACCCCACTCGTAGCCCCAGGTAGGTCGCCGGTTGCCCCCGGTCCAGCCAGCGCAGCAGGTGCACCATTCGCACATCGGGGGTGTGATCCGGGTGGGTCAACGCCTGGTCGATCAGCCGGATCCGTTCGTCGACATCGTCGTCGAACTGCTCCAGCCAGGCGCGCAGCACGCGCCACCCCTCGCCGGGGTCTCTTCGCGTGCCGACGCGTCGCAGGAACATGTCCACCGCGTCGCTCCAGTGGGCCGCCATCGCGCGTGCGACCTCCGAGCGGGTGCGGTAGGGCACCCCTTTCAGGATCAGCGGCGTCGCACGTCGCGTCGAGGCCGGACGGTGCACCTCGGGCGATCCGCCGGACAGCCACCGCCGGACCTGCGCCTCACCCCACCGATGGTCCGGGTCGCTGACCAGGAGCCCTTCGCAGAGAAGCCGCAGCCGGTGGTCCGCGACGCCGTCGACGGATGCGCCCCGGACCGTCACCTCGTGCTGGATGATCCGCTCGTCGAGACCCTCGAACGGGGCTTGGCCGGTGGCCAGTTGCCGGACCACCACACCGACGGCCCACCAGTCGCCCGCCGGGGAGTAGGCGCCGGCGAAACTCTCCGGCGCCGCATAGGCGAACGTCACGCCGCGGCTGGTGAATCGCACCGATGCTGGACCGAGGTACCTGCTCAGTCCGAAGTCGGCCAGCGCCAGCCCGAGGTCCGGAGGAAGGCTCCGGACCATGATGTTCGACGGTTTGAGGTCGCCGTGCACGATGGTCGCCGAGTGCAGTTCGCCGAGCGCCTCGGTCAGCTCGGCGACCACGTGCCGCAGCAGTTCCGGCGGCACCGGGCGGGGGTCCTGGCCGATGAAGTCCGCCAGGGTGCCAGCCGGTAGATACTCGGTCAGCTCCCAGCGCCGGCCCTCAGCGACGCCGAAGTCGATGGGCGTCACCAACCTCTCGCTGCGCAGCCCGATCAGCCGGTCGACCGCGTCCTCGTCGATGACGATCCCCGGCCGGTAGATCTTCAACACCCGGTCGTCGCCCGCCGCGTCGCGTAGTAGAAAGACGTCGGCCTCCGCGCCCGCCGGCAACGCCGCGAGGACCGACCAGCCCGACACCCGGTCGGGCAGCCGCAGCAGACCGGCGCTCACCGGTACGGCCACAGCGGACTCGGCCGGGTGCTCCCGGCGTGTGGCGGGAACCTGTGGCCCGGGGTCGACGGCCCGATCGGTCTCGCGGCGCGTCGGCGGCACGTCACCCTCGGCAGGCGGTCGCGGGTTCACCTGCCGCCTACCGCCCGCTCGATCGCGTCGTGGCGTGGTGACCCGTCGCGCTGGCGCCAGCCCTACTCACGGCGGATCCCCTATGGACAGCGGGTGCGAACCCACGGCCACCGACTGATGACCGGCGGCCAGCGTGGTCTCAAGCTCGCGCAGGAACGAGTCGATCTCATCCGCGATCCGGTCGGTCCGCAGTCGTTTTATGCGCACGTACAACACCCACGCCATCGGTCCGAGGATGGGGACAACAACAGCCACCACGACACCGCCCAGGATCCAGACCGGGCCCGCACCCTGACGACTGAATGCCCACGGAAGCAACAGGGCGGGGAGAGTGACGGTCGGAAGTTGAAGCGAGATGAGAAGGATGAAAAAAACGTCCATCGACTTGATCTGGTTGACCCAGCCTCGCCGGGTCTCCTCGCGCAGACCTTCCATCGCCTCCTCGAGGCGCCCATGCAGCCACGCGGTCTGATCGCGCTCCAGGCGGGACAACGGCAAGGATCGGGAGGCCGAACGTTGCCGGTACTGTGCCATCACCCGGAGGGCGCGGCCACCGGCGGCCTCACCGCGGGCCGGGACAGCCGGCGGCCACTGCCGTGCAGCCTGCTCAAGGATGAGGTAATAGCCACCAACAATCGGCATGGCCATAAACACCAGGACAAATGAGATCAGGAAGCTGAGGCTTTCCCCGGTCGCATAGGGGGCCACCACCACACCAAGAATCAATCCCAGGACGAAGGTCATCGCCATGCCCTGCCCCAGCAGCAGGGCTGCCGGGTTCGCTACCACGACGGCGCGTTCGAACCTGTTCAAGGATTCCGCCAGATGCAACGCCGCAGCCAAGAGGGCAACAGGCAGCAGGGCGACGAAAAAGACCGCCAGTGCGTAGGTCTGCAAAATCTCACCGAGCGAATGTGGTTCTTCTGCTCGTGAGTAGTAGTACGGAAAGGCGGCGAGGATCGCTGGTCCGACCGCACCGGCGAGAATCCTCGTCAGCCGTCCGGAAACCCCGGACTTCTTCGCGGGCTCCTCGGGCGGAATCCAGGTCGGGTGGACGTGCGCCTCCAGCGCCTCGATCAACCGGGTGACGTCGAGGCGGAACGTGCCGTGCCGGATACGCTGCGACTGGCGTGCCGGAAGCTCGCGCATGTCCGCCGGAAGGTCATCCGCCACCGGGACAGGAGTCTCGCCCAGCAGGACCGGGACGACAACCGTGCCCGGCAGCCGCAACGCCTCCGCGATCTCCCAGCGGACCCAGTCCTTCGCCGGCCAGGTCGCCCGATGCCGGGTCTCCGCCAGCCAGCCGGGACCGATGATGGCGATCAGCACCTCGGCGTCGCTCAGCCGGGCCCGGAGCTGGTTGGGGTACCGCTCGCCGACGGGGATGGACTCCACATCCAGGAACACCTCGGTGTCCCCGAAGTGCCGCCGGAGCCGGTCGGCGAGCGCCTCGACCAGAGCGGGTTCGCTGCCGTCGCCGGCCTCGCGAAAGTGGCGACGATAGTTCACGAAGATGCCGCTCATGCTCACGCGATCCGTCGGGTGGAATCGTCGGCCGGTCCAAGTCCGTACGTGTCGGCTCGCGCCGACGGCCTCAGGACCTCGGTGAGCCGGGCGGTCAACGGTGCGACCGTGGGGTCCTGGTACCAGGGGGCCAGCAGCCGACGCAGTCGGCGCAGGTCGGTCCGGATGGTCGCCGAGTCGACCAGTTCGATGCCGTCCAGCACGTCCGGAGCGAGTTCCAGGGCCGCATCGAGGTCGCCGGCGCCGACGTGGGCGAGCAGTCGGCGAACGCCGTACCGGGCGCGGGCCCGGCCCGCCGCCGGGCTGATCCTGAGCACCTCCCGGTCGAGGATGTGCGCCGCCTCCCGGTACGACCCGAGATCGACCAGCCCCCACCCCTGCACGATCGCCGCCGGATCCGGCATGTTGCCCGACCCGAACACTTGCGCCCCGCCGGCCAACTGTCGGTGCGCCCGACCCACCTCCACCACCGCCGCGTGGAAGTCGTCCGACCTGCCGATGAGGGCGGAGCCCTGAGCGACCCGTTCCATCGCCAGCCGCCGGAGTTGCGGCGGAGCGTTCGCGTCCCTCACCACTGGCGCGACAGCGGTCAAGGTGCGCGCCGGATCGTCGTCGTAGAGGGCGATGTCAGCCTGACGGATTGCGAACAACCGGCCAAAATCCCGGTCACCGCCAGCCTCGGCAAGAGCGACAGCGGTGCGGGTCCATCGCAGACAGGCCGCGTCGTCGCCGGCCTCCTGTGCCATCCAACCGGTGAACTCGGCGTACCGGGCGGCCAGGTGAAGAATCTCCAGGCGTTCGGCCAGCATGCTGACCTCGGCGAGCCCTCGCAGAGTCCGCACCTGCGCGGCGAGGGTCGGTAGCAACACCCGAGGGCTGGTCGTCTGCGCCGCCTGACGCATCCGACGCAGCAGCTCTTCGAACGGTGGCGCACCGTCAACCGAGCGGTCCGGCGGCGTCGACGCAAGCCACGCCGCGGGCAGTGGGACGGGATTCGGGTCCGCTCCCCGGGACAGCGCCACGGCAGACCGGCCTCGCGGATGCCCCGGCGACTGAGAGCTGATCTCCAGGGCCGCGTCGTTGCGGAGGATCATCACCTGCAGCCGTCCCAGGTGCGGGCTGGGAGTCAGCCCCAGCTCGGTGAGCCGGTGGGCCAGATGCTGGTATTCCCGGAGGGCGTCTGCCTGCCTACCGCCGCGGTACAGCGCGACCATCAGTTGCCCGACGAGTCGTTCCCGCAGTGGGTGTTCGGCGACCAACCCCGTCAGTTCGGAGGCCATCGCCTGGTGGTGACTCAATCGCAGGTGGACCTCCACCCGCTCCTCCAGGCCGCAGATCCGGCGCTCGTCAAGCTTGGCCGCCCAAGCCTCGATCCACGAGGTCCGCACCCCGTCGAGCGCCACCGCTCCGCGCCACAGGCTGAGTGCCTCGTCGTACGCGTCGATCGCCGCCTGGTCCTGGTGGCGCCCGCTGAGCCGACGAGCCTCGTCGAGGAGCTTGTCGAAGACCAGCGCGTCGAGGTCGCTCCGCTCGACGTTGATCTGGTAGCCCTCAGGGGCTCCACTGATCCGCTCTCCTTCGGCCTCTCCGTGGAGTTGACGCCGCAACTGCCAGACGCAGTTCTGCAGCTGTCGTCGCGCTGTCGAGGGAGGGTCGTCCCACACCACCCGGACCAGCCGATCGTGCGTCACCAGCCCGTTCGGCCTGGTCAGCAGCCCCGCCAGAATCCTTCGCTCCCGATGACCACGCAGGACGACAGGGCGGCCGTCCCGGAGAGCCCGCAGCGGACCGAGCACCGAAAACTTCACTGGAGCCTCCAGCCATGGGAGAACCCGAATATACGCGGTCATCGTTTCGACCACCTCGGCAATTCGGGCCGCCCAGACCACCCTGCTCGTTGGCGGAAGGCACATCTGCGGTATCGGCATGGCGCCCTCACTCCCTCCACCGCACGTCGACCCTTCCACCTCGACTGAAGCAGAGTCGGGCGCGGTATGGGAGCGCCGCATACCAGAACGGTGAACACGTCGATGCCGGAGAAATTCGACTCTCGCTTCTGATGGGAGCATGCGGCGGAAGAGGGGCGAACGAATGAACGACGACGTCGGGACCTGCGTGTTCTGCCAGATCGGTGCCGGCACGGCAACGGCTCTTCGGATCTATGAAACCCCGCAGACGATGGCATTCGTCCCGCTGCTACCCGCAACCGCCGGGCACACGCTGGTGATACCTCGCAGGCACGTGACCGACCTGTGGGCCTTGGCCTCGGAGGACGTCCAGCCGCTGATGGACACCGTTCTCGACGTGTCCCATGCCATCAGAGAGGCACTTGCGTCGGACGGTCTGAACCTGATCATTTCGGCCGGCCAGGCTGCCTCACAGACGATCCCGCACCTTCACATACACCTGGTTCCCCGCTGGCACGATGACCCGATCCAGGCCATCTGGCCGGCGCGGGCACCCACAATCGACAGCGCCCGGCTTGAGCGGACCGCTGAACGGATCCAGGCCGCCATGCCGCCCTGTTCCCGGGCGTCTCGGCCCGCAGCAGGGGGACGACATGTCGGCCAGGTCTGACACCCGGACCATGACGGTCAACTGCGCCTCGCCACGCGGGTAAGCCACCGACCGCGTACGGGAAATGCGGCGGTGGCCAGTCCACTCAATGCCTCCGCGGATCTCAACGTTTGCCCCATGCGCTGGCCGCTCATCGACGATCGCCAGCGGAAAGGCATAAGGACCGGACCAATATGCGAATGCCTGGCCGTATGACCAGGCACCAAGGGAGGAAACCGTGAAACTCAACCGAAAAGTCGTGCACGGACTCGTGACTGCGGCCACCGCCTGCAGCACCACGCTGATCGCCTTCCCCGAATCGGCGTCGGCCGGGGTCGAAACCAACTGCACCGTCCGCTCCGGCGGTCCGGTCGTCCTCTACTACGGGCAACAGCAGCAGGGCGCCTCCATCTGCCTCAACGGCCTGATCAACGACATGAAGAGCCCGGCTCTCTACTTCGGGCCGTCCGGGTCCGGCCACGGCACCCGGGTCTGGAACAACGCCGGCTCGGCATCGAACTACGACACGACGTGGCGGCCGGTGATCTGGTCCGAGCCCGGCATGACCGGCCCGTCGTACGCGCTGGGCGTCTGCTGCGATGCGGGCAGTGCGCCGTACAACCTCGCCGGTCTCACCAACGACAACCGGTCGCTTTCCTGGTCCCCCAACTAGCCATCATCCAGACACGTCAAACCCTCGTGGCACGTGACGCCGTCGGCTCTGTCGCCGCGGCGTCATGTGCCACCGATTACAGCCGGGGGCAGCGAACATGGCATCGCACGGACGAAGAACCGCCCGGTGGGGCGCACTCATGCTGCTGCTCGCAACCGCGGCGGCTTGCTCCCCCGACCCGGACGGCACAGCTGAGCGTGTTGGCGTGGGTGGGATCACCATCACCAGTCCGCCCGCCGTCACCGAGATGCGCGGCGCCGACGGTGCCGCGGGACTGGTCCTGCCCATCGCGGCGTACCGGCTCGACGGCGAGCAGCGCGTCACCCTGGACCGGGCTCGATCCATCCTGGTCAACGACTGCATGCGACGCTTCGGGATCGATCGCGGACAGCCCGCCGCAGCCACCGGCGGCGCGGGCCCTGAACCGATGTCGCGCCGGTACGGCGTCACCGACCCGGCCGTCGCCGCCAGGTGGGGGTACCACCTCGCACCGGGCGAAGGCAGCGTCGCTCGCACCAAGCCGGGTGCCGCCGTGCCGCCCGCCGAAATGCTCGTCTGGACCGGCAGCGAGGACGGCCGCCCGGCGCCAGCCGGCCAGCCCACCCGCACCTACCAGGGGCACGAGGTGCCCGCGGGCGGCTGCGCGGGCGAGGCGGGCCGCAAACTGCAGCTCACGAGCCCCGAGGACATCGCCGAGCACCTCGTCACCTCGATCGACTTCAACGCCTTCGAGCAGGCGCGGGCGGACGACCGGATGCGCCAGGTGTTCGGCAGATGGTCTGCGTGCATGCACGAACAGGGCTACCACTACGTCGACCCGTTGACTGCTGCGGCAGCCGCGGATCTGCGCCCGGCCACGCCCTCAACCGCCGAGAAGCGGACCGCGACCGCGGACGTGGCGTGCAAGACCCGTAACAACGTCGTGGGCGTCTGGTTCTCAGTCGAGTCCGCGTACCAGACCGCGATGATTCAGGCGCACGCCCAGGATCTGCGCGCCGCCCAGCAGAGGATCGCGGTCGTGGTCCGGAACGCGCAAGCCGTGCTCGACCACCTCGGCGGGTGATCGGGCGTGGGATACCACGACTCGGTCTGATCCCCGCAGCATCTCGACCCCGCCGGCGACGGCGACGCTGTCTGGGCGCGGGCGCTGCCGGACCGCAGCGCCGCTGCGACTCGACGAGAACCGGCCGGGCTGAGGCCGGCAGCAGGCAGGGAGGTAAGGACCTTCACCGTGGCCGGCCCACGTACCGCGAACTAGGTAATTCTTGCCGATGTGTAGCGGTTGCCGTCTTGGCACGATCGCATCTGCCGGGTGCGGATCCAGCGGCTCGCTCTCCTGCCCGGCGATCAGATGGTCGGTGACGCAGAGAGGCTTCACGATGGAGAACATTACGGACACCAACGAGGCCGGCATTGACGTGTCGGCCCCGGTGGTCAGCCGCCACAGCGTCACGGTGACCGCGTCGGCGGAAGCCGTGTGGCGGATCCTCACCGACATCGACGCATGGACAACCTGGCTGCCGGAAATCCCGTACGCACGGGTGGAAACACCCGGCCCGCTCGCCCCGGGCTCCGTGTTCCGCTGGTCGGCCGCGGGCATGGAGATCGAGTCGACGATCGTTCAGGTACGGCCGCGCGAGCGCCTCGTGTGGCGGGGATACGGCGACGGACCGGACGGGGTCCTCGGTGTCCACGTCTGGGCGCTCACTCCGGCCGGCGACGGTGTGGAGGTGTCGACCGAGGAGTCCTTCGCGGGCCCGCCTGTCGATGCCGACCCTGGGCCGTTCCAGGAGGGCCTCGACACGACCCTCGCCAGGTGGCTGGAACGACTCAAGGGCACCGCCGAGGCGGTGGCCGCCTCATGAAGAATCGTGTGTTTGCCGTCGCGACGGCAGTGGTCGTGGCCGGTCTCGTGGGCACCGCAGGTGCGCCGGCTCAGGCCGGTGCCAGGCGCGATGGCGGCTCCGAGGCCGCGACGGTGCAATGTGCGGGAAGGACAGTCGACGCGGCGGCGAAGATTCGTTATCGGACGGAGACGACGATCGACGCTCCGCTACGGACCGTCTGGAAGCTGCAGACCGACGTGGAACGCTGGCCGTCGTGGCAGAAGCCCGTTTTGTCCAGCAAGCGGCTCGATCGTGGCCCACTGCGTCCCGGTTCGTCGTTCCGGTGGACGACACCGGTCCTCGAGACCGCGCTGAATCCCGCCACGACCCTCGTCGTCACCTCCACCGTCCGGCAGCTTCAGCACCAGAAGTGCCTTCGCTGGAACGGCCCGGCGATCGGTGCGGGGCTGCGCATCGACGAGGGGGTGCACGTGTGGACGTTCACCGAGATCGACGGCCGGGTTCTCGTGCGTACCGAGGAGACGTGGCGCGGTGACCAGGTCGAGCAGGACGTCGATTTCTCCACCGTGGCTCTCGGGGCGGGCCTGGAGACGTGGCTGACGGAGCTGAAGTCGCGTGCCGAACGGGAGTGTGATCGCGCCCGGCGCTGACGTGACCCAAGGGCCCCGCCGGTCTCGTACCGGCGGGGCCCCTTTGTCGCTCGGTCGGCCCGGCTCCGTCAGCGGAGTAGTTCTCGGAGCTGCCGGCGTGAGGTAATGCCCAGTTTGCGGTAGAGGTTGCGCAGGTGGGCGTCGATCGTTCGCGGGCTGACGAACAGCAGCGCGGCAACCTCCTTGGTGCCCGCGCCGGAGGCAACCCTGCGGGCGACGAGTAGTTCGCGGGCGGTCAGCCCCGCGAGCGGATCGGCGTCGTCGGCCAGGGTCGACTCGCCGATGGCGTCCAGTTCGCGGGCGGCGCGGCCGGCGAACCCGCGCGCGCCGATGGTGGAGAGCAGTTCGTGCGCGGCGCGCAGCTCCACCCGCGCCTCGGCGCGACGGCCGACCCGTCGCAGCCACTGCCCGTAGAGCAGTCGGGCACGCGCGTAGTGGACTCGCATCCGGCTCCCGGCGAACCGGCTGATCGAGGCACGGTAGTGGTCCTGCGCGCCGAGCCCCGGGTCGAGCAGCGCACTCGCCAGTAGATGCGCACCGGTCGTCCACGCGTTCGGATTGACCCGTGCGACCTCCCCGATCCATTTAGCCGAATCCTTGGCCTCTTCGGGACGTCCGACGTAGGCGGCGGCTTCGACCAGCTCGTGGTGGAAGACGGAGGCGGCGTACGCCCCGCGCCGGTGCTGGTCCCGTACGAGCAGCAACGCGTCGATCGCGGCCTCATGGTCGCCGCTGCCGTTGCACAGAACGCCGATCGCGTAGTGCAGCGCGGTGGGTTTCACCCCCACCCAGTCGCGCAGCTTCTCCCGGATCTCGCGGAACCGTTCGACGTCCCCGCTCCAGGCGGCAAGCATCAGGTCGGACCCGACGAGGTTTGACGTCCCGGCGGCCTCGTCGACCGCACGCGCCTCGATGATGCAGACCTGCGCGTCGGCGAAGCGACCCATGATCGTCCGGGCGACCGCCTGGAAGCGCAACGCATGGGGAAGGATCGCGTAGGCCCCCTGCGCCCGGGCGAGTTCCACCTGACGGTCGGCGATCTGCTCCATAGCATCGCTGTCACCGATGTCGACGCTCAACACACAGGCACGTTCCATCCACCACGGATCCGCGCCGGGCGTGCGGGCGTGGTCCCGGAAGGCGTCGACCGCACGGCGCATCATGGGCATCGCCTCGTCCACCGGGCGCAGATGCTGCTCGACCAATGCCCGCAGCAGCAGGTCAACCGGACGTGGCGGCTGACGCTGGGGTACCCGTTCCCGGATGTGCAGGGCGAGCCGCCGTAACCTCCCCGGCTCGTCGACGCTGAACATGAGCGACGCGAAAGCCTCCAGGTAGGTCTCGCGGACCTCGTCGGGCCCCACGCCGTCGGCCGCGTCGATGAGCGCGATCGTCGCCGGGATGGTGCGCGCCACGTGATAGTCGATCGTGGCGCGCAGCAGCCGCGCGGCGTGGCGGTCGGCGGGGTCCGGATGGAGACGCTCGGCCTCGTCCACCAACTCCCGGGCGGCAGACGGCGCCCCCGAGCCCAACCGCGCCCGGGCCGCGGCCAACAACCGGCGGGCCCGCCGTGACCGGCCGGGTGTCAGTCGGGCCGCGCGCTCGAGGAACGCGGCCGCTGCCGCGAGTCCGCCGCGGCGCTGTGCTCGTCCGGCCGAACGCTCCAGCTCGGCCGCGGTCTCCTCATCCGGGCCATCGATCGCGCTCGCCTGGTGCCAGGCGCGACGGTCGGGATCGATGTCGGCGTCCGTACCGGCGGCGAGCGATGCGTGCGCCTGCCGTCGCGCCCTGGCGCCAGTCGACAGGTACACCGCGGAACGCGCCAACGGATGCCGGAAGTGCACCCGGGGCCCGGCCACCAACAGGCCGCTGTCCTCGGCCGCGGCCAGGTCCACGGCGTCCAGACCCTGAATCGCCATCGCGCGGCGCAGCAGAACGAGGTCGCCTGTCGGCTCCGCCGCGGCCAGCGCCAGAACCGAGCGCGTGGGTGCCGGCAGCCGCAGGAACCGACTCACGAACCGGTGTTCCACGGCGCGGTGCCCGGCCTCCCCGGGTAGCCCGAACGGTCCGGCGTCGCGGGCGAACTCCACCAGGGCGAGCGGGTTGCCGGCCGCTTCGGCGAGGATCCGTTGCACGATCGCTTCCTCGTGGCCGAACGGCGCCCGATACCGCAGCAGGGTGAGGGATTCCGAATCGGTGAGCCCGGTGAGAGTGAGGGCGGGCAGGCGACCGAGCCCCGATACCGAGGCGGCGGTACGGCCAGCGAACACCATGGCGACCCGCTCCGCCGCAACGCGTGCCGCGACGAAGGCCAGTACCTGCCGCGAGCCGGCGTCGATCCACTGCACGTCGTCGACCACGCAGAACACCGGCCTGCGCCGGCCTACGGCACTCAGCAGGCCGAGAACGGCCAGGCCGACAAGCATCGGGGTCGGCGTGACGCCGGCCTGCAGCCCGAACACCGCGTCGAGCGCGCTCCGCTGCGGCACGGGGAGTCCAGCGCGGTGGTCGAGCACGGGCGCGCACAACTGGTGCAGGGCCGAGTAGGGCAGCTCGCTCTCGAACTCGACACCACCGGCCCGCAGCACCCGCCATCCGTCGAGCCGCGAAGCGGCCGCACCGATGAGCGTCGACTTGCCGATCCCCGCATCACCGAGAACGAGCATCGCCCCGCCACGGCCCCGCGCCGCGGCTGCCGTCACCGCGGCGATCTCGCCCAACTCCGCCTCGCGGGCGACGAACAATCCCGACCTGATATCTGTCATCAGCTTCTGCGTGTCGCCGGACGAATGGTGCCCTCCGGTTGTTCGGCCCCACCGATGGTATCCGGAGCAGCGCACCGACCGGGACGGGTGCCGGGTCGGAAGTCGGCGCCCTACGCGGGCAACTCGAACAGTTCCAGCTGGATGCCGTCGGGGTCACGGAGATAGAGGATCTTCGTCCCGGCCAACGCCCCCGCTTCGACGCCGTCGCCGTCCTGGAGCACGACCGGATCGGCGTTGACGTGCACGCCCCGCCGCACCAGGTCGCGGTGCGCCGAGTCGAGGTCGTCGACCTCGAAACACAGGTGCATCACCCCAACGTCAGAGTTGCGCCCGGTGAAGGGCCTTGGCTGCGGGCTGTCGTACTGGATGAGTTCCAGCAGGACGTTGTCACCGGCCAACGCGAAGGATGCCCGCATCGACGCGTTCTCGACCTCGACAACCGCACCGATCGCCGGGTTCGTCGCCGAGATCGTCACGCCGTTCGGCGCGATGCCGAGGACGTCCTCGTACCACCTCACCGACCGCGCCAAATCGCTGACCGGCACTCCGATGTGATGCATTCTGGTCACTCTGCTCATGATCCCCATCCTGTAGCGCCGAGCCAGCACTGTGGAAGGCACAGGTCTTCCGCGTACCGCTGGTACCACCCAGTTCCCCGGACCGATAGCGGATCATGGGGTTCATGAATGACCTCGGAGCCGCGCTGCGGGCCTGGCGGGATCGCACGGACCCGGCCGCTGTCGGTATCCCGAACGCCTCTCGTCGCCGCGTCGTCGGGCTACGACGCGGCGAGCTGGCAGCGCTGGCCGGCATCTCCCCCGAATACGTGGCACGCCTCGAACAGGGCCGGGCCGCCACACCATCGGCGCAGGTGTGCACCTCCCTGGCCCGCGCGTTACGACTCTCTGACAACGAGGAGGCGCACCTGATGCGCCTTGCCGGCTTCGCCACGGCCCCGGACCGGATACCCCAACTGATCCCCAGCAGCCTGCACCGCGTCATCGACCACCTCGGCGACACCCCGGCCGCCGTCTACGACGCCGTGTGGCGGCTGCTGCACTGGAACCGGCTGTTCGCGGCCGTCTTCGGCGACCCCGCCGGCGCCACCGCCGACGATCGCAACGCCTTGATCATCCAGTTCGAGTCCCGAAACCCCCGAGTCCGGCAGACCGACACCGAACGCGCCTACTTCGAGCAGTCGTTGGTGGCCGACCTGCGCGCCACCAGCGCCCGCTATCCCAACGATCCCGACGTGGCGGCACTGATCTCGCGGATGGCCGGGAACGACAGGTTCTGCCAGCTCTGGGCCCTCGGCGCGGTGGCCAATCACGAGAGCGCGCACAAGACCGCCGTACACCCGGACGTGGGCGCCATCCCGCTGGACGCCAACGTCTTGACCACCCAGAACACCGACCTGCGACTCGTGGTCCTCACACCTCGGCCCCACACCGCCGCTCGCGAAAGACTGGATCGACTGGGTTGACGACACGGTTCCGGTCTGTACGAAGGAACCCTGGGAGGCAGCGGCGGAGCGCACGCCGGCCAATTCCCCCTGCCCGAATAGGTAATTCCTACCGATGCGGTACGGAGCTCCGCTACCGCATCGTCGTTGTGGTCGAGTGCTGGAGGATCTGACGTGGGCGTGGTGCGCAGGCGGCTGGCCGCGATCATCGCAATGACGACGGTGTCTCCGGTTCTGTTCGCCCCTGGAACCGCCGATACCGGCGGCAGCGGTAGCGCGGGACCTGATCGTGGCGTCCTGGAACATGCAGGGCCAGAACGACGGGACCGGAGGGCCTCCGGAGTCGCGGTGGCGGACCGGTGTGCAGCAGATTCGACGGCAGGGCTGGGACAACTCGTCGAGTGGTTGTCCCAGGCCCGCGCGTCGGCGGAGCGGAACTGTCAGCTCGCGGTCTCGCGAGCCGCCTGATCGATCAGGGCCACCGCGGTCTCCGGGTGCGAGACAAAGACCAGGTGCGAAGCGCCGTCGACCACCCGGACGGTGGCCCCGGCCCGCTCCGCCATGAACTCCTGCGTCTCCGGCGGGATGATCAGGTCGGCGCCGCTGACCAGCGTGTAGGACGGAATCGTGTGCCACGCCTGCGGCCCGGCCGCCGGCTCGCCGAACGCCGCCGCTGCGGCCGGACGCTGCGCGATCGCGTACACCGCCGCGTCCTCGGCGGGGACGTCGGCCGCGAAGCGGTCGTGATAGACCGCCGGGTCGATATACAGGTCGACCTGTCCGTCCGTCAGCGGCACCACCTTCAGCGACTCGTTCACCGTGCTGCCCGCGAACTTGCCGACCAACTCCTCGACCGCCTCACCGGTGTCCGGCACGAACGCCGCCAGATAGACCAGCGCCCGCACGTGCTCGCTACCGGCCGCGGCCGCGGAGATGACGGCACCTCCATAGGAGTGGCCGACCAGCACGATCGGCCCCGCGATGCGGTCCAGCAGCGCCTTGACCCCGGCCGCGTCGGAGGCGACGCCGCGCAGCGGATTCGGCGCCGCGACCACCGGGTACCCGCCGGCCAGCAGCCGCCGGATGACCCCGTCGAACCCACTGCTGTCCGCGAACGCACCGTGTACGAGCACGATTGTCGGTCGGCCGTCTCCACTTACCATGGTGTACCTCTTCCCTGATCCTCGGGTGCGGTCGGATCGACGCTAGGCGCGGGGTTTGGACAGCCACTGAACGCGCCGATCGTGGGGCATCAACTGGCCATCAAGTCGCACACGCCCTCGGTCCGGGCCGGCACGTCGGATGCCGGGGGGAACCTCCCGATCCGCGCGATGCCAGAGAGCAACGGGCAGGGCGGCGAAGAGGACGCTGGCAAGCCCGAGCAGACTGATGGCCGCCGCGACGCCGATCGCATCGGCGACCAGCCCGGCGAGGGCTGCGCCGAGTCCGTGCGCGGTGAGGTTCGTGGAAGCCGCCAGGCCCAGCCCTCGGCCGCGCTGGTTGGCGGGGAGCAACTCCGCGAGCGTGGACACCGAGATGACGATGAGCACCGCCCACGCCGCGCCGCTGAGACCGAAGACCAGCATGATCAGGTACGGGTCGTCCAGCGCAATGACGGCCAGCAGTGGCAGGCCGGGCGCCACGCACGCCGCCGGGAACACCCTCGGATGATGTGCCGCGACGGCGTACCTGGTGAAGAGGCCCAGGGCCGCCACGGCGAACAGTCCGGCCGAGGCCATGAACAGGCCGACCCACCGCGGGCCGAGGCCCACCTCGGCGGCGAGCGCCACGGCCAGCGCCTCCGGGGCGATGAGGAACACGGCTGAGAAGGTCATCAGGAAGATCGCCCGACGGGCCGACGACCGCCAGATGAGGCCGAGCGTCGAAGTGATCGTCGTCGGCTCACCGGCTGCCGCGGCGGCCGGACGACGCCTGACGAACAGCAGGATGACGATCGCCGACACGGCGAACGTGAGGCCGTCGACAACCAGGCAGATGGCCGGCGTGAAGGCAGTGGACAGGAAACCGCCGGAGGCGAACCCGGCCAGCGTCGCGCCCTGGTTCACCGACTGCCGCACGGCCATCCCGGCGCCGTACCGCTCGGGGGGCAGGATGTCGCGCAGCAGCGCGAGGCGGGCGGCCTGGTAGGGGCCGCTCAGCAACGCTGACATCGCCACCAGGCCGCACAGCAGCGGCAGCGGAGCGCCGGGAATCGCCATGGCAAGGACGATCACCGCCCTGATCCCGTCGATGACTACCAGGACCTCGCGGCGAGGCCGGCGGTCGGCCATCGACGAGAGCAGGACACCGCCCACCACCGTGGGCAGGTAGGTGAGCCCGTAGGTGAGCCCGCTGAGCCCGGCTGACCCGGTTCGTCCGAAGACCAGCAGGGCCAGCGCCACCCGGGCGAGCTGGTCACCAAGCACCGACAACAGCTCGGTCACCGTGATGGCGCGGAACTCCCGATTGCGCAGCAGCGGCCCCATGGTGGCGTCCTTCCGGTTGCCGGCCCCCACCTGACACCCCGACGCTTACATCGACCACTGCAGATTCACTTCCGAACTGGCGAGCGCCGCGTTCAGTGCCTGTCCACTCGCCGACGGTTGACTCCGAGTCAGGTCAACGACGTCGAGGAGGTGGCCATGAAGAAGTTCACGCCGTACTGGTGACCCGGCATGCAGCCGTGACGACGGTCGGTGGAATCTCCCTCCCGGAGACGCCGCCGACCGTCCCGCCCACGACGTAACAACGCCGACTCGTAGACCCGGTAGAATCGACTGGTCCACGTACGCCGTGCAGGTGGAAGCAAGCGTCATGTCGGTTCGGGGTCGATAAGCGTGGCCGTGCCAGTCTCTCCCGACCCACCCGGCGACGAAGATCCGCCGGTTGGTCGCTCCTCGGTGTCCCTGCAGATCCTCGGCCCGCTGCGGATCTGGCGCGACGACGTCGAGCTGGCTGCCGGCCCCCGGCAACAGGCATATCTCCTCGCGCTGCTCCTGGCCCGCGTCGGCAGGCCGATCAGCACGAGTGAGCTGATCGATCTGATCTGGGGCGATGACGTTCCCACCAGTGCCCTCAACGTGATCCAGAAGTACGTCGGCGTGTTACGACGGATCCTCGAGCCGGAACTTCCCGCCCGGGGCACCGGCTCGTTCCTGCACCGTCGCGGTAACTCCTATCTGTTCGTCGCCGCCTCCAGCGCGCTGGATCTCGTCGCCTTCCGGAGACTCGTGGGTGCGGCCACGGCCGCCGCGGCGCGGCAGCACCACGAAGCGGCGCTCGACCACTACATCGATGCGCTCGGCCTGTGGCATGGCCCGGCAGGTGGCGGCATCGCCGACGGGACGGGCGCGGAGGCCACCTTCGCCGTGCTCGACAACGAGTTCTACGACGCCTGCTCGGCCGCGGCCGAGCAGGCGGTGTCGCTGGGCCGACCGGAACGGGTGCTTCGCGCCCTGCGACTGGCCGCATCGATGGCACCGTTCCACGAACCCGTGCACGCCGGCCTGGTCGGTGCCCTAGGCGCCGCCGGTCGCCAGGCGGAGGCACTGGCGGTCTTCCGGGCGGTCCGCGATCGCCTCGCCGACGAGCTGGGCGTCGACCCAGGTCCGGCACTGGAGGACGCACACCGGCGGGTTCTGGCTCAGCCATCGGTGTCGCCGCCGTCGATGGACACGGCGGACGAGGTCCAGGTGAACGCAGGAGCTGGCCTGGTCGGCCGGATCGAGGAACTCGCCATGCTGCGACGCACCGTGCAGCGCGCCGTTGCCGGGGGCGCGGCCATCGGCATCCTCGAAGGTGAACCGGGCGTCGGCAAGACCCGCCTGCTGGAAGAGGCCGCGAAGGTGGCGGACCAGCACGGCGCGCTGGTGACCTGGGGTCGCTGCCTAGAGGGCGACGGAACTCCGTCGATGTGGCCGTGGGAGCAGGCGCTGAGCGCGGTCGTCGACAGTTTGCCCGCGCTGGAGCGGGAGAAGTGGCTCGCCAGCGAGCTCGGCATCCTGCTCGGGCTGGGCAGCGACGCCGTCCGGGCGGTTCCCGACGGTAGCGCTCAGTTCCGGCTCTTCGAGCAGGTCGTCGCCCTCGTCAGAAGTGCCTCGGCACAACGACCGACACTCCTGATCCTCGACGACCTGCAATGGGCCGATGATGCCTCCCGGCGCTTGTTCAGTCATCTGGCCGGCCGGCTGCCCGACCGCACCGCATTCATCGGTGCGCTTCGCGACAGGGCGCCGGTGCTCGACTCGGCCCTCTCCCAGGTGCTTGCTACGGCCAGCCGGCTGCCCGGCCACCGCAGGATCCGGCTCGGCCCGCTCGGACTGACCGACGTCACCGCACTCATCCGCCGTGAGGCCGGCCGCGAGCCCGACGACGCCGTCGCCCGCGCCATCCACGCCCGTACCGCCGGCAATCCGTTCTTTGTCCAGGAACTGTCCCGGCTGCTCAGCGAGGACGGCGCGCTCAGCGAGGACGGCGCATCCGGACCGGCGGGGGTTCCGTCCACCGTGCGCGACGTCGTTCGCGACCGGATGGCCGGCCTCGACGACGACGCGCGCGAACTACTGCGCGTCGCCGCGCTCATCGGCCGTGACATCGACCTGCGGCTGCTCTCGCGCGCCGCTGGCGTGGACGTCGCGGACTGCCTCGAACGCCTCGAGCCGCTGCACGCCCTCGGCCTGCTCGAACCCGGTCCGGAGAATCCGTCCTCGCTACGATTCGCACACGACCTGGTGCGCGAGTCGGTCTCCGAGACCACGGCGAAACAGCAGATCATCCGGCTACATCTGCGCGTCGCGGATGCGCTCGAACGGACCCATGGCCGCGACGAGGCCGTCGCCGAACGCCTCGCCTTCCATCTGTGGGCGGCCGGTGCCCTGGCCGAGCCTGTTCGCACCGGGGAGGCGCTGATCCGCGCCGGGCGCTACGCGGCGTCCAAGCTCGCGTTCGAGTCCGCCAATCGCCAACTGCGTGCCGCCGTGCAGATCACTCGGGCATCGGGGCTCATGGAGCTGGAGTTGTCCGCCCTCACGCTGCTCGCCATCGTGGTCAGACGGCAGTCCGGCTACGATGCCTCGACCTTCGATCTGCTGGAGCGGGCCGAATATCTGGCTCGCACTCTCGCCCGGGAGGCAGAGGCCGCCGACTTCGCCTTCATCCGCCTCATGGGCGCGTACACCTGCCTGGAGAAGAGTCGTGGGCAGTTGGCCCGCCGGATGCACGAGTACGGCCGGACGTCCTCCGATTCGGGTGCCCGACGCTATGGCCGGCAGGCCTGGGGCCTGTATCACTGGGACATCGGCAACATCGGCGAGGCGTACCGCTGTTTCGCCGGAGAAGACGACGACCCCTCCGTGCCGGACGAGGAGACTCCGCTGCGGCGGGACGGCAGCATTCCGGGGGAAGGACCCGGATGGCGGGCCGTGATGACCGCGCTGAACGGTGACGTCGAGTCGGCGCTGGCCTTCGTCAACACCTGGGACACCCCGGGTGATTCGTACGCGGCCGCGGTCTGCGTCTACTACACCACCATGATCGCATCCATGGCCGGTGACGCGGCCCTGGCCAGACGTGCCGGCGAGCGCTGGGTCTCCGCCGGGCTGGCCCGCCTTCAATCCCAGATCGACCACTACATCCGGCAGAGCTGGTGCTGGGCACGGGCCCTCACTGGTGACGATCCGGCCGGCGCGGCGGCCGAGGCCGAGGAACTGCTGGCCGCCAACCTGCTCGACCCGCCGCAGTGGGGAATCGCCTACCACCATGCTCTGATCGCGGAGATGTGGCTGGCAGCCGGCCTCCCTGACCGGGCCGGGGCCGCCCTCGACCGGGCCGACCAGGCCGTCTGGGAGCACGGCCAGCGCTACAGCGAAGGCCTGCTCCTGCTGCTGCGGGCACGCCTGTCGCAGGCGCGGGGGGAACCCCACGCGGTGGTCCGGGCCGCAGCCGAACGAGCCCAGGCCCACTCCACCGCCCGCGGGGCCCGACTCTTCGCCCGACGCGCCGAACGATTCCTCGTCGAACTCACCGAGCCCTGCACCGCCCACACGACGATCCACGGATAGTGCACCACGAGGCTGGGCCCGGTGCGGGCAACGTCTCGGCCGTCCACCGGGCCGATCTATCATGACGAGGTGCCGCGCCAGACGTCCCCGTTCGGCGATTGCCTACGGGCATCGCGCCGGGCCGCCGGCCTGACCATAGAGCAGCTGGCCGAACGGTCCGGCGTCAGCGCCCGGGCCATCTCCGACATGGAACGCGGGCACAGCCGCGCACCGCAGACCCGTACCCTCGCCGCTCTCGCCGACGGGTTGGGCCTCGACGATGACGGCCGGGCCGGTCTCACGGCCGCGGCGAAGGAGGCCCGCTCCCCGAGCGCGGCCGGCAGGCCCCGGCTCTGCGAGCCACCACGCGGCGTCACGGACTTCGTCGGCCGGCGTGCCGAACTCGAGATCGTCCGGCACGCTGCGAAGCACGCCGCCGAGATCGACGACCCGCCGCCGGTCCTCGTCGTGCACGGGCAGCCGGGACTGGGCAAGACCGCGTTGGCGGTCCGGGCCGCGCACGAACTACGCGACGACTTCCCCGACGGCTGCCTGTACGTCGACCTGCGCGGGGTCGACGCCACGCCGCTCCCCACCGGAGACGCCCTGCTGCGTCTGCTGCGTGCGCTCGGCGTCCAGCCCAACCAGGTCGCCGACAGCGACGACGAGCGCTCCGCCCAGCTACGCGGGATCCTGCGTGATCGGCGCTGCCTGCTGGTCCTCGACAACGCCGGTTCGGAGGCCCAGGTCCGGCCGCTGCTACCGGCGGGCGGCAGGTGCCTCGTCGTGGTGACCAGCCGGCGCGCCCTAGGCGGCCTCGAAGGCGTACTGCGGATCGCTCTGCCGCCTCTCGCGCCGGAAGAGTCCGCCGACCTGCTGCGTGCCATCGCCAGGCAGGCCGCCGACCCACAGACGGCGCCGCAGGTCGACAGGGTCACCGACCTGTGCGGGCACCTGCCGTTGGCGCTGCGGATCGCCGGGACCCGCCTTTCCACGCGTCCGCACTGGACGGTCCGGCACCTGGTCGACCGGCTCGCCGACACCGGCCACCGACTGGCTGCGCTGTCCACCGGCGACGCCGGAGTGGCCACCGCGTTCGCGCTGTCGTACACCCAGTTGCCGGCCCCCAGCGCCCAACTGTTTCGCCGCCTCGCCCACGTTCCGGCCGCCGACTTCGCGGCGCCGCTCGCGGCGGCGCTCATCGAGGCCGCGCTGCCCGACGCCGAGGACCGCCTGGAGGATCTGGTGGAGGTCGGGCTTCTGCAGACTGAGGGCGTCGACCGTTACCGATTCCACGACCTGATCCGGCTCTACGCCGACGAGCGGCTGCACGCCGAGGAACCGAGCGACACCCGGGCGGAGACCGCGGAACGGATGAACACCTGGCTGCTGGACACCGCCGTTGTCGCCGGCCGGTGGTACGAGCCCGGCTACGGCGGGTTGCCCGACGGCTGGGCCGGCCTGGTGCCCCTGGCCAGCATGGAGGAGGCTGACGCCTGGCTGCGGGCGGAGAGCGACAGCTGGCTGCCGGCGCTGCGTACCGCCGCCGCCCAGGGCCGGCACCAACTCGTCGCCGACGTCGCGGCGGCAACCCGCTGGTACTCCGAGTCGACGCTACGCTGGCGCGGCTGGTGGGAGGTACGCCGGCTGGCCCGCGCCGCCGCCAACGCACTGCCCGACTTGCGCCAGCAGGCCTTCCACACCAGCCTCTACGCCTGGACGGCGGTCCAACTGATGGCCCTCTACGAGGAGGCCACGGAGGCGGCGATGGAGGCATACCGGCTCGCACAGTCGATCGGCGACCCCCAGGAGCAGGCCCGGGCGCTCAGTTCGGCCGGCCCCGCCTGGCTGAATGTCCGCCGCTTCGACGACGCGCTGTGGGCCCACCGCACCGGGTGCGAGCTGGCCGACCGGGCCGGCGATCACGCCCTGTACGTGGATCATGTGGTGGGCATCGGCCATGCGTTGGAGCACCTGGGCCGTTACGACGACGCGGTCGGTGAGTTCCAGCGCGCCCTGACCGAACTCGACAGCCGTCCGGTGGCGGCCCGCCCGGCCTTCACCCTCCGGGGCAGCGCGATGTACGGGGTGGCGTCCTCCTTGGTCCGCGCCGGGCGCCACCAGGAGTCGCTGCACGCGGTCGAACGGGCGCTGCCGCTGCTGATCGAGAATCGGGACGACGACTTCGTGGCCTTCGCACTCGTCCTGCGGGGCAAGGCCCGGGCCGCACTCGGCCAGTCCGCCGAGGCTCGCACCGACCTGACCCGCGCCCTGGAGATGCTCGCCGGCAGCCTGCCCAGCCGGCTCGAGGACGAAGCCCGGGCGATGCTGCCCACGCTGGACGGCACCGGTCCCACCGACCTCACCCGTGACCTGGAGGCGCTCGCCGCCAGCCTGGACAGCCGGATCGAGACCGAGGCCCGGGCGACGCGGGCCGTCCTCGACGGCACCGATCCTGCCTGACGTTCTGCGTATTTTCCTTCGTTGTTCGGCCCCGACCAGCTTGTTTGCATGGTGACATGGTTATGTCACCTTCTGTTGTCACCTCATCGCTGCGTCGCGGCCTCACGTCGGGCCAGATCGGGATGCTCACCATCGGCGGGGTCATCGGCACCGGGCTGTTCCTCGGCTCCGGCCTCGCCGTCTCCATGGCCGGACCGACCGTACTGCTCACCTTCGTCGTCGGCGGGCTCCTCGCGATCGCCCTCACCTACGCCGCCACCGAGATGGCGCTCGCCCATCCCGACCTGCACGGGTTCGGCGCGCTCGCCCACCGCTACCTCGGCCCCCTCGCCGGGTTCACCCAACGCTGGCTGTACTGGGGTGTGGTCGCGATCGGCGCCGGCACCGAAACCGTCGCCGTAGGGATCTACATCCGGTACTGGTGGCCGCAGGTGCCGCTGTGGATCCCGGTCATGCTCGCCGCCGCAGCGATCATCACGGTCAACGTGTTTCCGGTGCGGGCCTTCGGCACGGTCGAGTACTGGTTCTCGTCCATCAAGGTTGCCGCGATCGTGGTGTTCCTTGTTCTCGGCGCCGTGCTCCTCACCGTCGGGCTGCCCAACCGACCGGCGACCGGCCTGTCGGCGATCAGCGACGCACCGTCCTACCTGCCCCACGGACTCACCGGCCTCGTGGTCGCGCTGATCGTGGCGACCTTCAGCTTCGGCGGCACCGAGGCGCTCGCGCTGACCGCCGCCGAGTCGGCCAACCCCGGGCGCGACCTACCGCGCGCGGCGCGCGGGACGATTCTGCGCGTATGCCTGTTCTACCTGCTCAGCATGGTGGTCATCGTATCGGTGTCGCAGGCCGTCGGCCGGGTGCCGGACGGCGCGCTCGCCACGAGCCCGTTCGTGCTGGTCTTCGAGTGGACCGGGCTGCCGGCCGCCGCCGCGGTGATGAACTTCGTGGTGCTCACCGCCGCGCTGTCGGCCCTCAACACGGTTTTCTACGTGTCGACGCGCACGCTGCACTCGCTCGCGGTCGACGGCCAGGCGCCGGCCTGGGCGAGACGGGTCAACCGCCACGGTGTGCCGGTGAACGCGGTCGCCGCGTCGGCCGTCGGGCTTCCCCTGGCGGTGACGGTGTCCCTCATCTCGCCCGACGACGCGTTCGCGAAGCTGCTCGGCATCGCGTTGTTCGGCGCCGCCACGACCTGGGTGCTCATCTTCGCGACCCACGTGGCCTTCCGCCGCCGGCGCACCGCCGACGAGGCGCGCCGGTCGCCGCTGTCGCTGCCCGGCGGTTGGCACACCAGTGCCGCGGCGGCGGTTGCGATGGCGGCGGTGGTCGTGAGCATGCTGTTAGTCGGGACGTTCCGGGTCGCGTGGACGGTCGGCGTACCGACCGTGGTGGTGATCGTGGTGACGTACGCGCTGACCCGAAGGGTGCGGTGCACCACCCCGCAACAGTGATCCGCAACCACGGCGCCGTCCCAGTCAGCAGCCGAGCCGCCGACTGGAGACGGCGCCTCGTCGCTCCAGAGACCGATTGTCACAATGCAGCTGTACGGCCGCCTCTCACGCGTCGATCAGGCCGACGATCTGCCGAGACTTCAGATCAGGCAGGTGCGGCGGGAGATCCAGGCAGGTGCCGACTCGGCTCGAGCGCAAGGTGAGGCCCGCGCTCGGTTCGCCGCCCCCACTCGCGGCTGTTCGACCGGACGTCCCGCGCGACGCCATAGCTCACGACCGTCGGTTCCCCCAGCCGGAGGATCTGGTCACCGGTCGGCCGTCCGGATCGGGTCGTTGCACCGGGCGATCGTCGTACTCGGTGGAGAGGACGACGTGCGAGTTCATCTCTCCATGCTCGCCGAGCCGTTCGAGCAGTCCTTCGAGGTGCTGCATCGACGCCGCCCGCACCTTGAGCATGGTGCAGGAGTTGCCGGACAGCTTGTGCACCTCGTAGACCTCTGGAAGGTCGTCAGCGGTGGAGGTCCTCAGCAGGCATCGTCCGTGGGCGCACCGCATCTGCACAAAGGCGGTCAACGGTAGGCCGGCGGGTGCTGGATCAACGATGGCCCGGTAGCCGGTGATCACCCCCATGTCCTCCAGGCGCCGCACACGCTCGGCGACGGATGGCGGGGAAAGGTTGATCTGGCGGCCAAGTTGGTTGTACGACACGCGCCCGTTGCGCTGCAACTCCCCGATGATCCGCCAGTCGGTCTGATCCAGCGATCTGTTCATCTGTAAACCCAATCAGCAAAGCATCTTATGGTCGTAAACCCCTAACAGCCGAGACGAGGGAAGTGCCCATTCATTGGCGGATCTTAGCTTTCTAGCGTTGATCCATGCCAGCAGATACCTACGAGGTGACGCCGTCCACAAGAGACCACACGCGCGCTATGCCGGCCCTGTTCACGGGAGCCGCGATGATCAACGCGGCCATCTCGGTGGCAAGCGCTGTTGCCACGATCGTCGCCGCTGACCGGCTCGGTGCCGGGTGGGGCGGATTACCAAACGTGGCCGCGATTTCGGGTACTGGCCTCGGTGCCCTGATGGTGACGGCCGTAATGGGTCGACGGGGCCGGCGCGCGGGCCTCGTCGTCGGCTACCTCTGCGCCACCGCGGGCGCCGCGCTGGCGGTGTTCGCCGTCGCCCACAACGACGTCGCGGGTCTCAGCCTCGGCATGCTGTGCATCGGGCTGGGCAACGCCGCCGCCGGATTGTCCCGCTACGTCGCCGCGGAGTTGTATCCACCGCGGCGACGAGGCTTCGCCATCGGCGTGCTGACGTGGGCGGGGACCGTGGGCGCGGTGGGCGGACCACTGCTGCTCGGACCCGCCGCGGCCGCCGCCACCAGACTCGGCGGGGCGGCGGCGTTGGGACCGCTCGTGCTCGCCGCCCTGGCCGCCGGCGTCGCCGTGCTCGCCGCGACCGCCGCGCCAGCAACCGTCGTAGAACATGGAGGTCCCGCGGTCAAGGTGCGGCCTCTCCTCGCCATGCCGACGGTCCGGTCGGCGTTCGCGGTGATGGCCACCGCACAACTCGTCATGATCGCGGTGATGACCGCGGCACCACTGGACATGCACCTGCACGGTCACGGGCTCGGCGAGGTGGGCGCCGTCCTCTCGGCACACACGCTGGGCATGTTCGCACTCTCCCCGTTGACCGGTCGGTTGGTGGACCGCGTCGGCACGCGACCGGTAATGCTCGGTGGTCTGCTCACCCTGTCCCTCGCCGCCGTCCTCACCGCGGCCAACACGCATACCCAACCCCGCGCGGTTGCCCTTCTTCTCCTCGGCTACGGATGGAACCTGTGCTTCATCGGCGGAAGCACCCAACTGACCCAGAACCTGCCACAGTCGCAATGCGTCCAGGTCGAAGGTGCCGTCGACAGCGGAATCTGGAGCATCGCCGCCATCGCTGGTCTCGGCTCCACGGCGATCCTGGCCACCGGCGGATACCGGGCCCTCGCCGGCCTGGCTATCCTCGCGGTCATCCCGTCCGCGCTGCTGGTGTCCAGAACAGCAACCACCAGCAGTTGACTCTCGGCCTTCCCCGGTTCCCGCCGGCGCCTGGCTGCGCCTCGCCGTGACAGCGTGGTCAGGGTCCGTGGATCTGACGGTGTTTCTGGCCCGACCTGCCAGGCGTTGTGCCTGGTGAGGAGGGTGCCGTGATGACCGCGACACTGAACGAGCAGACCGGAGGTAAGAAGCGACCCGGACTGTCGGCGGAGGCGAAGGCTACCGCCGACCTGGTCCGGGCCGCGAAGGAACAGGGTCTGTCGTTGACCGGCCCGGAGGGGCTGCTCAGGCAGTTGACCAAGACGGTTTCTGGAGACCGCGCCGGACGAGGAGATGATCGAGCACATCGGCTATGCCATACAAGAACCCCGATATCGTTGGAGCCGGCTTCCTGGCCGTCGCTGCGTTGGCATCGGCTGGGCACGAGGAGAGACTGAGGCTGTGGGCGTTGCTGACGAAGCGGAGATTCACCGGGTCGTCCTGATCCGAGATCTGGTGACTGGTGCGGTCGGTGTCGTGGTGGCGTCGTTCGCCACGGCGGTGGTCTTTCCTCCCGAAGACCCGGTGGGACGCGTGCTGGTGATGGCGGTCGCCTGCGGCCTGTTGGCGACGGCGCTGAGCGACTGGCGTGCGTCACTTGCCGTCGCGGTCGTGGCCGTCGGCGTGTTCGTCGGTGTCCTCGCCGACGGCGCGCCACCGGCTCCGTCTCCGTGGGGCTTCACACCGATCTTCGTGGTGGCCGTGGTGTTGGGTGCAGGAAACCGGTACCTGCGCGTGCTGAGGCGCAGGGACGAGGGGCACCGCCGGTCGTAGCTCGTAGCGAACGTTCCAGGCGCGGCTGCCGGTACGATGGGTTCCGGTGCGCCGGGAAGTCTGGTCGGCAAATGGCTCCGACCCGTCTTCCGAAAGGTGCTCGCCTGTGATGTCCAACCCGCAGTCACCCCCTCGTGTCCTCGGCCGCGGTTCCTGGGCCGAGGCGAGTCGCATCGCTGAGGTGCTGCGCAAGGAGACGATCGGCGGGGCACTGCTGCTGATCGGCGCCGCTGTGGCGCTGATCTGGGCCAATTCCCCGTGGGCGCACCGCTATGAGGCGATGACGGCGTTTACCGTCGGGCCTCACGCGCTGCACCTTGACCTCTCGCTGGCCACCTGGGCGGCCGACGGGCTGTTGGCGATCTTCTTCTTCGTCGCCGGTCTCGAACTCAAGCGCGAGTTCGTCGCCGGCGACCTGCGTGATCCGCGCCGCGCCGCGGTCCCGGTCGCCGCCGCGATCGGCGGCGTACTCGTGCCGGCTCTGGTGTACGTGGTGGTGAACTCAGGCGGCGCGCTGAAGGGTTGGGCGGTGCCGACGGCCACCGACATCGCGTTCGCTTTAGCCGTACTGGCGGTGATCGGCCGGCATCTGCCGACCGCGCTGCGCACCTTCCTGCTGACCCTGGCAGTGGTGGACGACCTGCTGGCGATCGTCATCATCGCGGTCTTCTACACCGCCCACCTGTCGGTGCTGCCGCTGCTGGCCGCGGCGCTGCCGCTGGGCTTGTTCGCGCTGCTGGTGCAGCGGCGGGTGCGCTCGTGGTGGCTGCTGCTGCCGCTGGCGTTCGCGACCTGGGCGCTGGTGCACGCCTCCGGCGTGCACGCCACCGTCGCCGGGGTGCTGCTCGCCTTCGCCGTGCCGGTGCTGCGCTCCAGGGGCACGGGTCCAGGGGTGGGTCTGGCCGAGCACTTCGAGCACCGATTCCGGCCGATCTCCGCCGGCGTCGCGGTGCCGGTGTTCGCGCTGATGTCCGCCGGAGTGGCCGTCGGCGGCCTCGACGGCCTGGCGCAGGCGCTCACGGACCCGATCGCGGTGGGCATCATGCTCGGCTTGGTCGTCGGGAAGCCGATCGGCATCCTGCTGGCAACCTGGCTCGTCGCCCGGTTCACCCGGGCCCGGCTGGACGCCGGGTTGGCATGGATCGACGTGACCGGGCTGGCCGTGCTTGCCGGCATCGGTTTCACCGTCTCGCTGCTGATCGGCGAACTCGCCTTCGGAATCGGCAGCGACGCCGACGACCGGGTCAAGATCGCCGTGTTGGCGGGCTCCCTGATCGCCGCCACCCTCGCCATGATCATCTTGCGAGTGCGGAATCGCGGGTACCGGCAGATCTTCGAGGCCGAGCGGGTCGACCGTGACCATGATGACGTTCCCGACGTCTACCAGAGATAGGTCCACCGCGAGTGGAGCCGCCATGCGACATCAGCGCGATCAACGCGCGGCCCCGGGCGTATCGTCGGTGCATGCGCGCTAGCGATGTGGCGATCTCCATGGACACCGTCACCGAGGACATGCCGGCCCGAGAGGCCGCCCGGATCCTGGCCGCGCAGGATCTGCCCGGCCTGATCGTGGTGGACGCCGCAGGCCGTCCGTCGACGGTGCTGGCCGGCACGCAGGTACTGCGGATGGCGCTGCCGTCCTATTGTCAGGACGATCCGGCGCTGGCGCGGGTGATCGACGAGGCTGCCGCCGATGTGGTCCTGGCGGGGATCGGTAACCGGACCGTCGCGGACCTGCTCCCCCGCAACCGGCCAGGTCTGCCGGTGGTCAGCACGGACGCCACCCTGCTCGAGGTCGCCTCGGTGATGGCCCGGACCAACGTGCCGCTGGTCGCGGTCGTGGACCGCGACCAGGTGATGACCGGGGCCATCACCCTCGACGGGCTGCTCGACCGAATTCTCGGCACCTGAGCGTCAGAAGAACCGCAGCCACAGGTACGGCACCGCGATCGCCACCGAGATCACGGTCACGATCAGGCCGTACTTGGTGAACCCCCAGAAAGTGATCTTGTGCCCGGCCCGGTCGGCGATGCCGAGCACCACCACGTTCGCCGAGGCACCCACGGCAGTGGCGTTGCCACCGAAGTCAGCCCCGATGGCGAGTGCCCACCAGAGCACCTGCGCCTTGTCGAGCCCGCCCTCGGCGTTCACCAACTCGCTCACGATCGGGCTCATCGTCGCCACGTAGGGGATGTTGTCCACGATCGCCGACAACCCCGCCGAGGCCCAGAGCAACAACATGGTGGCTGGCCACAACTTGCCCTCGACGGCCTCGGTCGCCGACCGGGCGATGCTGTCGATCACCCCGGTGGCGACCAGTGCGCCGACCATGACGAACAGGCCGGCGAAGAACACCAGCGTCGGCCACTCGACGTCCTTGGCCACCTCTTCCGCGTCCAGCCGGGACAGCACCAGCAGGAGCAGCCCGCCGAGCAGGGCCACCACCGACGGCTCCAGGTGCAGCACGGTGTGCAGGCCGAACGCGACCAGCACCGCGCCGAGGACCACCAGGCTGATCACGACGAGGCGGCGGTCGCGAATCGCGTCCGCCTCCCGCAGCGCCATCACCCGCGCGGCGCGCTCGGCGTTGTAGCGAAATGCCTTTCGGAACATGATCCGGCACAGGCCGATGAACACGACTATCACGATCAGCACCAACGGGGCCATGACGTTCAGGAAGTCGGTGAAACTCAACCCCGACCGGCTGGCGATGATGATGTTCGGGGGGTCGCCCACCAGAGTGGCCGCGCCACCGATGTTGGACGCCATCACCTCGGCGATCAGAAAGGGGATCGGCGGCACGTCGAGCCGCTCGCAGACCAGCAGCGTCACCGGCGCCACCAGCAGCACCGTGGTGACGTTGTCCAGCGCCGCCGACACCACGGCGGTCACCACCACCAGGATCACCATGATCGGGAATGGACGGCCGCGGGCCTTCTTGGCGCTCCAGATGGCCAGGTACTCGAACAGGCCGGTGCGTTTCAGCACGCCGACGATCAGCATCATGCCCAGCAGCAGGAAGATGACGTTCCAGTCGATCCCCGCCTCTTCGGAGAAGAACGCGTGCTCGGCGTCGGTGGCCCCGATCGCCAGCATGATCGACGCACCGCCCACCGCCACCGTCACCCGGTTGATCTTCTCGGTGGCGATCAGGACGTAGGCGGCGGCGAAAACGGCCACCGCGATCCAGGCCAGGGTGCTCATGGGGCGTCTCTCCGGTTCTGGTCAGCCGTCACCGCGACGCCGACCAGGCTTCCCGGCACACCTGAGATCAACCTAGCAGGCGGACCGGTCAGCCACCGTTCTGCACGGGTTCGCCGCCTTCGGGCCGTCGACGGCTCTGCCCTTTCGGCCCGCCAGTGCGATCGCTGTCCGGTACGGCACCGTCGCCGCCAGCGGACGTGGTCCGGTCCTGGCCGGGCGCGAGGTCGGCTCGCCGTGCCGAGCTCACCGTCGCGCGTCGCACCCGGCGGATCCGGCGCAGCACGCCATGCCACCCGGGAGTCTCATCCGCGTCGTCGAACGCCCTCGCGACCAGGACGTCGGTCGAGGAGTGCGCCAGGATGGACAGGACGATGGTCAGCGCTACCAGGTGAAACACGTCGTCGGCCGCGCCGATGCCGGACTCGAGGACCAGCAGGCCGTAGACCACCGAGGCGAAGCCCTTGGGGCCGAACCACATCGCGGCGGCCTGTTCCCGCAAGCCCAGCCCGGAGCGCAGGAACGAGATCCACAGCGCCACCGGTCGGGCGACCACGATGGCGAGGACGGCGAAGACCCAGCCGGCCCAGGAGATCTCGCCGAGGAACTCCACCGAGATGAGCGCCCCGAACACCAGCAACGCGGCCAGCTTCAGCAGTTCGGCGATGTTCTCCCCGAAGTGCTCGAACGCGGCCCGTTCGCGCGGGCCGAAGGTCGCCACGGTGATACCGGCGGCGAACGCGGCGAGGAACAGGTTGCCGTGGGTGGCCTTTCCCAAGGCCAGCACCAGCAGGCCGATCGCCACCCCGTTCAGTGGCGCGTACGCCGCGGACGCGGCGAACCAGCGGGTCCGTTCCAGCGCGATCGCCGCCAGCGGCACCAACACGCCGATCAGCAGGCCTACCGCCAGTTCGGTGCCGAGCTCACCCAGGTGCAAATCGTCCGACCCGGCCGCGACCGCCAGCAGCACCACCACGAACGGCAGCGCCAGTCCGTCGTTGACGCCGGACTCGACGTTGAGCAGGTGCCGCAGCCGGGCGGGAACCTTGTCGTTGCCGACCAGCGCGGCGGCGAACACCGGGTCGGTGGGGGCGAGGATCGCCCCGATCAGCAGCGCTTCCGGCCAGTCCAGGCCGGCGACGTAGTGGGCGAGTATCGCGCTGACGAGCAGGGTGAGCGGTAGTCCCCAACCGAGTGCGCGTCCGGGCAGCCGCCACGCCGAACGCAGGTCCGCCCACCCGACCCGCATCCCGTCGGTGAACAGCACCGCGAACAGCGCCAGCTCGGCGAGTTGCGCCACGATCGGCGAGTCGGCGCGCAGGTGCAGCACACCGGTGGTGTCCTCGCCGAGCAAAAACCCGGCAAGCAGGAACAGCGCCGCGGTGGACAGGATGGTGCGGTGTGCCAGTGCCGAGACGAGCACAGCGGCCAGCAGGACGGCGGCGAAGCACAGCAGCAGCAAGGAAACCCCTCCGAGAGCGCGAACCAGCACGGTGCCGACCAGACTTCCCGGCGCTCCACGGATCCCGGTGATCGTAACGGCCACCGACACGAGGCGCGACGGCGGCCAGCGCCAGCCGGATTCGCGTCAGGTTGGGGAGCCCGTGCAGTCGGGTGCGTACCACCAGCTCGTGCAGAACCGCCAAGACTCCCCGTCTTGCCATCACTGACGGCAGCGACCGATTCAAGCAGCGTCGAACCATGGCTTGCCGGCCGCCCAGTGCCGAACCCACCCGACGAACCCCGACGCCCCGGTGGTGTAGCCGAACTCCGCTCCGAAGGGCACCGCACCCTCACCGCTGATATTCCAGATATGCCCGCGATGCGGGCCGGTCACGATGAGATGCCAGTACATCCCACAGCCATCCGTGCCGAGCACGATCGAACCATGGTCGAAGACGGGTTCGAGCAGCGGCTCGATCTCCTCCACCGGCCGGGAGTCCTCCTCCCACAGCCACGCTTCAATCAGCGGGAACGAGGCCGCCAACTCGCGCACCGGGCGATCGTTGCCCCAGTCATCGGGCATCTCGGCTACGCCGAGGAGACCGAAGTCCGGTGGTCCGGAGAACGATCCGTCGGTGATCTCCGCGACGAAGGTTCGGTACGGCTCCGGCAGTACGACCCCATGCTCCGCTTCAAAGGCGTGCACCCCTGGCCAGCCCAGAGCCGATTCAGTGGCGTCATCCACCACGAAGGCAGCTCGAAGCTCGACGAGGTCGCCTAGCTGGGTGTAGCTGTCCATGACGCGTAGTCGTATCACGTTGGACCGGGCGGAGAGGAGTTGGTCCGGCCCAACCTCACCCTCTGGTCCAGGTTTGGCTCCACGCATTCTTCACGGGCGCGGCGGCACGGCGCCTCGATGGCGCGAGTCGCGGGCTACCTGTTGACACACGGCACGACCGCAGCCCGGCCAGACCTGAAGACAAAGGAGCATCCTTGTTCGTCGCAAACGGGCTGCCCCTTACGCCCTCGTTCAGCGATCGCTTTCTTCGTTGGTAATCGGCTATGCGGCGACGAGGTTCGACAGCACGGCATGCGCTGCGCTAGGCCTGTTGAGCAGCGAAAAGTGACCACTTCGGATGTCAACAGGACGCCGCACCGGCTCTGACCTGCCAGAACGTGAGGCCACAGGGTAGACACGGGTGCAGTTGAGCGCCGGTCTCCGCCATGTGAGCGAAGTTCGAAGGTGGGCGTCGTTAGCAGGCCGCGTACCACGTCACGGCAGAGGCCTGGCGGGACGCTGCCTAGCGCGCTGCGGCATGAGCGGATGCGGTCTAGTCAGAGTCCCAGTGAAACTCTCAGGTAGCGCGCCGCGATGCTGTGTTGGCCGAGGCGCGACCTGACAGCGCCGATGTTGCCGAGGGCGAGCGCGATGTTGAATGAGCCCTCTTCATCGCGACGGGGCTGGTCACGGCGGTGGGGTGGGGGGCAGGGATCGACGTAGGGCGAGGCTCCCGGTAAGACAGCAGTCGACCAAGATCCGACGCCAAAACCGGAAGCCTCGCTGTTGTCCTACCCTGCCGCGATTCCCCTGTCCGACCGCACCCTCATCTGACTCGCTGACCTGATCCACAACCACCGAACGCAGGTGGAGGATCGCGCAGCGCCTGGCTGGCGGTTCAACAGGTTTGACCCGAGTACCAGGCGTTGGATACGGCGTTGGCGCCGCCGATGTCCCACGTTCCCGGGCCGATGCACCAGCTCCAGTCGTCGCGGGGCCACGTCGCGTCGACGTAGATGAGCACATGGGTGTTCCCGCAGTGGTTGTACCAGGCCGTCACCGCGTCTTCGTAGTAGCCGCAAACCTGCACGGCGACGTCCTCGCTGCCGGGCTTGGCCTGCTCCGAAATCGCGGTGGTTTCGGGTTGGGACAGGCGGGAGCTGGCGCCCGGACTTGCCTGTGCCACGGTCCCGGACAGGGTGAGTGCGCCAAGGATCGCGGTCACTGCCGAGATCCGAAACGCCGTTCTGTACCACATTTTCACAATGGTCTCCTGTCAGCCGCCGCTGCGGCCTAGATGATGCTGCTGGCTGCATGGAGTGATCGATGTACTTCGTCGCGCTCCTTCCATCGCGAAAACACGGATCGATGCAACACGCTCAAGTGAACCTTCTTCCGTAAGCCGGAATCAGATTCAACCCTGACTGAGCGGACTTCCTAAGATAAGAGTGCAGGCCACAGCCGAGTCTGTCGTTACTGGTAAGCGCACAAGTCTTTAGTCTGCGCGTACTCTCGCGGACTGCTCGCGGAACTGGCGTGGCGAAAGACCGTAGGCGCTGCGGAAGACCTGGCTGAAGTGTGCCGGGCTGGTGAACCCCCACTGGGCGGCGATCGCGTGGATCGGGCGCGCGTCCAGTTGGGGGTTGGCGAGGTCGCGTCGGCACTGCTCCAGGCGACGCTCACGGACCCAGCCGGCAACCGTGTGCCCTTCCTCGTGGAACAGCTTGTGCAGGTATCGCAACGAGATGTGATGCGCTGCGGCAATCGCGTCCGGTGTCAGGCGCGGATCGCCCAGGTTCTCTCGGACGAAGGCGTGGATCTGAGCCATCAACGCTCGCCGTCGGGTGTGGGAGGGCACCGCGCTTTGGACGTCCAGCGCGTTGGCCAGTGCCGCTGTCAACACGTCAATGGTGAGGGTGGACAGCCGGGCCGCGTCCAACGGACTGAGTTCGTCCATGTGCCGGGCAAGGTGCAGCAGGAATTGTGAAGATAATGCGCCGACGCCTTGGGCGCCAGGGATGCGAACTGCGCTCAGGCGCCGCAGCTCCCTGGGGGGCAACGGCAGTAACAAGCGCGGGAAGCGCAGGAGCAACAGCTGACTAACTGGCACATCCGGGGTGAATTCGGCCAGGTAGGGCCGAGAGGTGTCATACAGTATCAGGTCCCCCACGCCGAAATCTGTGCGCTGGCCGTCTTGCGTGATCATGCCGCCACCACGCACAAGGCAACCCAGCTTGAACACCTCGGGATCGGCCTGCCGAATGAGCTTGGGAGTGCGGTGGACCGAGTGCGGCATCGTGGTCATTAATGTCGCCTGCACGGGCCCGAACTCGCTGATCCCGACCTGAGCCCGAAATCCGGGCTCCCACTGCGATTCACAGCGCAAATCGTAGGGCACCCAGAGCTTCGAGTTTACCTCGCGCCAGAAGGCGAACCCGTCTTCAACCGGGACCTCGGTGGTGCTGACTACGTCCATGACTCACCTTCGCGCTGTCGCTGCAGGGGTCAGATCACGATAGCTTGGCGTCGATATAGCGGCGTTGCGATGTTATGGTGCCGGTCAGGCATTGAGGGCTTTTGACGTGGTCAGCGTCGGTTACGCCGTCAGGTCGTGCTCGCCGACGTCAACCTGCGCATCGGGCGGGGTGAGACGGTCGGGTTACGCGGACCGTCCGGCAGCGGAAAGTCGACACTGGTCCGGGTCCTGGCACTCCTGCACCACCCCGACCATGGCCGGGTCAGCATCGACGGCACCCCGGTCACCGCCGTTCGCTACGCCGTACCAATCGCCCTCCGGACCCGCGTCGCCGCCCTCTTTCAGAGCCCGCGCGACAACCGTCGGCGGGAGCGGGTCGGCCGCCGGTTCACGATCCCTGGGCTGGTCACCGTGGCGCCGATGCGGCTGAGATCAACTGCCGCCATAACGGACTTAGCAGACGGTTCAGCGCTTGACGCCGGATTCACTGCCGTTGGTCCTCAAGGGCCGAAGCCATCGAAAAAGATCTTGACTCAACCAGGGAAACGCCGTTAACCTCGAGGAAGCGCCGTTAACCAATTCTGTGGAGGTCGTCATGACCGAGTCCTTGAGCATCGCCGGCAACAACCTCACTTATGAGGTGTCCGGGCACGGTCCTCTCGTGGTCCTGGCGCACGGTATCGGCGACAGCCGGCACTCGTATCGTTTCCTGGCTCCGGCCTTGGCCGACGCCGGGTACCGGGTCGCCAACGTCGACATTCGCGGCTGCGGCGACTCCAGCCTCGGCTGGGACGGGTACAGCCGCACCGACATCGCCAGCGACCTCGTCGCCGTCGTGCGTCACCTCGGCGGCCCGGCCGTGATCATCGGGCAGTCGATCAGCGGCGGCGCGGCGACCATCGCGGCGGCTACCGCGCCCGATCTGATCAACGGCGTCATCGAGCTGGCGCCGTTCACCCGCGTACAACCCTTTGATCTTGGCGGGCTGCTGCGGGTGAAGCGCTTCCGGACCGGCTACAGCCAGATGGGGCAGGTCATGGTGCTGGGAAGGCTGGCGAGCTGGAAGAAGTACCTCGACGCGGCGTATCCGGTCAAGCCCGCCGACTGGGACGCCGAACTGAGACGCATCGAGGCGAAGCTGACGGAGCCCGGCCGGATGAAGGTTCTGCAGGCCATGTGCAAGACCAGCCCGAGCGACGCCGGCGCGCAGCTGGCCAACGTCACCTGCCCGGTCCTGGTCATCGAGGGCAGCCTCGACCCCGACTGGGCCGACCCCCGCGCCGAGGGCGAGAAGATCATCGCCGACCTGCCCCCGGGCCTCGGCGAGCTGGCCGTCATCGAGGGCGCCGGTCACTATCCGCACGCCCAGACACCGGATCAGGTCCTCGCGCTGGCCCGGCCTTTCCTGAACAAGACGCTGGCGAATGCCTAGGGCTGGGCTCACCGCGCTGTCGGTCACCGAGGCCGCGGCCGCCCTGGTCGACGAGGTCGGTTTCGAGAACTTCAGCATGGGCCTGGTCGCGGAACGGCTCGGGGTAAAGACCCCGGCGCTCTACAAACACGTCGCCAGCCAGGCTGATCTGGTCCACCGTGTCGCTGTCCAGGCCATGGCCGAGTTCGCCGACGCCATTCGTGACGCCATCCAGGGCCGGGCCGGCAGTGAGGCCCTCGCCGCCGGCGCGCAGGCGATGCGGACCTACGTGCTGGAGCACCCCGGCCGGTACGCGGCCGGCGATGCCGCTTCTTCCCGCGCGACCGGGCCCGACGACCCGATCATCCCCGCCGTGCAACGGGTTGTCGCCTCCTGGGCGGCGATGCTTCGCGGCTACCACCTGGACTCCAGCCAGGAGATTCACGCCCTGCGGATGCTCCGCAGCGTCCTGCACGGGTTCTCGACCCTGGAAGCAGCCGGCGGGTTCCGGTTCGACGCATCTGTCGACGACAGCTTCACCTGGATGGTCGATTTTCTCGACCGCGGCCTACACGCCATCACTACCACGACCAGCGGCACCCTCGTCCGCTGACGGATCGTCGACGACCCGACCCGACCACCTCATCCCGGAGGACCGACATCAGCATCACCCGGGCACCCACGATCACCGCGACACCACCACCCGGCAGCCACTGATGGTGACCATCGACGAAGAGCCCCAAGACTCCAGGATCGAGCGGCACGCGAGCTGGGCCGAGCTGTTCTTCGACCTCGTGGCGGTGGCCGGCGTGGCTGCCCTGGCACACGTGCTCGGGCCGGAACTAGACGCCGCGGCGCTCGGTCTCTACGCCCTGTTGTTCCTGGCTCTGTGGCTGTCCTGGACGACGTTCATGTTGTACGGCAACGTAGCCGCCGGCCAGACCCGGGTGCTGCGGCTGATGGTCGGCATGTTCGGCCTCGGGACCATGGCCGCGTCCGTGCCCGGCGTGGCGCACGCCGTGCTCGAGCACGGCGACGACCTCCGTCCGCTCAACGTCTTCGCGATCGCTTACATCACCACGCGCGTCTACGGGTCCAAGTCGTGGCAACGCGGCGCCGTATTGCTGGACTTCCCGGTCGTGCAGTACTCGGCCGGACTGCTGCCCTGGTTCGCGTCGCTCTGGGCCGACGAACACTGGAAGCTCGCGCTCTGGGCCGCCGGAGTCAGCCTCGACCTGCTGCTGATCCTGGTCCTGTCCGGCAGCAGGATCCTGCAGCGGGTCCAGTCGTACCTCACCGCGCCAGAACGTACTCGACGTCGCCCTCGATCGGGAGGCCGTCCCGACGGCACGGGACTGGTCATCCACGGGGTATCGGTTGATCCGGGCCACCTGGCCGAGCGGCTGGGACTCTTCGTGATCATCGTGCTGGGCGAATCGGTGGTCCAGATCGTCGCCGCCGCCGGCGAGACGCGGTACGACCCGGGCCTGCTGGCCACCGCGATCGCGTCCTTCATCCTGCTGGCCGGCATGTTCGGCCTGTCGGTCGTCTTCGGATACGCCGGCCTGCCGCACCTGCGCGTCGGCCGGATCCCCACCCGCTCCGCCCTCGGCCTGCACTGCCTGGTCACCGGCGTCGTCGCCACCATCGCCGTACCGCTGTCCCTGGCGGTCAGCCACGGCTCCGACCCACTGCCCGACCAAGGTCGCTGGCTGCTGTGCGGCGCGGTTGCGGCCTACTTCACCCTCGGGGTGGTCACCGGCGTCGCCAGCCACAGCTCCGATCTGCAAAGGACGATCTCACGGGTCACCACCGGCATCGCGGCCCCACTGCTGCTCGGCCTGCTCGCCACCGCCGTCAGCGCCCGAACACTCGTGGTCTATGTGGCTCTGATAGTCCTGGCCCACCTCTGGTTCGAACGACGACTGAAGCCCATTCAGCCCGCTCCCACCAATGAAGCGCCCGACCGCGCGGGCGGCTCATGAACCCTTCCAGTGAGCCAGCCATCGCACCCGAAGTGCCCGTACCGGCACAACCCGACACCTCCTGGGCACACACCCCCTCACCCACAGCATCCGCCACCCGTGAAACCGCCGTGACTCGGCCACGAACACCCCTCTCCCCTCGAATCTGGCCGACCAATTAGTTACTTAGACCGGAATGGACCACATCATGAACAAGCTCCGCCCCCTCGCGGCTGCCACCTTCCTTCTGGGCCCGGTGATCTATCTCGCCGCCGAAGCGATCGCGGCCGCGGCGTGGAAATCGCCTACCTACAGCTACGCCGACAACTGGATCAGCGACCTCGGATCCGCAACCGCCGGGGTGTTCCAAGGCCGCGAACTCAACTCCCCGCTGCACGTGGTCATGAACACCGGATTCATCGTTCAGGGCATCCTCTTCGGGATCTCCGCGGTGCTGCTATCGCGGACGCTCGGCGGACGGCGCACCTTCACCGCCGTGATGGGGGTCGTGACCATGATCGGCTACATCCTGGTCGGAACCTTCCACGGTTCCCTACAGGCCCAGCAGAACGGCACGCTTCCCCTGCACTTCACCGGAGCAACGCTGGCCATCGTCGGCGGGAACGTGCTCGCCCTCGTCCTGGGCATCCACTGGCGAAAGATTCCCGAGACGCGGCTGATCGGTCTGGTCAGCATTATCGTCGCGGCGTTCGGCCTGGTCTCCGTGACCGCTCTCTTCCTCACCTTCGATGCCGGCCTGCCCTCAGGTGCGATCGAACGCGGCTCCGTCTACACCATCGTCATCTGGCAACTCGTCGTCGCCGTCGCACTCCTGCGCAGCCGGGCCGACTCCCGCGTACCCCACGTCACCGCGACCATTTAGTCCATAAGCACGGCATCCACAAGCAGCTGACCCGCCCGCTCCAGAACCCCGATCGACGACCGGGAACAAGCCCCAGGTCCACAACCCCCATCACTTCCAGTGAGTCGGTTGCGCCTAATGCACAGCACACCGCCCCGCTGGATGCGGGTTGCCACGAATGCGACCGCGCGCTGGAGCTTCCACGCAGGACTCGCCGGTCACACCCATCGGCAAGGCCGCCCAACCCGCACGCCGGCGTCTTACCCCACGGTCGCGGTAACGCGACCGAGTCGGCTGCGACGCCTGCCGCGGCGACGTTGTCGTTCGACGAGATGTTCTACCAGTAGCGACCCGATCCGTTGTCGCCCCGTAGGGCTCAACTCATATTCAAGGAGGCGCCATCGTGCGCATAAACAGCATCGACGAGCAAGCACCCGTCATCTCCAGGCACAGGATCGTGATCGCCGCCCCCATCGGTACCCTGTGGTGGCTGCACACCGATGTCAACGCGTGGCCGAACTGGCAGAAGGCCATCGATCGGTCGCACCTGGAAGACGACTTCCGGCCCGGCGCGACCTTTGCGTGGGAGACCTACAACCTCACCATCTCCTCCACCATCTACCAGGTCGAGCCGCAACGACACACGTTGTGGGGCGGACCCACCGAAGGCATCACGGGAATCCACTCCTGGACATTCACCCTCGTCGACGGTGGGGTACAGGTTGACACCGAGGAGTCCTGGAGCGGCGCCCCAGTGACCGCCGACGTTGCGGGCATGCAGACCGCACTGGATGGATCACTCAAGGCCTGGCTCGATCATCTCCACATCGCCGCGGAGTGACCTTCACCAGCCGCAGCAACTCGGCGTGACAGCTCGGACAAGTCGCAGCCCTCGCAGGCAAGACGCCATGTTCTACGGCGACATCTACCTCACCGACGACGCCACCGCCGCCACCGTCGGCTTACCCCGATACCGGCCCATCCCACCCCCCGCGAACTACCCCACCCGCCTCAGCGACGCCGCAGGCCCCCCACGCCGACCGCTTCGACCTACTCGACCGACTGCTCACCAAGGACCGACCCACCGAACCCCACTACTACCTCGCGTTCCTAGCCGTGCAACCCACCGCCAGACGCTCCGGACGCGCCACGGCCTTGCTCAACCAACACCGCAGCCGACTCGACCACGTGAACCTCCTGTCCTGGACCAGCACCACCACCGACGCCGAGAACATGCACATCCGCCACGGCTGCATACCACAACCGACCATCAACTGCCCGAAGGCCCAACCCTGAGCACCATGCGCCGAAACCCGCGTCATCACACCCCTGGCCAACCAAAGCCAGTCCCACCACAACCCAACGAATCCGCGCCATTCCATCCAGTTCCCTGAGCATGCGATCCGCAGGCCATCTGTCGACAGAAAGGACGACGACTCCCTCGCCGGGACCGCAAGCCGGACGGCCCCTCGCCTGCGCCTGTCATCCCCTGGACCTTCCGGTAACGCCAACGGCACCGCGATGTACCCGACATGCTCACCCCACTGTCGGACCGCTCAGAAGCTGTGCCCGACTCCACACACGCGCCATTCCCGTCACGAGTTGGCGCGGCCCGGCCGGCGCCCGTGCGCGCGGCTCGTGGCGATGACAGCCGCAGCCGCACCGACCGACAGTGCAATGGCGAAGCCGATCATCGTGGGTGCGAGCGGTACGTGCCGGATTATTACGCTGAACGCGATCGAGGGCAGTCCCATGCCGAGATACGCGATGACGAAGAAGACGGCGAGTACGCCAGCGCGCGACGCCGGCTCGGCTGCGATCGCCGTTTGCGTCACAGCGCCCTTGAACAACAGTCCCGCGCCACCGCCCGCCAGAATGGCTGCTACGAAAAAGAGCGATAGAGCCGGGTGGTAGAGCGAGACCGCGGTAAGGGCGAGCCCCGCCGGGAACATAACAGTTCCGGTCACGAGCAGCGGCCGCTGAGAGAGTCGGCCGAGGGCAATCTGGGTCACGGCGGAGGAGCCGAACGAGGCGAACAGCGCCAGCCCGACCACGAACTGCGACGTGATGCCCAGTTGTCCTCGGACGATGATCGCGCCGAGCGAGGAGAACAGGCCCATGACCGCGAAGGCGAAGAAGCCGATCACACCTGCGGTTCCGAACGCTACGCGCTGGCCGGCACGCAAGCGGAATCGATCGGGGCGGTCCTGGGTGCGCATCGTCCTGTCCACGGTCTCAGGGCTCAGCAGCACCAGGAAGAGCAGCACCGTCATCGCGACCGCGAATACCAGGTACGAGGTGGAAAGGGGACCGCGAACCCACTGAGTTAGAGCGCCGGCGACGACCGGGCCGAGAGCGAGACCACCGAGATTCGCCACCGATGCAACCAGCGCCGGGGTGGGCGATGCTGGCCGATCTGGATAGGCCCGGCGGTACAGGTCACTCAGGTAGGCGGTGGAAGTGGCAGTCATCAGGCCCACCGCGACGCCGGTCAACAGGCGCCCGATGATCAGGCCGGTCAGCGACGGCGAGGCCGCGAGGACCACTGCCGCCACAATGCCGACCACGAGGGCCGGTGCGATGATGCGGCGACGGCCCATCCGGTCGGAGAGGTGACCCAGCGCCAGGAAGCTTGCGGCCGCGCCGACGACCATCACTGCGAAGGCTACCGTGACGGTCGTGGCGCCAAAGTGGTCACGCGCCTGGTAGAGCGGCCAGAGCGGAGTGGGTACCGTGCCAAATGCCATCAGCGTTAGGAAAGCGACAGCCACGGACCAGAAGCCGGAGATGTGCGAGACCTGAGCCGTACGTGTTCCCGACGGCTGGGTCGCGGCCACTTGGTCCGCGACGGAAGGGGTGGTGCTCATGCGTCAGATGCCTTTCGAAAATCGTCTTCGAGGCGTCCCTATGGATGCCCACGAATAACAACGCTGTCTGTTCCAGATCGTATGCCGAATACGCCGCAGCCGCCGCAGATGGATTCCATCGCAAATACAGATGATCGGCCGGGGGCGGTGAAGCACGACTGCGCCTCAGATCGAGACCATCTCCGTCGCAGGTCGTCGCGACGCCCGTACAAGTGTCAGGCTGTGGGTTCAGCAGGACAGGAGCGTCGCTTCACTCAAGGAGAACCAGTGACTGAACCGTGGACGATAAGTCCGCCGACATCCCGGTCGCACGTGTTGTTGCCGCATCAATCGCAGCAGGCCGCACGATGAGTGAGGTGCATCTCGGACTATTCGTGCCGCTGACCCCGGCCGATCGGTCGGCCATCCACGACCGGGTGCTATCCGCCGAAGCGGCCGGTTTCGACTGGGTCGCATTGATGGACCATCCTTACGTGCCGGACAGCCTGGAAATCGTGGCACTCCTCGGCTACCTTGCATCCGCGACGACTCGCATCAATTTCGTGTCGAATGTCTTTAACCTGCCGCTACGGCCGGCAGCGATGCTCGCCAAATCCGCCGCGACGCTCGACATCCTGTCCGGCGGCAGGCTCGCAGTAGGACTCGGCGCGGGAACCCAGTGGGATCGAATCGAGAGCCTTGGCGGGCCGCAACTCAGTCCCGCAGAGGCATTCCAGGCCGTCGTCGAGGCGGTCGAGGTGATGCGGGCAGTCTGGGGCACTGCCGCGACGGTCACGGCTGGCGGCAGATTTCACCGGCTGCAGAACGCCGTCCCCGGGCCGCGTCCGATTCACCCTATCAAGCTGCTGATCGGTGGTGCGGGCAACCGGATGCTCGACCTCACAGGGCGGCGGGCCGATGGGTGGATCGCGCCAATCGGCACGCCGTTCGAGAGCAAGCCGGCTGCTCAGGATCGAATCAGCGCCGCAGCAGTCGCATCTGGGCGCGATCCCCGAGACGTGCAGCGGATCATCCAAGTGGTCGGATCGATTGTGGACCACAGCTCCACCACCGCCGCTCCTCGCAGCGGACCGGGCAACCAACCCGTCCGCGCGACCGCCGACGGTTGGATTGCAATCATTGTGGAGTTCGTCCGAGAGCGTGGATACGACGGAGTGAACCTGATTCTGGAAACGCACACCGATGAACAGGTACGACGGTTCGAAACCGACGTGCTGCCTGCCGCGCGCGCCGTCCTCAAAGGCTGACTTGGATGAAGTCGCTCCGATTCTGCGTACCCGGCTCCTGATGGTATGGCAACAACTTCGATCTATGACCTGCAGCCGCAACTCGCCGCAAACCGCCGGTACTGGACTGGCTGGGATGGCAGCGAGCCCGACACCGACCTGCCGATCTATCGCACGGGCCTCCCGCAAGGCCTGGAGTCCTACTGGGACACCAGGTCCACCACCCGCCGACTCAAGTGACACCTATTGCCGGTCGCTCTTAGCCGACAACGGCCGGCGATCGCCGCTGAGGATGCGGGATCGCCGGCCGAGGTCGGTCAGCGCTGCTTTCGATCCATCGTGGTCGTCATCTGCTGATATGTACGGCCCCTGCGCTCCGATTAGGCAGTTACGCCACCGCGACGACGGCGTCAGGTTGAGACATGAGAAGAGGGCTGTCGGTTACCGGGCGGGCTTGGTAGGCAGATCAGTCCCCGGGGCGGGCTTGGTAGGCAGATCAGTCCCCGGGGCGGGCTTGGTAGGCAGATCAGTCCCCGGGGCGGGCTTGGTAGGCAGATCAGTCCCGGGCAGCCGTCCGCTTGGCGCGGACGGCTGCGGGGTGGTGTGTTGGGTCGCTGCTACGGCGATCGGTGCGCCGAGCAGGATCGCGGCCAGCACGCCCGCCCCGCTAAGCATGATCGCGCTGCGTCGGCGGTGTCGGAGCCGTTGCTCGGCACGAGGCAGATGGTTGTTCATGATGAGTGCCTCCTCGGCGAGATCGGAGAGGGTGGTGCGGATGAGATGTTCGAGATGCGTGCTCATCGCCGTACCTCCAGGAGTTCGACGTCCGGCAGGAGCTCGCGCAGCCGCGTGACCGCGCGGTGGGTCCGGCTGCGTACCGTCCCAGTGGAGCAGCCCAGCGCCTCGGCTACCTGGGTCTCGGTCAGGTCCTCGTAGTAGCGCAGGACCAGCACCGTGCGCTGCGCCGGCGGCAGCAGCCGCAGCGCCGCGCGCATCGCCAGGCGGACGTCGGTGCCGCCGTTCGGATCGGGCTCGACTGGCTCTACCGCGCCGCTGAGCATGAACTCCCGACGATGGCGCAGCCGCCGCCACCAGCTGACCTGCTCCCGGTACATCACCGCTCGTAGGTAGCCCTCCGGGTCGGCGTTGCGTAGCGTCTGCCACTTCGGGATGGTCTTGGCCAGCGCTGACTGGAACAGGTCCTCGGCCGCGTGTCGATCGCCCGTGAGCAGATACGCGACCCGTATCAGCGCCGGTGTCCGGCTGGTCACGAACTCAGCCAGCTGCGCCCGGTCGTCCTCGTTCACCAACCCCCCCAGTCAATTGTTGTCACGTATAAAGACGCCGGAGACCGGTTCAGCTATCCACCCGCCGGGCACAATCTCTTGCCACACCGCGTACGGTCGAGCATCGGCTGGTGCAGCGGACGCAGCTGCTGCGCGCCGCGGGGGTCCATCCGCTGGGCTGTCACCGTCGACGGATCCCGGACCGGGTCGTGTTCGAGCACGTCGTAGCCGCTTTGGTCCATGGGATCCGGCTATGAACGCGTCGCGTCGGCTGACTGTTCGGACCGGACGATCCGCCGGTCGACCGCGGCAAGGGCGGCATGAAGCGCTGAACCAGCGCTGCGGCCAACCGGCACGACTCGCCACCGCTGCGCGACACCGTCGAAGCGTGCGGCGCCAACTCCGCCATCACTGGCCCGAGCAGGTCGCGGCCTACCTCGATCGCGCTTACGACAGTAACCGCACCCGTGAGCTGCTCTACGAGATAGGCTTCGACGCCGACATCGCCCACGAGGGCGTGCCCGCCCCGATCCAAATCGACAAGCGGTGGATAGTCGAGCGCACGAACTCGTGGATGAACGACGTCCGTCGCCGATCGGCCCGGTTCACCGGCGTGTGATTACTAGCCGACCGGGAATCCGCGCTGCTCGGCGGTGGCCTCCTGAAGGTGTTCGGCGAAGGCCCGAGCTGCGGCCGATAGCTCCTCGCCGCGAGGCAACGCCAGCTGTAAGTTCCTGGACGGATGGTGATCGCGAACTTCACGACGGAGCAGAACGCCGTCCGGGCGGGAAAGTGCGGAGAGAGCGACGCCCACCGGCGCAAACCCAATGCCCAACCCGGCTGCCACCAACTCGATGAGAAGTACCCACTCATTGACCTCGCAGCGAATCCGCCGTTGCAGGCCCTGGGCGGCGAACGCGGCGTCGTTCACAAGGCGTGCGGACCATCCCTCGTGAACTTCTACGAACCACTCCTCAGTTAGATCCCGCAGACTGATCTCGCCCATTGCGGCAAGGGGATGGTCGTTCCGGCAGATCAGCATCAGCGGCTCAGCGACGAGATCGATCAGCCGCACAGAGGTCTCCCTTCCCGGCAGGGATGGGACCACCGCACAATTCAATCGACCCTCCTCGACCTGCCGCACCATGTTGAGCGCGGAGTCCTGGGTGACGCGCACGTCGACGCCGGGATACATATGAGCGAAACCTGCCAACGAAGCCGCCAGCGGAACCAGGTATTCGGCAGACTGCATCGCGCCAACTCGCAAGGATCCGGTTAGCACCGCGCTCGTGTCCCGGACAAGGGCGCGAGCGTCGTGAGCCGCCGACAGAATCCGTCGTGCCGGCCCGAGCAGCGCCGCGCCTGCGTCAGTAAGACGGACCGGGCGCGTACCCCGTACGTACAGCAGCGAGCCCACGCTGCGTTCAAGAGCATGGATGGAGTTCGACAGGCCGGACTGGACGATCCTTTCCCGAACGGCAGCCTGGGTGACAGCGCCCTCCTCGGCCAATGCTACGAAGTGGCGCAGTTGACGCAACTCCATGCACCCAACCCCCGATCTGCGATGACTGTACGAGCATCCCGTCCATGGAGCGCGGAGATGCAATCGACGACGAATCTACCCGCAGACCCGTCTCGATTCAGTGATCCGTCCAACACGTTTGGCACCCACATGCTAGATACACGAATGCGTGAAGACGGTTACTCCGAGAGTCTGAAGAGACGGTAACGCGTCACCGTCTCGAAGCCGATCTTCTGGTACGCCCGCTCGCCCTCTTTGCTCGCCTGAAGGGTGGCGATGCGCCGGCCGGAGCCGCGGGTGATCTGCAGCGCCTCCTGGGTGAGAGCGGTCGCGATGCCGCGACGGCGGAAGCCAGGGTCGGTCGCAACGCAGTAGAGGGCCCCGACATCGGTGCCGAGCGATAGCGTGCACGTGCCGACGGTCTTGCCGTCGACGATGCCAGCAAGCCGGACCACGTCCAGGAATGCGAAATCCAACTCCCGGTCGACGACGACACCAAGGTCGCCGGAGAAGCCGAGCGGTCCCGCGTATGCCTCGACGTACTCCTGCATCTCCGCCCGGTCGACGACGGTCCGGATCTCCAGGCCGGCCGGCGCCTCGGTCTGCGCTACGGTTGTCACATCCACCGCCATGACCGGCATGTCGCCGATCTGCTCGGCGCCGCGGGCAATCAGTCCCTCGGCCGTGCCCTCATCGCTGTCCGCCCCCACCCACCAACCCCACCTTGAGCCGGTTAAGTGCTGCTTCGCCCCAGCGATTGCGGCGTCGAGCGGCTGATTTCGGGTGCGTAGCACTCCGTTGAGCAGGACGTGCTGAATGTGCGTGCGATAGGTCGGCAGGTCGGTGTCAGATGGAGCACCCGCCCAACCGCACCAGTACCGGCGGTTGGCGGCGAGCTGCGGCTCCAAGTCGTGAATCCATTGGGTTGTCATACCCTCAAGACTCGATCCGGCCGCCACAAGTTCGATTGCTGGGCCAGGAATTTTGAAGTGCTGGCTGCACGATGTGCAGTACAGCCGCACCTCAGTCACCTGGCCTTTCTTCTCGCCAACCAGCAAGATTCGTCCAGGTTGTTGGCCTCAATGATCTGCGGGACACGCCCCGACCTGACGGACGGCTCCCTTTCGGAGCCGCCACCAGACTCCGCGATTTGTGATCTTTACGCCGGGCGCGCCGCTGGTGACTGGTTAGGTGCCCGGGGCGCCTGGCTATCGTGGTTGGCGCGCCGGAGAGCGAACGGTTACCAGGTCGGAAGGGTGTAGCTCGCGCTGTCCACGCCAGTTCAGGTCATCACCGCGATGTCCACGAGGTCCGCTATCACGATCCGGCGCCGCAGGCTTGCGGCTCGCCGCCGTGACGGGCGGACCCTCGTGTCGGAGGTCACGCGGCCGCCACCATGGCGATCGACACCGCGATCCTCCCAAATGGAATGTTGGCGGCTGGACGGTATCGAGCAGGGCTTCACGATCGGCTACACAGCGCAACTTGCGGAGATGGGTGTGACGCCGCTTCTCCCCCGCGCTCGACGGCCGCGACTGACAGGTGACTCATGATCTCCGCCGCCGGGTAGGCGAGAGGCCGGCTGGACTGTGTCCAAACGGCCTCTGACCTGCGGTGCAATGTGGTGGACGATGCTGGTATCGAACCAGCGACCTCTTCGGTGTTGAACAGGACCCCGCACCGACCTTGACGTGCGGCAACGTAGACCCGTAGGCAGGGCTGGGTGCAGTTGAGCGCTGTTTGATGCCGTTGGACGCCCTTCAAGGCTGTTCAGGTCACCCCGCTGCTCCCACCCTGCTCCCCCAACCGGGCTCGCACCGGGCCGCCCACCGATCATGGTCAAGGCTGGTATACGAATGCCCGTGAGCGCGTCCGGGCTACGGTTACCCGGTGGCACCGGACAAGTGGGCACAGTGGCTCTTGACCCGCCGCGACGGCAACAGCGCGGGCTTGCGCGCCCGCAACGCCCGAGATCTGGCGGCATTCCGTGACGGCGTCCTTGAGGGAGCTGACCTAGCGGCCGACGACGTGGTCCTCGACGTGGGCTGCGGGACGGGACTGATCGGGTTCGGCGCGCTGGATCGACTCGGCCCGGACGGTCATGTCATTTTCAGCGATGTCTCACCGGATGTGCTCGACGAGTGCCGGCGCACCGCCACTGACGACCGGCGGTGCAGCTTTGTCGTCGCGTCCGCCGATGATCTCGCCGGAATCGCCGACGCCTCTGTCGACGTCGTGACCACTCGGTCGGTGCTCATCTACTCCGATCGCAAGCCCGCCGCCTTCGCGGAGTTCTTCCGTGTCCTGCGGCCGGGCGGCCGGATCTCCCTGTTCGAGCCCATCAACAGCTTCGCGATGCGGCTTCGGCCCGACGATCTGTTCGGCGTGGGCACCGCACCTGTGCACGACCTGATCGCCAAGGTACGCGATGTCTACCGGGGCACCACTGAGGAGACCACGCGACCGATGATGGACTTCGACGAACGTGACATTGTCGACTGGGCGGTGACCGCCGGTTTCGAGGCGGTGGAACTGGACTACCGCGCCCAGGTCGACGTGCCCGCCGACCCCATCGAGGACTGGGAGACACTCAAGCGCGTGGCACCCAACCCCTTGGTCCCCACGTACGGCGAAGCGACCGCCGCGGCCCTGACCGACGACGAACGCGAACGTCTCGACACGTACATGACCGCCCTGGCCGCGGCCGGCACGCCGACGCGCCGCACGATGGCCACCGCGTTCCTTCGCGCACGGCGTCCGCACAGCAGCAGCGCCGTTTAGCGGAGCGGTGTTCGCCCCAGGTCTGCTGATCGAAACCTGCGACACCTCGCACGTTCAGCTTGGTAGACCATCCGACCGCCGGCGTTTCCGCGTCGAATGTGGCCTGCCACCCTCACGGAGCCGGGTGGCCTCGCGCAGCGCCACTTCGCGGCCGGTACGGGCGAAGTCGGTTAGCAGGCGCAGTTGGTCGTCGGTGAACCCGGCGATGCGCTCGGTCAGGTACGCGGCCATCGGCTGGTAGAGCGCGGACAGTTCGTCGGTCCGGTCGGGCCTGGCGTGCACGGTGATCCGGCGGCGGTCGTGCGGATCATGCTTGCGGCGGACCAGGCGCTGCGCCTCCATCCGGTCGAGCATCTTGCTCACCGCGCCGGTGGTCATGCCCATCCGTTCGGCGAGCTGAGTGGGTGTGACGGCAAGACCCGCGCTGACGAGGTTGAGGCAGTGCAGGTCGTTGACCGGTACGCCGAGCTGGTCGGCGACCGCCGACTGGAACAGCGCGGTGGCGCTGACGAACTGCGGGATCTCCACCCAGGCAGCCGCAACGAGCGCCTCGTGCCCCGTTGACATGCTCACCTCCATCAGGATAACTTCCTCAGGAAGTTACTTCTTGGAGAAGCTACTTGCTGAGTGGGATGACACCCCGTCGAAAGCCTAGAACAGGAACGAGATGGCATGGCTCACGCACTGATCATCGGCGGCGGTGTCGCGGGTCTCACCGCCGCCATCGCACTCCAAAAAGTCGGAGTCGACGCCAGCGTCTACGAGGCGTACGCCACCGCGGCTCACGACGTGGGTGCCAGCATGGGCATCTCCCTCAACGGTCTCGACGCGCTACGCACCCTCGACGCGCACACAGTCGTCCGCGACGCCGGATTTCCCGTACCCCGCGGCGTCATGTGGCTCGGCAACGGCAGATGCCTTGGCGAAGGACACACCGGCACTCCACTGCCCGACGGGACACTCCCCATCGTCATCGGCCGCTACGACCTGTACGCCGCGCTGCGTCAGGAGGCCCTCCGCCGTGGCGTGCCCATCCACCACGGCAAGCGCCTGGCCCACATCGGACAACGCGGTGACCGGGTCGCCGCAGTTTTCACCGACGGCACGGAAGCTGTCGGCGACCTGCTCATCGGCGCCGACGGCATCGGCTCGACGACCCGGCACTTTGTCGACCCGCACGCACCACAACCCCGATACGTAGGGCTCGTCGGCACGGGCGGGATCACCCGCATCGCCACACCGCAGTCCGATCCCGGTGTGATGAATATGGTCTTCGGCAGGCGGGCGTTCTTCGCCTCCATGGCCAGTCCGGACGGCAGCGTCTGGTGGTTCGCCAATCTGCCCCGGGCCGACGAACCCACCGCAGCCGACCTTGCCGCGACTTCCGGCGCGCAATGGCAACAGCGATTGCTGCAAGTCTTCGCCGGGGACAGGTCGCCGGCCGCGCAGCTCATCCGCGCGACACCGCCGGACTACACGTGGTTTCCCATGCACGACATGGATGCCCCGAAGCGGTGGCACCGCGGACGCGTCGTCCTGATCGGTGACGCCGCACATGTGAGCTCACCCAGCTCCGGCCAAGGCGCGTCGATGGCCTTCGAGGACGCCGTGCAACTGGCCCGCTGTCTGCGAGATCGAGACGATCCGCCTGCGGCGTTCCACGCGTACCAACGGTTGCGCGCCGACCGAGTCAGCAAGGTGCTGGCGGGAGCCAAGCAGGTCAACCGCAGCAAGGCGGCCACCGGCGTGAGTCGAGTCCTGCGCGACGTGACGTTCCCCCTGTTCGTGAGGAAATTCAGCACCCCTGAGGCGTTTGCCTGGCTGTACGACCACCGCATCGACTTCGACCGACCGATAGACGATCAGCAGCGTCCATAAGGCGTTTGATGCGAGGTCAGTCCACCTGCCAGCGTGGGTACGGCGTAAGCCGCGACCACCACGCCGACAGCCAGTGCAAGGGCCGGTAGGCCGTGGGGTCGCGCCGCCTCTGCTCACCGACGCTGGGATGAGTGCCCTGGCTGACTCCGTCGACCTCAGCATGATCGCGTCCTGACCACGTTCCCCATGGCCTTGCTCGGACGAAACGAAGGAGCCGGCCGCCCCTACCACCGAGACCAGACGATCGGCCACCACGAAAATCAGCTAGTCGAGCTTCACGATGTACCCCTCGTCAGCGCACGCCGTCTGCAACCCCGACACGTGCGTCCCCATCGGCCCGATCAGCGCCAACGCACCCCCGCCGTCCTCCATGCCCTGCACTTGCCACAGAATGTCGATCAGCGCCGTCCCGTGCTCCCGGATCTTCGGCTTCCGCGAATCCTCGAAAATCTTCCGCGCTTCCCGGTACTCGGCCTCCGTCAACTTGTCGTCATCCGCCGACTTCGGTTTGCCGTCCATCTGCTTGCCGTCGGCCATCGCCTTGCAGGCGGCGATCCCCGAGTCCTCGCGAATGAACCCGTCGTAGACGGCGTAGCCGCCGACGCCGAGCACGAGAACGGCGGCGAGCGCGAGCGCGGCGACGATGAGCGGCTTACGGCTCGACTTGGCCGGCTGCGGCGGCACGGCCTGCCCGGGATAGCCGAACCCGGGTTCATGGGCGCCGACCTGGCCGGGCTGGTACTGCTGCGGCGGGTAGCCGGTGCCCTCCTGCTGGTTGGAATGCTGCGGCTGCTGGGTGTGGTACGGGTCGGTCAAGGACTGCTCCCCACGTGGTTGCTAACTTGTTGATGTTGGTTGGATCTTGTTCGCCGGGCTACAAACTGTCGGGTTGGTGACTGCGGTTGTGGCTGGTCAGGTGCGGACGTCTGCGGTTCGGCCCGCAAGGCTCGGGCCAACGGCCGAAGGGGGCGATCCCGCCGGCCCAACCCCCGGCAGACCGAGCAGCTGCGTACCGGCGCAACCGGCGGCGACGATCGTTCCGATCTTTGACCCCCGGAACGGCGTCAGGTCGCCCGGGTCGACGCGGCTCCTTCGATGGCCCGGTAGTCCTGGAACGACTTCCATCCCTTCTCGCCGTAATCGTCCAAGTGGCATCGCCGCACGGTGTCTTCCACATTGTGCGATCCGTGTAGCGTTCGGTGACGGGCACGGGGCCGACGTCGTACACGCCGCTGCGGCAGCGCCTGCAGCGCGCCGGTTTGAACATGGCCTCAATCTGGGCGTTGGTGCGGCTCATGTCGGTTCCCCTTCGCGGCATCGCGGTCGCGGATCTCTCGCAGGGGACAGGGTCTGACGACTGAGCGCGTCCCCGAGGCCGCGGCCGAGCTGGCCGACACGCTGGGCCTGGAACGCCTCACGGTCGCGGCCGTCGCCCGTCATTTCGGGGTTGCCGACGCCAGCCTCTACGGGCACGTTCGCAGCCACGAGGCGTTGCTGCACAAGGTCGCGGTGCTGGCCGCGGCGGCGTTCGGCGACCGTCTCGCGCTCGCCGTAGCCGGCCGCTCCGGGCGTCAGGCCCTGATCGGTTTCGCCGACGCCTACCGGGCGTTCGCGGTGGCCCACCCTGGGCACCACGCGGCGACCCAGCTCCAACTCCCAGCCGAAATAGGCAAGTGCCCGGTCGGGCACCTACGGATGATCGAGCTGAGTTACGCGACTCTGCGGGGGTACGGCCTCAAGGAGCCCTACCTGACCGACGCCATCCGATTCGTGCGGAGCACGCTCCACGGGTTCGCGGCGCTCGAGACGGCCGAGGGGTTCGGGCATCCCCGAGACCTCGACGCGTCCTGGCGCGGTGTCCGGTGCGCCATCCACACCGCACTCTCGAACTGGGAAACGACAGAAGGAGAGCAACGATGAACAGCAACGACGAGGAGATCCGATCGGCGGACGGCACCAGGCTACTGGTCCGGCGGGCAGGTGCAGGCGACCCCGTGGTCCTGCTGCACGGCTCGGGCGGTGGCCTGCAGTCGTGGGCTTCGGTCGCCGCGCGGCTCGCTGGGTCGTACGAGCTGTGGATGCCGGCCTGACGCGGATATGGTCCCAGCGACGTCCGGAAGGCCGCAAGTCGTTCAAGGACGACGGCGCCGACCTGCTGGCCGTGGTCGAGACGATCGGGCGACCGGTGCACCTGGTCGGCGGCTCCTACGGAGCCACGCTGGCGCTGCACATGGCGGCAGCCGAGCAGAGCCGGCTGCAATCGCTGGCCGTCTTCGGGCCGCCGCTGTTCGCGGCCGGACAGTCGATCGCGCCACTGCTCGACCGCTATGCGGCCCTCGAGCGGGAGGACGCGGGTGAGATGTCTACCGTGCTCAAAGACGTGACCCGGGGGCCACCCGCAATCGTCGCGGCCTTCGCGGCCGCCCCAGGCGACAAACGACCTGACCCGGCCGAGGCCCGGCGTTCGGCGATCGGATGGCTGCACGACCTCGAAGCGCTTACCGACGACAGCACAGGCACAGCCCGCTGGTCGTCGATCACCGTCCCGACGCTGCTGATGCAGGGCGCCGACACCTGGGGGCCGACGCCTACCACCATGAACGAGCTGGCCGCGGCTATCCCCACAGCGCGCCGGGTCATCTGGTCACGCCAGTCCCACTTCGCGACCATGACCGCCCCCGACCTGGTGGCCGATGCACTCCGCGACTTCTTCGCAGGACCCGACAGTCGCTGAGCGGCACCGAGAGCACCGCATGACACGGCGTGACCACCCGAGGTGCGACCGCCAGAGCTTGTCCGAACGGCGAGGAGCGGTGATCACGCGATGAAGGCGGTGCGATTCCACGAGTACGGCGGGATCGATGCCCTGCGGATGGATGAGGTGAGGCGACCGACCCCCGGCCCCGGGTAGCTGCTGGTCAAGGTCCGCGCGGCTGCGGTCCAACCCGGCGAGGTGATGATCCGCAGGGCGCGGCATGGGCGGTGGCTGGCGAGGTTCCCCTCTAGGCAGGGCAGCGATCTGGCCGGCGTCGTGGCAGAGGCCGGCCCCCAGGTTCGTGGCATCGCAGTGGGTGACGAGGTCCTCGGCTTCACCCACACCAGGGCGAGCCATGCCGAGTTCGTCGTGGTCGATGACATGAATCTGACCCTGCGGCCGGAAGGGCTTTCGCCGACCATCCCCGCCTCCCCAGCGGGATCCAGACTCCACACGACCTGGTCACGCTCCTGCGCAGCAGGAAGATCACCATCGTCTGCCACCAGGAGCACTGCACACCAAACAACAGAAAGATCCGCGCAGGTCAACCTGCGCGGATCATAATCTATTTAGAGCATCCACGCTTAGCGTGGGTGTTCATGTGCTTAACGTACCAGCTCACGCCCTGTTTCAAAGACGCGTCCCCATTGAGTGGCGCGTTGAGAAGTTTATAGATGCCGCGGCGATTAGCTTGAGCGGTTCGCTCGAGCCAGGCAGGCGGGCCTTGACCGCGTCGAGGAGAACACCTTCGAGGAGGCTGCCGAGCATGATGACGGACTGGAGTAGGCGCCGTTGCGGTCGCAGACCCGCGCTTCGTTGAGTCGGCTTTCGAGAATGGTGGCGAGGTCGGCGTCGCGGACGAGGTCGGCCAGGCCCCGCGCCGGGCCCTCAGCATGCCAACAAAGCGGCAACAGAAACGCCAACCAACTTCATCGAACAGCAGCTATGGATTCCCACTCTAGTGAAAGACCGAGGCTAATCCTCGAAGGAGACCTGCGCGCCGCCGCTGGGCTATCTCCTCCGGGGCCTGGCACTGGATTACCTGCCCGACGAAAGTCGCGAGGAGTTGGGGCACCTTGCCTGCGGCCGAGCGGGGGCGCAGGTGGTGAGCGCCACGGATGCGGCCGGCGGGGACCGGGGCGCACCAGCGATTCAAAGCCCGCCGTCGGCTGTCACCGCAGGCGGGTGACCGTCTTGTGCTCGATGTAGCCGGTCAGGCCGACCTGGCCGTACTCGCGACCGAGGCCGCTGGCCTTGTAGCCGCCGAACGGGCCATCGAAGCTAATCGGCGAGCCGTTCAATGTGACAGTGCCGGTGCGCAGTCGGCGGGCCATGTCCAGTGCCCGCTCGGGGCTCGTCGTCCAGATTCCGCCGGAGAGACCGTAGTCGGAGTCGTTGGCTATCCGCACTGCCTCGTCCTCGTCGTCGTAGGCGATCACGGCCAGGACCGGGCCGAAAATCTCCTCCTGCGCGATGCGCATGTTGTTGGTGACATCGGCGAAAACGGTCGGGGTGACGTAGTTGCCCTGCTCCAGGCCCTGGGGCACCTCGGGGCCACCGGTCACCAGGCGGGCGCCTTCCGCGATACCCAGCTTGATGTAGTCGATCACGCGGTGCTGCTGGTCCGGCCGGATCATCGGGCCGACGAAGGTGTCCGGCTCTGACGGATCTCCGACCTTCAGCGACTCCACCATCTCCTTCAGCGCCGCGACGACCTCGTCGTAGCGGCTGCGCGGCGCCAGGATCCGGGTCTGCAGGATGCAGGCCTCGCCGTTGTTGCCCAGGGAACCGAAGCGCAGCCCCTGCATCACGGCGGGCAGGTCGGCGTCGGCCAGGATGATGGCGGCGGACTTGCCGCCCAACTCCAGGCCAACCCGCTTGAGGTGCTCCCCGGCGATCGAGGCGATACGACGGCCGGCCCGGGTCGACCCAGTGAACGAGATCTTGTCAACGTCCGGGTGCGCGACGAGGTATTCGCTGGTCTCCCGGTCCGCCGGGAGAATGCTGAGCACGCCATCGGGGAGGCCGGCCTCGTGCCAGAGGTCGGCAAGCAGCATCATGCTCAGCGAGTTCTCCGGGGAGACCTTCAGTACCACGGTGTTGCCGGCCAGCAGCGCGGGGACCAGCTTGGCGGTGGCGGCGGAGAACGGCGAGTTCCACGGGATGACCGCGGCGACCACGCCGATCGCCTCGCGCCGAACGATGGTGTCGAAAGCCACCGTGAGGTCGGAGGGCTCGACGACCTCTTCCCAGCCGAACTCCTCGGCCGCCTTGAGGTAGGCGTTGACCTGCCGGGTCAGGAAAGGCTGGCCGGCCTTCGTGAACCAGCCGGCCGATCCGTTCTCGGCCGAGATCGCTGCCGCAATCTCGTCGGCCCGCGCGGCGCGCAACGCGTCGTAGCGGCGGATGACCTCTTGGCGCTCCTCCGGGATCGTATGCGGCCACGGCCCGTTGTCGAACGCCGTGCGGGCGGCGGCGACAGCCGCGTCCACATCGGCGTTGGCGGCCTGGGCCACCTGGCCGAGCACGGACTGGTCGTGCGGGGAGCGGATCTCCAGCAGCTTCGAACTGCTGGGCGTCATCCAGGTACCGCCGATGTAGAGCTTGTCGCGAACAATCATCAGTCACGTCTTTCTAGTGAGGGGAGGGAAATCGGGCGTCAGGCGCGGTGGAGCGTGCGCCCTAGCTGATTGGGGAAGTTGGGGGGCGGACCATCTTGGCGACCGAGGTCTCGGTGAAGTCGCCGAGACCGTCGAGATCCGTGGATTGGCTCACCTCGCGCCACGCGGCGTCCTCCGTGGCCCGGGCCTCGGCGATCAATGGCGCGAGCCAGGCCGCGTCCGAGCCCAGGAGGAGCCGCGCCGGCGGCTGCGGCTCCTCCGTGATCCGCAGGATTACCCGCGCCATTTTTGCTGGATCGCCGCGCTGCACGTCCGGATTGTCATGGTACGTCCGTACAAAGGCGCCAACTGTCTCGTCGTACTCGTCCTGCATGGGCGGCACGGACATCGGGGCAGCCGCCCACGGCGTCCGAATGCCGCCCGGCTCGACCAGGGTGGCGTGGATGCCGATCGTCTCCACCTCGCGGGCGAGGATCTCCGTGAAACCGCCCAGCGCCCACTTGGCCGCCTGATATGCCGCCAGGCCGGCCTGGGCGCGTCGGCCGCCAATCGTCGAGACGTTCACGATGCTGCCGGAGCGCTGTGGGCGTAACACCGGCAGGGCGGCCCGCACCATGTTGACCGCACCGAAGAAATTGATCTCGACGATCCGGCGAAACTCGTCCTCCGGCATGTCTTCAATCGAGCCGACGCTGCGGTATCCGGCGCTGTTCACCAGCGCGTCGAGGCGGCCGAACTCGCTGACCGCGTACTGGACCGCCGTCTGTGCGTCAGCGCTGGAGGTCACGTCGACTGCGAGTACGCGCAACCGGTCCTGCTGTTGGTCGGGCACCGGCAGGACGTCGGTGGTCAAATCCGTCGCAAGCACGTTGTGCCCGGCCTGCAGCCCGGCATCGACCAGGTGCTGACCGAGGCCTCCGCCCGCTCCGGTCACCAAGAGTGTCTTTGTCATTGCGTCTCACCCACACTTTCACGGAATTTCGGGGCACGGCTGCGCCCTCCACACCGAGCCGCGACAAGCGGCCTGAGCGCATGCTCGGCCACGAACAGTCCGCAGGTCGCCGGGCTCTGGCGGTCAGGACTCAACCGGGTGGTCCGTGGAACGACTGACCTCGGCCCACGTCCGAGCCTCCGTGTTGCGCTCGTCGCCCGATTGCAACGCGATCTCCAGGGCGTCGCTGCCGAGCAGCAGTCGGCGAGGGGGCTCCGGCACGTCGAGGATGTCGACGATCGCCTTTGCCATCCGGGCCGGGTCACCAGGCTCGTTGCCGGCGTAGGCCGCGAACCGCTCCAACCACGCGCCGACGGTCTGCTCGTAGCCCTTGCTGAGCTGGCCGGAGGCGGTCGCGGCCCCGGCGGCCCAACCGGTACGGATGCCGCCCGGCTCGACGATCGTCACCTTGATGCCCAACGGGGCGACCTCGTTCGCCAGCACCTCGGAGAAGCCCTCGACGCCGAATTTCGCCGTCTGGTAGGCGCTGAGGCCTGGGGTGCCGCCGACCCGCCCGCCGATGGACGAGATCTGCACGATGTGTCCGGCGCGCTGGCGGCGCAGGACGGGCAGCGCCGCCCTGGTCACGTTGACGGTTCCGTACAGGTTTGCGTCGACCTGTGCCCGGAACTCATCCTCCGGGAAGTCCTCCACCGAACTGCTGGCGGCGTAACCGGCATTGTTGATCACCACGTCGAGGGAGCCGAACTTGTCGACGGCCGCCGCGACCACGTCGCGGCACGCCTCAGGCGAGGTGACGTCCAGCGGCAGGGTCAGGAGCCGCTCCGGGTGCTCCCGAGTCAGGTCCGTCAGCGAATCTGGGTTGCGCGAGGTCACCGCAACTCGATCGCCTGCCCCGAGTGCCGCCAGGGTCAGGGCCTTCCCGAGACCCTGGGAACCGCCGGTGATCAGCCATGTCCGTGCCATGGTGCCTCCTTCTGTCTAGAACTGAACCCACTCGGATTCAGCCTGCCTGTGCCACGAGATGCGCGTAGCAGATTCTCACCTAACCACCACTTGACTGTAGCACTAACTGACTCGAGCAGCTCCTCTATGAGGATGATCGTGAGGTTATCTACTACCACTGTTACGCTTGGAGCTATCATGAGAGCTGACGCCGCCCGCAACCTCGCTGCCGTCCTGCGCACCGGGGCCCGCCTGCTGGCGGAGGACCCGAGCACCTCGATCTCCGCCATAGCCAGCGCGGCGGGAGTGGACCGCACGACCGTTCACCGCCGCTTCGCCAATCGCGAAGCCCTGCTCAGCGCCGTCTTCCAGGCCAAGCTCGACTCGGCGGAGCGAGTCCTCGACGACTCGCGGCTTACGGAGGCGCCGGTAGCGGTCGCATTGCACCGCTACGTGGAAGGGATCATTCCGGTCAGCCGTGACTGGCCCGTCGACACGCGCCGCATGATGCGCGCGGATCCCGCCGCCGACAGACGACGTCAGCAGCAGAGTCAGCGACTGAATGACTTCCTCAAACGCGCTTCCGATGAGGGCTACCTTCGCCCCGACACCTCCCCGGCCTGGGCGCGGGCGGTCCTCGACCAACTGGTGGAGACCGCCGCCCATCACTTCCCCGAAACGGCTCCCCCACGGGCGGCCGACCTGGTCGTGGAGACCTTCCTCAACGGCCTCGGCCCGTCGTGACAACCGGGAGCCGCCACCGAAGTTCGGCCTAGGTCCGGGATCCCGCTTCTCCGGCACCAGGGGTCGGCGGTGTCACATTGACGGCTGATCTTGGTTGTTGCAGTGGGCTGCTTCCTCAATCGCCAGCGCCGCACCTGCGGCGGCGACACGACCTGGGATCGGGCCCAAGGCGACGGCGCAGCCGCAGCTCGATGCCATCACTGTGACCCGCGAGAGCTCCACCGGCCCGGTGCACCGGCTTCGTCGGGAGCGTTTGCGTGTAGTTCGACCCGCGCTTCGAGTCCGACGACTCGCGATACAAGCGCAGAGCGCGATGACGTAGCTCGTCGGGGTACTTCTTCGGTGCTGCCACGGACGACTTGCTCCCCCATTGGCCACCGCGCCGAAGTTACCGCTGGGATGTGACACTCTCAGCGACCGGCCGAGAGGCTCCCACGGCTGGCAATCCCCCTGGTCGAGTTGCCAATGTCGGCGGCGGAAGCACCGCGGTGATCGGCAGGGTGAGCGGTAGTCCCCAACCGAGTGCGCGTCCGGGCAGCCGCCACGCCGAGCGGAGGTCTGCCCAACCGACCCGCATCCCGTCGGTGAACAGCACCGCGAACAGCGCCAGCTCGGCGAGTTGCGCCACGATCGGCGAGTCGGCGCGCAGGTGCAGCACACCGGTGGTGTCCTCGCCGAGCAAAAACCCGGCAAGCAGGAACAGCGCCGCGGTGGACAGGATGGTGCGGTGTGCCAGTGCCGAGACGAGCACAGCGGCCAGCAGGACGGCGGCGAAGCACAGCAGCAGCAAGGAAACCCCTCCGAGAGCGCGAACCAGCACGGTGCCGACCAGACTTCCCGGCGCTCCACGGATCCCGGTGATCGTAACGGCCACCGACACGAGGCGCGACGGCGGCCAGCGCCAGCCGGATTCGCTGCCCTATCCCCGAGGTGACATACCGGAGTACCGTGATGGCCGGTGTGCCGGGAAGCCTGGTCGGCAGTCGTGCAACGTCGTCGACCGGAGGGACCGTATGACTGCGTCCGCCATCCGCACCCATCGCCTGACCAAACGCTACGGCAAACTGCTGGCCCTGGACGAGCTGAACCTCGACGTGCCGGCGGGCGAGGTGTTCGGGTTCCTCGGCCCGAACGGTGCCGGGAAGTCCACCACGATCCGGCTCCTGCTCGGACTGGCCCGGCCCACCGCCGGCCAGGCCTGGATCTTCGACGCCGATGCCGGGGACGTTTCCGCGGCTCACCGGCTGCTGGCGTACGTGCCGGCCGACGTGGCGCTGTGGCCGCAGCTCACCGGCGCGGAGACCCTGGAGCTACTCGCCGCGACCGGGCCGGCGGTCGATCGCGCTTACCGGGACGAGTTGGTCGAACGCTTCGCGCTCGATCTGTCCACCCCGGCTCGCGCCTATTCCACCGGTAACCGGCAGAAGGTCGCCCTGATCGCGGCGTTCGCCACCCGCGCCCCACTGCTGGTCCTCGACGAGCCGACCAGCGGCCTGGACCCGCTGATGGAGCTTCAGTTCCGCCGTGCTGTCGCGGTCGCCCGGGACAATGGGCAAACCGTCTTCCTCTGCTCGCATCAGCTCGCCGAGGTCGAAGCGGTCTGCGACCGGGTGGCCATCCTGCGCAGTGGTCGACTCGTCGACGTCGCGGGCGTCAGTGCACTGCGCCGGCTGCGGCGCACCGAGGTGACCGCCCGGTTCAGCGGCTCCGTACCCGACCTGCGCGACGTAGCCGGGGTGGAACTCGTCGCTCAGGACAGCGGCATGCTCCGCTTCACGATGACCGGACCGCCGGCACCGGCACTGCGCGCCCTCGCCGCCACCGACGTCACCGCGCTCACCGTCCGGGAGCCGAGCCTGGAGGAGATCTTCCTCGGCTACTACGGGGAGACGTCCCGATGACCGTCATCGTCGCACCGGAGCATGCCCGGCCGGTCCGCGCGAGCGCTGGTGGGACCGTTACCCGCCTGGTCGTCCGGCAGGTACGTCGTGGAACGGCCATCGTGCTCACCGTGGTGGTCGGCATGTCGGTGCTCGTCGCCGTCACCTACACCGAGACGATCAGCGACGGTGGCGGCGCCGAGGCCCTCGCCGCGCTGGCCGGTAATCCGGCGATCCGCACCCTGTTCGGCGAGCCCGTCGGCCTCGACACCGTCGGCGGTTTCACGGTCTGGCGCACCGGCACCGTCCTTGCTGTGCTGTTGTCGGTGTGGGGAGCGCTCGTCACCACCCGCGTCACCCGGGGCGAGGAGGAAGCCGGTCGCTGGGACCTGCTGCTCGCCGGACGGTTGGGCCGCAGCGCACTACTCGCCCGGCACCTCGCGGTGCTGACGGCCGCGATGATCCTTGTGGGGGCGGCGCTCGCCACGGCGCTCGCCTCGGTCGGCACGCCGGTGCGGGGGGCGGTCGTACACGCCACCGGTCTGGCGTTGGCCGGTGCGGTGGCGGTCGCGGCGGCGGCCCTCGCCGCGCAGGTCTTCCCGGCCAGGTCCGCGGCGACCGGAGCCACGCTGGCGTTTCTCGGGGTGGGACTACTGACACGGATGGTCGGCGACGGAGTCACCGTCCTCGGTTGGCTGCGCTGGCTGCCACCATACGGTCCACTGGCATTGGTCGGTCCGTACCGGAACGACCGGTTGGCGCCCCTGGCCGTTCTCGGGTTCACCGCGATCGCGCTCACCGTCGGCGCGCTCGCCCTGATGCGGCGGCGGGACGTCCGGGAAGGACTCCTCTCCCCCGCTTCCGGACGGCCGGCACGGCTGCGGCTGCTCGGCTCGGTAACGGCCTTCAGCGTTCGACGGCTACTGCGGTCGTTGGCGGGTTGGTCGACCGGGGTCGGCGGGTACTTCCTGCTGATCGGTCTGCTCGCCGAGTCGCTGACGACGTTCCTCGCAGACAATCCGCGCTTCGCGGACCTGGCGGCGCAGGCCGGCTTCGCCGGCCTGCACACCGTCCGCGGGTACGCGGCCACGCTCTTCGCCCTGCTCGCCATACCGGTTGGCGCGTTCACCGCCGTCCGTCTCGGCGCGTTCGCCGCAGCGGAGACCAGCGGCCGCCTGACCCTGCTGCACGCCGGGCCGACCACCCGCGTCCGGCTGCTCGGCGCCGAGATCCTCACCACCACGGCGGGCGCGGCGGTCCTCGTCACCGTCGCCGCAGTGGCCGCATGGCTGGGCTCGAACCTGGTCGGTGCCGGGTTGCCACTGCCGGCGGCGCTCGCCGGCGCCTGGAACGTCCTCCCGGTCGTGCTGCTCAGCCTCGCCGCAGCGGTCGTCACACTCGGTCACACGACGCAGGGTGTGGTGGCGTGGGGCGTGGTGCCGACCGCTGGTGGGTTCCTGCTCACGGTCGTCGCCGACAGCGTCGACGCGCCGGGCTGGGTACGCGGGCTTTCGCCGTACACCCATCTCGCGGCCGTGCCCTCGACGACGCCGGACTGGCCGGCGATGGCCGCCATGGTCGCGGTGGCGGCCCTGGCCCTCCTGGTCGGCCTGGCGACATACCGGAGACGCGACCTGCGGCTGTAGCCCACCGGTCCGCGCGGTGAGCTGATGGGTGGGGCGACCGTCCCGAACGGCCGTGAGAGCATGCGGTTCATGATCCGGACCGGCCAGATGACCCCATGGGGCGTGCGCGCTAGGGGCGCCGGCGTGGGCACCCGGCGCACCGGCGCGGCCGACGGATGCTAGACCCGGTGCCGACGTGGCAGCGGCGAAGTAGGCGACTGTGGCATCCCGCGCAGGTCATCGCGGTCGGCTTCGGCACGGCGGTGGCGGTCGGTACCGGCCTGTTGTCGCTGCCCGTGGCCACCCGTTCCGGCCAGCGCGCCGAACTGATGGATGTGGTTTTTACCGCGACCTCGGCGGTGTGCGTGACCGGCCTGGTCACCGTCGACACCGGCAGCTACTGGTCCAGCTTCGGCCAAGCGGTGATCCTGCTGCTCATTCAGGCCGGCGGCCTGGGCATCATGACGCTGGCGACGTTGTTCACCGTGCTGCTGTCGCGGCGACTTGGCCTACGGGCCCGGTTCCTGGCACAGGCGGAGACGAAGAGCCTCGACCTCACCGACGTGCGCGCGGTGGTCCGCCGGATCGTGCTGTTCAGCCTCGCCAGCGAAGCCGTCGTCGCGGTGGTGTTGACGCTCCGGTTCATCACCGGCTATGACGAGCCGTTCGGCGAGGCGCTGTACGACGGGGTGTTCCACGCGGTGTCGGCGTTCAACAACGCGGGCTTCTCCACCAACGCCGACAGCCTCGTCGGCTACGCCACCGACCCCTGGATTTGCCTGCCCATCGCCGCCGCGGTCATCCTGGGCGGGCTGGGCTTTCCGGTCGTGTTCGAACTGCTCAAAGGCTGGCGCCGCCCCGCGCTCTGGTCGGTGCTGACCCGCATCACCCTCGCCCTCACGGGTACGCTGCTCGTGCTCGGCACCCTTGTGCTCACCCTCGCCGAGTTCTCCAACCCGCGTACCCTCGGCCCGCTCGGCGGCGGGGAGAAACTGTTGGCCGGGTTCTTCGCCTCGGCCATGACCCGCACGGCCGGGTTCAACAGCGTCGACATCGGCGGGATGCGGCCAGAGAGCCTGCTCGCCAGCGACGTGCTGATGTTCATCGGCGGTGGCAGCGCCGGCACCGCCGGCGGGATCAAGGTCAGCACCTTCGGGCTGCTGGCATTCGTGCTCTGGTCGGAGATGCGCGGCGAGCTCCACGTCAACGTCGGCCGGCGGAGCATCCCCGCGAGCAACCAGCGCCAGGCGCTCGCGGTCGCCCTGCTCGGGGTCGGCGCGGTGGTCACCGCCACCTTCGCGCTGTTGGCTATCACCTCGTACCGGCTCGACGTGGTGCTGTTCGAGGCGGTGTCCGCGTTCGCCACCGTGGGCCTGTCCACCGGCATCACCGGAAACCTACCGCCGCAGGCGGACCTGCTGCTGGTGGTGCTGATGTTCGCCGGCCGGGTCGGTCCGCTGACCCTGGCCTCGGCGCTGGCGCTGCGCGAACGCAACCGCCGCTTCGAGTTACCCGAGGAAAGGACGATCGTTGGCTGAGGCACGCACCGAACCCGTGGTCGTGATCGGGCTGGGCCGGTTCGGCTCCGCCCTGGCCCTGGAACTGGTCAGCCGAGGAACCGAGGTTCTCGGCATCGACCACCGCCCGAAGGCCGTCCAGGCCCTCTCCGGACAATTGCCACACGTCGTCACCGCCGACTCCACCGACATCGAAGCCCTGCGGCAACTTGGCCTGGCCGAGTTCCACCGCGCCGTGGTGGCCATCGGCACGGACATCCAGGCCAGCATCCTCACCACCAGCCTGCTGGCCGAACTCGGCATCCCCGACATCTGGGCCAAAGCAATCAGCGGCCAGCACAGCAACATCCTCACCCGCGTCGGCGCCCACCACGTCGTCGCACCCGAGCACGACATGGGCGAACGCGTCGCCCACCTGCTCTCCGGGAGAATCCTCGACTACGTCGAAGTCGACGCCGACTTCGCCGTCATCAAGACCACCCCACCCCGGGACATCGTCGGCCTGCCACTACGCGAATCCCGCCTCCGCAGCAAATGGGGCGTCACCGTCGTGGCCGTCAAACCCCAGGCAGCGGTACCCGGCGGCAAACCCCGCGCCTTCACCTACGCCACCCCCGAGACCGTCCTCGCCTACGGCGACCTCATCCTCGTCGTCGGCACCCTGGACAACGTCGAACGTTTCGCCACCACCGATTAGCACGCCACTGTCCGTCAGTGGACGTTAGATGCCGGTCACGGTTCCGTCTTCTGCGGGCTTGCCGGGGCGCTCCTGAACGATTGCGGGGTCGATGGCTACCCTCGGGCTTCTCCTCCTGCTCATCTCACCGGCATCGAGGCGGCGGTGGGCCAGGATTCAAGGCTCAGCTCCGGTAAATGCCCAGACGTTGATCAGCAGTGCCGCGCCCACAACGGCGGCCAGCGGGACGCCCGTGCCGCTGCCGAGGAACAACACGCCGCATATCCCGCCGAATGCTGCTCCTACCAGGGCGAAGACCGCCGCGCGCCACCACCATGGTCGAGCCCGGGGCGGCGACGCCCCGGCCGGGAGGATGACGAGGTCGCGGAGCGCGTCACTGACGTCGGCTCGTTCGTCCAGCACCACTCGCTTCGGCGGCTGATGTCGTAGCCGGCCAATCGGCACCAGCCGCACCTGGCCCGGCATCTCGATGACCACTCGGCGCTTTGTCGAGACGTCGCCGTGGACCGTGACGTGAACGGTGCCGCTCACCGAGTCCACGACCGGGTGCCACATGACCCGCTGCCAGCGGTCGGGACCGCGGTGTCTGTTCGTTGCGAGGGCGATCCAGGTGCTGTTACCGACCGATATCGGTGGGCCGTCCGGTCTGTCGCCGGCGAGTACCGATGCCTCCAGGAGAGAACTCGGCCGACCCGCGGCTCGTCGGAACAGGATGCCACGTAGCGCCCAGGTCAGCACGACCAATACGGCCACGAAGCCCGAGATCACGATCGGAACCGTCAGATCGTCCTCGTTGCTGGTCTCGTCCGGGTCGGCCGGGAAGCCACGGGGCGTGGGCTCGGCCGGGTCGTACGCGACCGGGAACGGTCGGTCCTTCGTGTACCGGTCGGTGTCGTAGATGCCGAAGCGCTGCACGTGTTCCTGGCCCGCCTGGTCCACCCATCGGACACGGATGTCGTCGAGGTCCCCGATCCCGTCCTCGACGACGATGCCCTCGACCACCGCAGTGGCTCGTGCCTGCGCGCTGGCGTACCGGTACCCCTTCCAGCCGAGGACGCTCCCGACAATGGCGAACGCGAGCATGGTGGCGGCGAGCGCCAGAAGCGCGACGCGCAGAACCGGCCTCTGACCATTCATCGCACGGCCCACGCTGTGAAGCGCGGCAGCAGTTGCCGTACCCGAGCCGGATCACCGCTGTCGACGACGTACTCCACCAGTTCCTCGACGTCGAGCAGCCCACCGGCGGGGTCGACCAGCACGCTCGATGTCCACCGGCTGGCACGTGGCCACCCGGCCTCCTGGAGCGCCCCGCTGATCACATGCCCGACGTAGCCGACCAGAACGGCGCGTGCCGCGGCGGCCCGCATCGGCGCTGGCAGCCTTCCCGTCTCCGGGTCGAGCGCCCGAGCCAGTTGCGCCCACGTGCTGTCCGCCACGGCGTCGGCCGCGATGGCCACCGCGGCGCGTACGGAATCCTGACCCGTCACCTGCATGAGACGCGACGCGACCTCCCGCGTGCTCGCCTCGAAGCGGTCTGGTGCGAGGTCGAGGAGACGAACCGGTCGAGGCTCGTCCGGAACCTCGTGTGCGCTGACGAGGTCCCGCACGCACCATCGCTCCAGCGTGTCGGCGTTCCGCAGGGGCACCGGTGAGCTCGCGTCCCAGCCGAGGCCGAGGTGCTCGGGTAGCGCGGCGAGTCGGACGGCCAGCGGGGGCTCGATCGCGATGCCCATCGGGTCGTCCTCGTCGGCCGCAGTAGCAGCGGCGGCTAGGCGCGGCGCGACGTACGGATCGGCGAGTGCCGCGTCGAGTGCTTCGTACAGGTCCTCCGGGTAGTTCCCGTCCTCGCCCAGCACCTCCGTCCAGGTGTCGCCGAGCGCGTGGAAGGCCGCATCGATGATGCCGATCTCGACGAGAGCACCGCGGATGGCCGGCGTGCCGGCAACCGCGGCGGCATCGGCATCCGCGGCCAAGACCAGCGGCCAGACCCGAGCCCGGCTCGCCCGCAGCAACCGCTCGACCAGGACGGCCGGAGCCCGGAGGCGGTTCTCGATGCTGGCCACCAGGGATCCCCGCGCGCGAAGCAGCAGTTGGGTCCGCCGGTCCCCGGCATGCTGTTCTTCAGCGAACTCGCGTGCCACGAGGGCGGCGATTTCGGCAGCGGTGAGCCGGCGCACCAGCGGCAGACCCAGGAAGAGGGTGAAGGTACGAAACCCCGACGTCCGGGTGGGCAGGACGGCGACCTCCGGCTCGGCCACGATCCGCGCGAGCAGCGGAAAGCCAAAGCCGAGGCGCTCGGCAACCTGCCGCACCAGGGTGGTCAGCTCGGGCTCATCGGCCGGACGCACGGCGTGACCGGTGAATCGTGGCCGATGCGTCAACAAGGGGATCACGTTGAATGCGAGCACCGGGAGCACGATCCACACGAACGGCACCCAGTCGCGGAAGACCGCCACAGCGGCGAGCACGGCCAAGCCGAACAGGAGGACGGCCGGATGCGCGAGGGCGGTCATGGCCGCGACAAGCATCCAGCCGCGCAGGGCAGACAGGCGGGCGGTGGCCGGGCTCATGGTCCCACCTCACCCCTCGCTAGCACGGGGGTCGAGATACGGTGCCCGCCTCCATCGGTGGAAGGTCATTGAGGGCGATACCGAACCGGAGGCGGTGTGTGCTGCGCGGGTCACGGCGGCCAACCAGGCCGGACTCGTTCGTCTGGCCAGACTGCTCGACGGCAGCCGACACAGGAAGGTAAACACTTCTGACCAGCCGGCGCACCGGTGAGGAGTCGAGCGGTCATGGCGAGGGCCTCGGTGCGGGTGCCCGCCCGTCCGGCTCGGTCAAGAATCCTTTCGGCGCAGCCGCCTCGATGTGCTGACGCAGCGCCGCGATCTCCGCCCGCAGCGCCGCGACGTCCGCGCTCGTCGCGGCGGCCGGCTGCTCGGAGGCTGAAGCGACCCGCTCCACGATCCAGGTCGCTAGCGAACCCGTGACGAAACCGATCAGACCGATCCCCCCGATCATCAACCCGAGCGCGACGAACCGCCCCATCGAGGTGACCGGGTAGTGGTCGCCGTACCCGACGGTGGTGATGGTGACTGTCGCCCACCAGAGGGCGTCGTCGAACGACGTGATGTTCGGATCGGCCCCGGACCGTTCGGCATCCAACACCGCGAGCGCGGACACCAGAACCAGCAGCACGGTGGTGGTGGCGACGTAGACGGCGAGTCGGCCCCGCGCCCAGACCTCCGTGCGCCGGCTGATCGTCAACACCACCATGATCAGCCGTACGGCGCGCAAGGGGCGCAGCACCGGTAGTGCCAGCACGACGAGGTCGAACAGGTGGCCCCGCAGGAACCGACGCCGGTCGGTGGCCAGCTTCAGGCGTACCAGCATGTCGAGCCAGAACAGCAACCAGATGACGACCGACGTCACAGCGCAGGCGTCCCGCCACGCCGGCGCCAGATCGGTGCGCAGGATCGGCGCCGCGTACACCCCGAGGAAGACCATCGACAACACCGTCAACGGCGCTGCGGTGAGCCGCTCCCAGTTCGCCGACCGGGCCAACCGCCGATCTGCCCCACCCTGCATCTCTGGCTCCGCCCGAAGATCCGGTCCGCTCATATCGGCAATGATCACCCTCCAGCGTGCGTGGGCTCACTCGGTCATCACGTCAAACCCGGCCAGGATCCCGTGGTTAACCATGTCGGCGCGCAGTGGGGACTTACTGATCGTCCTTCTTGTCCCGCCATCTGTCGATGAGCGCCGGCAGTTCACGCCAGAGGTAGTCGTAGAAGTCGCGCATCTCGGTAAGGCGGGTTGCGGCGAGGCTGCCCACGCCGGCCACCGTGATGCCTTCTTCGGCGGCTTCCCGCATGCTTCCGATCATCGCGTTCTGGCCGGACATGAGGGTCGCCCACGCGCCGTCACGAAGCCGGAAGTGCTCGCGGCGACTACCCGGAGCGGGCACTCGCTCGATCAACCCGACGGTTCCGAGGGACTTGATGGCGGTGGACACGCTGCCGGAACTGATGGCCAGGGTGTCCGCGATCTCGCCAGCGGTCATCGTCTCCTGCTCGGTGAACAGCAACGCCGCCAGCACTCGCGCCGTCATCCGTTGCAACCCGCCCTCGGCGAGGGTCAGTGCCAGCTTCTCCGCTGGACCACTCAAAGCCATCCGCGCCCTCCCGCGCTCGATCGACCAGAAGCCTAACATCTTGCAATCTTCAGAAATCTTTGAACATTCGATACTCTGCAAGCCATGGCTGATGTGATCCAGCTGGAGAAGCTGACCAAGACCTACGGCCGCCGCACGGGACTGCGCGGCCTCGACCTGTCCGTCGCCGAGGGTGAGGTGTTCGGCTACCTGGGTCCGAATGGGGCTGGCAAGTCGACCACCATCCGCGTGCTACTGGACCTGATCCGACCGACCAGCGGACACGCGCTGGTGTTCGGGCACGACCCGCGCCGGGACGCGGTGGCGCTGCACCGGCGGATCGGGTATCTCGCCGGGGAGTTCGTGGTCAACCCCCGCCAGCGCGTCGGTGAGTGCCTGACGTTCCTGGCCGACCTGCGCGGAGGCGTGCCGAAGGCCCGCATCGGCGAGCTGGCCGGGCGGTTGGAGTTGGATCTGACCGCGCGGATCAAGACCCTGTCGAAGGGCAACCGGCAGAAGATCGGCCTGGTACAGGCATTCATGCACCGCCCCGAACTGTTGATCCTCGACGAGCCGACGTCCGGGCTGGACCCCCTGGTGCAGCAGACGTTCCTCGACCTGGTCCGCGAAGCCAGAGCCGACGGGCAGACCGTGTTCATGTCCTCGCACATCATGAGCGAGGTCGAGGCGGTCGCCGACCGGGTCGGCATCATCCGCGACGGCCAGCTCGTCGCCCTCGACACGGTGGCTCGACTCCGCGACCGCAGCGTGCACGAATTCCTGGTCACCTTCGCCGACCCGGTCGATGACACCGCACTCGCCGCCCTGCCGGAGGTGACCGGCCTGACCGCTGACGGCCCGACCGCGAGGTTCCGCCTCGCCGGCAGCCCCGACGGGCTCATCCGCGTACTCGCCCAGCAGCGGGTCGTGAGCCTCCGTGCCACCGAACCCGACCTGGAACAGCTGTTCCTCACCTACTACCAGCCCGACGCTGCAAGCAAGGAGACCACGCATGCCTAACCTGCTGACCAAGACGTTGTGGGACGGCCGGCGGGCCCTGGCCGGTTTCACCGCCGGCATCGCCCTGCTCGCAGCGATGTATGCCGGCTTCTATCCCCAGGTCGCCGACCGCGCGATGGGACAGACCGTCCAAGGCTTCTCCCCCGGGCTGCGGCAGGCGCTGCGGATGGAGGACCTCTCCTCCGCCGCCGGGTATCTCGGCTCCAGCGTGTTCGGCATCATCGTGCCCCTGGTCGCCGTCATCTTCGGCATCGTCACCGGCACCCGCGCAGTCGCCGGCGATGAGGAAGCCGGCTACCTCGACCTACTCCTCGCCCACCCGGTCAGCCGCACCCGGCTGCTGCTGCACCGCTTCGCCGCGCTCACCGTCAGCGCCATCCTCATCGCGGTGGTGGTCCTGCTGGCCCTGCTGGCCATCCGGCCCGGCGCACAACTCGACAGCATCACCGTCGGCGAGTTCACCGCCCAGTGTCTCGCCCTGGCCCTGCTGATCATCGTCTTCGGGACGGTCGCGATGACCGTCGGCGCGGCCACCGGCAGCCGACCCGCCGCCCTCGCCGGCAGCGCGGGCATCGCCGTCCTCACCTACGCCGCCAGCACCTTCGCCAGCCAGATCGGCGCCGACGCCCTCCGCTACGCCTCCCCCTTCCACTACTACATCGGCGGAGAACCCCTGCGTAACGGCTTCCAATGGGCCGACCTGACCATCCTGACCGCCACCACCGCGGTCCTGCTGACCGGCGCCGTAGCGGCATTCAACCGCCGCGACCTGACCAGCTGACCGCGACCGCCCTCACCACGCCAGCGGTGTGGCCCGACGCACTGGACGTCATGCAGCCACGGGCATCAACTCCGCCGCGGCCCCCGCGGGCACGGCAGCCCCGATCCTGCCGCCGTCACTGACCGGCACCTCGGACACGATGTGTGAGACAGCCCTGCTGCGCTTGGCGCACGGGCCATGAACGGCGGCGATCGTGGCGAGTCGGTCGGACCGTGCTGAACGCGCCGGGCCGATCTTCACCAGACAACCACAGCACCGCACCGCTGCGACCGCAGGTGCAGGCGGGAAGAAGACAAAGAGCCGCATGTCATCACGCCTGTGGGCACAAACAGAGCGCCGGGTTGGAAAGGACGCAACGAACTGAGCGGAGCACGACCGATCCGCTCGCCGGCACCACCGCAGCACCAACAACATGATCATTGTGTGTGACCACCACGCGTGGACCATCGAAGTCGAGCCCGCGATCTACCCGCTCACCCCGGCGGGGAGCTTCCTCGCCACCACAGCAAAAATCCCCGTCCAACGGGACGGGGATTGCTCGAAACGCGAAGAGAAATCACGCTTCGTGGGGAAATAACGTGTCCTAGGATCGACACGAACCGATACCCAACACGGGTTGCGCCTTATCGGCGCTATTCCACTCGCCTGAAATCAGGCTACCTGTAGGGTCCCGGGCTGACCGCCCGGGATCCGGTCGGCACGAGAGGCTCCTCAGCGTGAAGCGGCGAGAGATTCATCGTTCACCTTGGCCTGGCGCGGAATGTGAGCCGTGGTCGTAACCGGTGGGGTCCGGCCGCGTTGGGCTGATCATGGGTGAGCGTGCGGCGTATCCGAGTGACCTGACCGATGAGCAGTGGGCGGTGGTCGGACCGTTCCTGCAGGCGTGGAAGGACCGCCACCCGTCGGTGTCGGGGCATCAGGGTCGCTACGAGCTGAGGGAGATCGTGAACGCGATCTTCTACCAGAACCGGACCGGGTGTCAGTGGGCGTACCTGCCGCACGACCTGCCGCCGAAGTCCGCCACCTACTACTACTTCGCCCTGTGGCGTGATGACGGCACCGACCAGGTGATCCATGATCTGCTGCGTTGCCAGGCGCGGGAGAAGGCCGGCCAGGTTCGCCGCCCGCCCGCAGCCCGCCGGGCGGGAGATTCCCAAGCATCTGCTTGACATTCGGCAGAAAGCGAGGAGACTCCAAGCATGTCCTTGGAAAGTGGGCGGCGGCGCGTCATCGGCGACCCGGTAGCCATGCGCGCTCTGGCCCACCCGCTTCGACTCAAGCTCCACGCACTCGTCGGCCGTGAGGGCACCATGACGGCTGCGACGGCCGCGCGCGCGCTGAGGATCAGCCAGGCGCTCGCCTCCCATCACCTGCGCCAGCTCGGGAAGTACGGCTTCGTCGAGCAGGCCGGCCGCAGCGACAACCGGGAGCGCCCGTGGCGGGTGACCGCCGTTTCCCAGGACTGGGAGCCCGGCGAGACAGCCGAGGGCCACGAGGGACTGAGCATGTTGGAGCGGTTCGTGCTGGAGCGCAGCGCCGCTCAGTTGGCCGAGTGGCAGCAACGCCGCCCGGAGATGGATTCCCGCTGGAGTGAGCACACCGGGGTCTCACAGAACCTCGCCTATTTGACCGTCGACGAGCTGGCCGAGCTGCACCGCGCCTGGGAGGCCCTCATCTCGCTCTGGGTGCAGCGCCGTCCGCTCGGCGACACCGCGAGCCGGCCCGAGGGTGCCGTACCGATCGACATCACTCTGATCATCGCGCCGCTGCCGCCGACCGCGTCAGGCGGTTGACCGACGCTTCGGCTCCCCCTTCGTGTTCCGGCGAGGGCCAACCCGTGCGCTCGATGGGTGCACCGATCGAAGGAGGGAATGCTGTGCCACCGCCGACCAACGCCTCGAGGATCCGCCGCGACTATCTGATCCTGCTCGCCCTTCGGTGGTTCCCCAGCGGCCTGATCATTCCGGTGCTGGTGCTCCTGCCGCTTCAGCGTGGACTCAGCCTCGGCCAACTCGGCGTGGTCATGGCGATCCAGGGACTGACGATCCTCTGCCTCGAAGTGCCGACGGGTGGCGCGGCCGACACGTTCGGTCGGCGACCGGTACTGCTCTTCGCCTCCGCGGTCAACATCTGCTCCCTGCTGCTGTTCGCCTTCGCGTCGTCGGTTGCCGCCTTCGCCGTCTACTTCCTGATCCAGGGCGTCTATCGGGCCCTCGACAGCGGACCGCTCGATGCCTGGTTCGTGGACAGCACCCTGGCCCGGGACCCGGACACCTCCATCGAGCGCGGACTCGGTCTGGGTGGCACCGTGATGAGCATCGCCATCGGCGCGGGCTCGTTGCTGAGCGGCCTCCTCGTTGCGGTTCAGCCGATTCCCGGCGTTCCCGGCATCGTCACGCCGGTCGTCATCGCGATCGTGGTGCGGGTGATCGAGCTCGGGTTCGTGACGGTCCTGCTGCGCGAGGAGCCGCGGAACCGGCCGGAACGGTCCGGACGAGACCGCCCGTCGGTCCGATTCGGACGGACGGTCGCCAGTGCAACGCGGCTCATGACCCGCTCCCGTGTGCTGATCTGCCTGCTCGCCGTGGAGATCCTGTGGGGATTCGGGATGGTCAGCTTCGAGACGCTTACCGCGGTCCGGCTGACCGCGGTAACCGGAGACACGGAACAGATCGCCTCGCTGATGGGGCCGTTGACAGCGTTCGCCTGGATCGCCTCGGCAGCCGGCGCGGCTCTGATCATCCCGGTTGCGGAACGCGTCGGCACGCCGCTCGCCGCCGCCCTGATGCGGGTCCTGCAGGGGCTCGCCGTCGCCGCGATGGCACTGTTCGGCGGGCTCGCCGGCATCATCACCGCGTTCCTCGCCTGCTATCTCGTGCACGGCGCGTCGAACCCGCTGCACAACGCGCTGCTGCACCGCCAGGTCGGCACCGACGAGCGCGCCACCGTGTTGTCGCTGAACTCGATGGTCTCGCAGCCGGCCGCCGCACTCGGACTCGTCACGCTGACCGCGCTGGCCGACGCCATCAGCCTGAGCGCGGCGATGGTGATCGGTGCGATCATCCTGGCCGTCGCCGCCCCGCTGTACCTCGCGGCGCGCAACGACCGCCGCCCGGTGACGCCGCAACCCGCTACGACCCGCTGACCGGTCGAGGACCGATCAGCGGGGCAGCGAGGTGCCGGGTCACGAGGAGGAGTGGCGAGGCAGGCAGATGCCGGACAATACGGCCGTGAGTACGGTGAACATCGCGTCCGTCGAACTCTCCTGGTAGAAGTGGCCCCCGTCGAACACGTGCAGCGACGATGGCGCGGTGCTGTGCCTCCGCCAGCCGAGCAGGTCAGCCTCGTCGACCTCGGGGTCGTCACGCCCGCCCAGCACATCGATCGGCACGGTGAGCGGGGGCCGTTCGGCGTACCGGTAGCGCTCGCACGCCTCCAGGTCCGCCCGCAGGATCGGAATGGCGCGGGCGACCAGGTCGGGGTGATCGAAGAACTCGGGCGGCGTGCCGCCCTGCGCCCGTAACATCGTGGTCAAGGCGGCATCGCTGCCGAGGTGGGACGATGTCCGGAGCCGGTTCCAGCGGTCCGGGCTGCGCGCGCTACTGACCACCAGGCGCCGCGGCTCCGGACCGCCCCTGTCCCGCAACATCTGGGCGGTCTCGTACGCGAGCAGACCGCCCATGCTGTGCCCGAACAGGACGAACGGCAGCCGGTACCGTTCGTCCGCTATGCCGTGGGCGATCTCGGCGCTCAACTCGGCGATCCGGGTGCGCGGCGGCTCATCAGCCCGGGCGCCCCGTCCGGGCAGCTGCAACGGACACAGCTCGACGTCCGGTGGCAGCCGATCGGCCCAGCCGAGATATGCCGCCGCGCTGCCGCCCGCGAACGGCAGGCAGTAGAGACGGATCCGCGGCGTCGCAGTGGATCGGCGGTACGGCAGGAGACCGGTGTCCATGGGTCACCCCTGCCCGTTGGCGATGGACATCGGCATGGGCATCGACCCGACCATGATCTCGCCGAGGGTCTCGGCGTCGCCGGCGCACAGGGCGCGCAGCACCTCGAGGAAGGTGTGCGCAACGGTCGCAGCGGCTGGGGCGTCGTACCAGCGGCGGTCGTAGAGCAGCTCCAACCGCAGCCGATCAGCGTCAACCACGTTGACGACCAGCGGATACTCAGTGCTCTCCACTGCGCCGGCCACGGTGAGCGTGGCCCGGCCGGTGCAGACCGTCGGCGACAGCGTCTCGGTCACCACGATGCTGTGGAACAGCGGCACCCCGCGCGGGATCCCGGTGCACTCCTGGACCTCGCTGAGGGGCGAGTTCTCGTGCTCCTGCATACGCACCATCTGCGCCTGGACGTCGTCGAGCCAGGCGGGCACCGCCATTCCGGCGTCGAGGCGCACCCGGACGGGCAACGTGTTGAGCATCGGCCCGACGACCCGGTCGGCCCCCGGAAATGCGGCGGTGCGCCCGGAGACGGTGCAGCCGAAGAGCACGTCGTCGCGATCGGTCAGGTGACCGAGCGCTGTCGCCCAGGCGGCAGTGGCCACACTGGCCAGGGTGAGCCCGTGTCCGCGCGCGTATGCCCGGACGGTCCGCGTCTGCTCGTCGGTGAGGCTGAGCGTCACGTAGTCGCTCCCCCGGCGCTCCGCCTGCGGTGCCGGAACCGGCATCGGGGTGGGCTCAGTGACGTCGTGCAGCTGGGTGGCCCAGTACCGGCCCGATTCGACGGCATCCAACGTCCCGAGCCAGCCGACGTACTGCCGGAAGGCCGTCGCGGGCTCCAGGCGGGCCGGTCGTCCCTCCAGCAACGCCGTGTAGACCGCCATCACGTCGCGCAGGAGCAGATCGACACTCCATCCGTCGAGCAGCAGATGGTGATAGGTGAGGATGCCGGTGACGGCGTCCTCCGAACGGCTCAGCACCAGTTTCCAGAGCACCCGGTCGAGGGTCATGCCCGTACTCCGCTCGGCGACCGCGACTCCGGCCGCATCGTCCACCGTACGGATGAACAGTTCCGGTTCCCGCCAGACGACCTGAACCGGTTCCTGCCCGCTCTGCCAGTCCACGGTGGTCCGCAGGATTGCGTGCCGGCCCGCGGCCTCGCGCCAGGCCCGCTCGAACAGAGCCAGGTCCACCGCACCGGTCAGCCGGAGGTTCTGCTGGTCGATGTAGACGCCCTCGTCCGGGCGCAGAAGAGTCTGGAACAGCATGCCGGCCTGGGTGGTGGTGAGCGGATAGACGTCCTCGACGACTCCGGGCCCGGAGGTGATGAGGCGGACTTCGTCGTCGGTCAGGCGGGCGAGCGGGAAGTCGGAGGAAGTGTGCCCGCCGGGGTGTGCGACGCAGTACCGCACCAGTTCGTTGACGTGGTCGAGGAACCGCTCGGCCACCGTCACCACGCTCGACTCCGCCAGCCGCTCCGGAGGGTAGGTCCAATCGACCAGGAGCCGGTCCTCGCGGATCTCGGCCTCGATCTCGATCGGATGGGTACGGCGCTGCCCGGGTGCACGGTCGGCGCCGCACACCGGTGCCAGCATGCGCAGCGGACCGGTGGCGGACGGCGGTGTCACCCGGCCGTGATAGTTGAACACCACCTCGGCGTCCTGCTCGGCGCGCAACCGATCCGCCTGCGGGCTGGTACTGAGGTGACGCAGGAGGGCATGGTCGAAGCCGCCGTGGGGCATCGAGCGGAGATGTTCCTTGACGGTGTCGAGTGCGGCGCCGAGGTCATCGCCGTCGATCGACGGTGCGAACGGCACCACCGAGGTGAACCAGCCGACCGTACGGGAGATGTCGATGCCGGGCAGGGGATGGTCGCGGCCGTGCCGCTCGACGTCCACCCGCACCGAGCCACCGGCCCAGTCCCGCAGGGCCAGGGCGAGGGCGGTCAGCAGCACGTCCTCGACCTGCACGTGCCGGGCGGCGGGGGCGCCGCTCAGCAGCAGCCGGGTGTCCTTCACGCCGAGCTCGGCGCGCACGGTGCTGGCGGCGCCGACGAGGTCGGAGCCCGCGTCCGGGTCGCCGGGCAGCGCGGTCCCGGTCGGCACGGTGAGCCGGTCACACAGAGCCAGCACCGTCGGGTCGTCAGCGCGCCGCTTGAGCGCTGCGGCCCACACGCCGGGGTGCACCTCCGTGGCCGGCAGGGCGGCGTCCTGCCCGTCGGTGTCACACGCCGCCGCCAGGTCTTCGACCAGGAACCGCCAGGACACCGTGTCGACCGCGAGGTGATGGACGACGACGATCAGGTTGGCCGGCCGGTCCCGGCGCGTGACGAGCGCTGCGCGTAGCAAGGGTCCGCGGGTCAGATCGAGGCTTGCCTGCACCCGGTCCGCGACGGCCGAGAGTTCCTCGTCGTCGGCGATCGACTCGTGGATCAACAGGTCGGCATCCCCGGGTGGCTCGATGTGCTGCTGCCAGCCCGCATCGGTCCGGGTGAAGCGCGCCCGCAGCGCCGGGTGCCTGTTCACGACGGCGCGCAGCGCTTCGGCTATCACCGTCGGGTCCTCGATCTCGGTCTCCAGCAGGACGGACTGGTTGTAGTGGTGTGCGTCGGCCAGGTCGCAATTCAGGAACCAGGCTTGCATCGGCGTCGGTGGCAGGGTGCCGCCGATGTCGCCGGCCTCCGCCCCGGCCGCGTCCGAGGCGGTCGCCACCGGCTCGGTGTGCGCCGCGAGGGTGGCCACCGTCGGATACCGGAAGATGAGCCTCGGCGTGATCTCCAGGCCCTCCGCGCGGGCCGCGGCCATGATCTGGATCGTCAGGATGGAGTCGCCGCCGAGTTCGAAGTAGTTGTCGTGGACACCGACCCGATCGAGGCCCAGTGCTGCGGCCCAGATGGCCGCGACCCGCACCTCCACCTCGTCGCGAGGGGCGTCGTATCCCCGGTCGGCGGGTTCCGCGACGAGGTCCGGGGCGGGCAACGCCCGACGCTCGACCTTGCCGTTGGCGTCCAGCGGCACCGCGTCGATCGCCACGAACAGCGAAGGGATCAGGTAGCCGGGCAGGAGCCGGCCGAGAAACTCGCGCAGTTCACCCGCGCCGGGCACGCCGCCTGCGTCGTCGGTACCGGTACCGCTACCGACGACGTAGGCGACCAGCTGGCGGCGATTCTGCTGATCCGACCGGGCCAACACGATCGCCCGCTCGACGCCGGGATGGGTGGCCAGATGCTGTTCGATCTCGCCGGTCTCGACCCGGTACCCGCGGATCTTCACCTGGTCGTCGAGTCGGCGCTGGAACTGCACGTTGCCGTCGGGCAGCTGGTAGCCCCGGTCGCCGGTGCGGTACATCCGCATGCCGGGGCGACCGGTGTAGGGATCGGGCAGGAAACGCTCCGCGGTCAAGCCGGGTTGGTGCAGGTAACCCCGGGCCGGGCAGACGCCGCCGATGTAGATCTCCCCCGGCACGCCGACCGGCGCCGGGGCCAGATTTCGGTCGAGTACGTACATCGTCGTGTGCGGGATCGGACTACCGATCGGCAGCAGATCCCGATCGACTGGATCACCCACCGGCGTGTACACCGAGTTCGCCACGGACGCCTCGGTCGGACCGTACTCGTTGAGGATGTCACTGTCCGGAGCGAGGCTCCGCCAGCGGCGCAACGCGGAAGACGGAAACGCGTCCGCACCGACGGCGAGCACCCCCGCCAGTCCAGCCGCCTCCGCGGCGGTGAGTTGCTGGGTGAGCAGCTCCAGGTGACCCGGGGTCATCTTGAGGAAGCTGTACGGGCCACCGCGCACCAGTTCCGCGGCCAGTTGCGCCGGGTCGAGCCCTTCCGGCAGCAGGCGGACCGGTCGGCCGAGCAGCAGTGGGGTGTAGAGGTTCGGCACGATCATGTCGAATCCGACGGATGAGAAGAGAGCCGTGCCGCCGTCGCGCCCGCCCGTGTACCGATCGGCGCAGAACCGCAAGTAGTTGACGAGGCCGCGATGGTGGCAGGCCACCCCCTTGGGTCGTCCCGTCGAGCCCGAGGTGTAGATGACGTAGGCGAGCTGGTCGGCGTGCCGGGCCCCGGGCGGGTCGGTGTCGTCCTGCTCAGCTATCAGCTCGGCGTCGCGGTCGAGCAGGCATACCTGTCCAGGTGGGTCGGTCAGCAAGGTCTGGTACTGGTCCTGGGACACCACATGGGACAGCCCGGCGTCGGCCATGATGGTGCGGACCCGCGCGGCCGGGTTGTCCGGCGCCAGGGGCACGTACGCGGCTTGCGCCTTCAGCACCGCGAGCAGGGTGACCAGCAGCTCGGGGCTGCGCTCGACGATCACGCCGACCAGGCTCTCCGGACCGACACCGATGCCCTTCAGGTGACGGGCCAGCCGGTTCGCCCTGGCGTTCAGCTCCCGGTACGTCATCGTCTGCTCGCCCCAGAGCAGCGCAGCGGCGTTCGGCGTGCGGCGGACCTGTTCCTCGAACAGGCCATGGATGGTGGCATCGTCGGGGCCGGGCACCACGGTGTCGTTGATGCTCAGCAGACGGTCGTGTTCGGCCCGGCTCAGCACGGAGGTGTCGCGGAGCAGCCGGCCGGGTTCCTCGGCGAACGCTTCGGCCACCGTACGCAGGTGGTCGGCGATGCGTCGCGCGGTCTCGGGCTGCACGGCGCGCAACTGGTGGCGAAGGAGGAAGCGGATCCGGTCCGGCTGCTCCTCCACCATCAGGATCAGCGGATAGCCGGTGCGCTCGTACGTCTCGGCCAGGCGCAGACCCGCAGCGTGCGCGGCCGGACCGGTGCCCGGCTGGTTCTGGGCGATGACGATGGTGTCGAACAACGGCGTGCCCCTCGGCATGTCGCTCACCGCCTGGATGTCCGGCAGCGCCGCGTGCGCGTGATCGCGCATCCGCACCAGGTCGGTCTGCAGGTCGTTCAGCCAGCCGGCCAGGGTGTCGCTCCCGTGGTAGCAGGCACGTACCGGAATGGTGTTGATGAACAGGCCGACCATGTCCTCCACCGCGGGCAGGTCGGCCGGTCGCCCCGCCACCGTCGACCCGAACACCACCTCGTCCTGTCCGCTGTAGACCACCAGCAGCAGCGCCCAGAACCCGTGCGCCAGCGTGCTGGCGGTCAACCCCGCGTTCCGGGAGGCCGCACGCAGTCGGGCCAGCAGCGGGCCGTCGACGTCCATGGTGACCTCGCCGATCGTCCCGTCCGTGGCGGTGTCGTGGCCCGAACCGTGCACCTCCCAGGCCGTCGGCTCGGTCAGGCCGGCCAGGTACGCGCGCCAGAAGTCCTCGGTGGGTCCGCGATCCTGAGCGCGGAGCCAGTCGGTGAGACGCCGGTACGGCACGCCGTGGATCTCCGCGCGGCGCCCGGCACGCCGAGCAGCGTATGCGACGCCGAGTTGCTCGGTCAGCGTGGCGAGGCTCCAGGCGTCCAGGATCAGGTGATGGTGGCTGAGGACCAGCCGGGTGTGGGCTCCGAAGTCGATGAGAGTGGCGCGCACAGGTGGCGCCGAGACGAGATCGAACGACGCTAACCGGTCCTCCCGGAGGAACGCGGCGAAGAGAGCCGGGCGTTCGGCGTCCGGGCGGTCTCGCCAGTCGATCTTCCGGACCGGAAGCGCGAACCGCCGCAGCACCACCTGGGTCGGGTCGGCGACCCCCTCGAGCTGGACCCGGCTCCGCAGCACCGGGTGCGTGTCGACCAGGTCCTGGAGGGCCGCGGTCAGCGCCTCGTCGTCGACGGGCGCAACGGCGTCGATCACCGTCTGCTGGTGATAGTCCCCGCTGTCCTCGGACAGCTCGCTGTGGAAGAGCATGCCGGCCTGCATCGAGGTGAGCGGGTACGCGTCGGCGATGTCGGCGCGGTTGCGTAGCTCGGCCAGCGCCGGGTCCTCGACGTGACCGGCGACCGCCGGGGCACCCGTGGTCGGAACGACCTCGTCGGCAAGCCGGCGGACGGTCCGCAGACCGAGGATCTGCGCGGCAGTCGTCTGCAGCCCGGCATCCCGGGTGCGGACGATGATCTGCAGCGCGGAGATCGAGTCGCCACCCAGTGCGAAGAAGTCGTCGTCGATGCCGAGCTCGGCCAGGCCGAGCACCTCGCTCCAGACCGCGGTCAGGGTCCGCTGCGTCGGGTTCTCCGGGGGTGAGTACGGCGATCGCAGGTCGGCGCGGGTCAGCATGGGTACGGGCAGGGCCGCCCGATCGACCTTGCCGCTGGTGGTCAACGGAATGTGCGCCAGCGGCAGGTACATCGCCGGCAGCATGTAGGCCGGGAGGTCGCGGGACAACCACGACTCCAGCTCGTCGCGACCGGGCAGGGGACGGTCACCCGTACCGACGACGTAGGCCACCAGGCGGGTGTGCTGGTTCTCGCTGTGCGTCACCACGACGGCATCGGCCACCGCAGGGTGACCGCGCAGTACGGCGGAGATCTCCCCCAGCTCGATCCGGTTTCCATTGATCTTCACCTGGTGATCGACGCGACCCAGATAGTCCAACTGCCCGCCCGGCAGCGCGCGGACCACGTCACCGGTGCAGTACATCCGGTGCCCGCCGCCCGCGAACGGGTCGGGCAGGAACCGGTCGGCGGTCAGGTCGGCCCGGCGGTGATACCCGCGGGTGACGGCGACGCCGCCGATGTACAGCTCACCCTCTGTACCGGCCGGCACCGGTTCGAAGTTGTCGTCCAGCACGTACCAGGTCACGTTGTCGATCGGGTCACCGATCGGAACGCTCGTCCCGTCACTGCCCGGCTGCCAGGTGTGCGCCGACACCTCGATCGAGGTCTCGGTCGGCCCGTACATGTTGTGCACCTGCGCCGACATCAGCTTGGCGGCCCGGTCGGCCAGATCGGGCGGCAGTGCCTCGCCGGTGCAGAAGACATCGCTGACGCAGTCGAGATTCGCCACGGCGGGCTCGGTGACGAACTGGGCGAGCATGGACGGTACGAAATGGACGATGTCCACTCTCTCGGCTGCGATGATCTGCGCCAGATAGGCCGGATCGCGGTGTCCGCCGGGCCGGGCAAGGACCAACCGGGCACCGCTCACCAGCGGCCAGAACAACTCCCAGGCGGACACGTCGAAGCTGATCGGTGTCTTCTGCAGGATCGTGGTGCCGGGGCCGATGGGTCGCACGCGCTGGTGCCACAACAGCCGGTTGACGACCCCGCGGTGGGGGACCAGCACCCCTTTCGGGCGGCCGGTCGATCCCGAGGTGTAGATGACGTAGACCAAGTTGTCCGGATCGGCGGGCGACGGGGGTGCCTCGCCCGGCGGAAGCGAGTCGATGTCGAGCACCGGTACGCCGGCGCCGTTACCGTTCATCAGACCGTCGTGGGTGAGGACCACCGGCGCCGCGGTGTCGGTCAGCATGAACGCCAGCCGGTCGACCGGATAGTCCGGGTCCAGCGGCACGTACGCGCAGCCGGCCCGGATGATGCCCAGCAGGCCGGCCATCATCGCCACACTCCGCTCGGCGCACAGACCGATCGGGGTCTCCGGCCCGAACCCCCGCCGGCGCAGGGCCGCGGCGACCGCCGAAGCCCGTGCGTCGAGGTCCGTGTACGACAACGTCACACCGTCCGCGGTGATGGCCGGTTCCTGCGGCGTGGCCGCGACCTGGGCTCGAAACAGACTGTCGACCGTGTCATGGGGGTTCGCTCGCATGGCCGCACCATCCCGAGGCCGGCTATCCACGGTCTATCGGCGCCCTATCCCCCCGGGACCGGAGCGGCATCCGGCGCCGACAGGGATCGAACAGGGCCTCGATAGGTCGACCGGGCAACGTCGCCGGCATGACCAAGCCAAGGGCCATCCTGCACTCGGCCGTCGTGGCGCAGAGTGACCGGACGCCGGATGCGATCGCCGTGATCGACGGGAACACCGCCCTCACCTACCGCGACCTCGTCTCGGGAGCGGATCGGATCGCCGGCGCCCTCGTCGCCGGGGGAACCCGTACGGACGACGTGGTGGCGATCGTGCCGGACCGGTCGGCGGCCATGGTGACGGCGCTGCTCGGGATCCTCCGCGCCGGCGCGGCCTACCTGCCGATCGAGCCCGGCACCCCACCGGCCAGGACCCGGCAACTGGTCGCCGACGCGCGGGCCCGGATCTGTCTGGCCGGGCCCGGCGAGATCGCCAGCACGGCCGAGGCGCTCCGGTCGGTCGCCGTCGTCCTGCCGTTCAGCGTCGCCGGGCCCACCCCGGGACCCGCACTGCCGGACGTCCACCCGGACGGCCTCTGCGCCGTCTACTACACGTCCGGCTCGACGGGGCACCCGAAGGGGGTGGCCTGCACGCACCGGGGCTGGACGAACCGGATGGACTGGATGCAGCGGCACCACCCGCTGAGTCCCGCCGAGACGGTTCTGCACAAGACGACGTTGACCTTCGACGACGCCGCGGTGGAGCTGTTCTGGCCACTGGCCGCCGGTGGCCGGACCGCGATGCTGGCGCCGGGCGCGCACCGTGACCCTCGCGCGATCATCGACGCGGCGATCAGGTACGAGGCGGTACACCTGAACTTCGTACCGTCGATGCTGGAGCTGGTCCTCGACGAGCTGACCGACGCCGATGTCCACCGGTTGCACCGACTCCGCAGCGTGCTGTCCAGCGGCGAGGCGCTGCCCGCCCGGCTGGCCGAGCGGTTCCTGGCCCGCTTCGGGGACACGGTGACCCTCGACAACACCTGGGGCGCCACCGAGGTCTCGATCGACTCGACCTGTCATACCTGCACGCCTGAGGACCGCTCCGGGCCGGTCGCCTCGGTCAGCATCGGCCGTCCGATCGACCGCAACGAGGTCCTGGTCCTCGACGACCGCATGCAGGCTGTCCCGGACGACGAAGCGGGCGACCTCTACATCGGCGGAATCGGCCTGGCCCGCGGTTACCTCCACGCGCCCGGGCGCACGGCGGCAGCCTTCCTGCCTCATCCGTGGCGGCCCGGCGAACGGGTGTACCGCACCGGCGACCGCGGCCGCCGTGACCGTGCCGGCCGGCTCCACTATCTCGACCGTCAGGACCGGCAAGTCAAGATCCGCGGGGTACGGATCGAGCTGGGCGAGATCGAGGCCGTGATGCGGGGATGCGACGGAGTGTCCGATGCCGCCGCGACCACCTGGCGCGGGCCGTCCGGCGACGCCCGTATCGCGTTGTTCCTGGTGGTCGACCAGCCTGGCCTGACGGCCGCCCGGCTGCGCGAGCATGCCGCCGCGACCCTTCCGGGATATGCCGTGCCGTCGGCCATCGAACTGCTCGACCACCTACCCCGACTGCCCAGCGGCAAGCTCGACCGGCAGGCACTGCCGACGCCTGCGGCGGTCGAGCAGGACGAGCACGTGGCCCCCCGGACACCACCGGAAAAGGTGGTGGCCCGGATCTGGGAGGACATGCTGGGTGCCCCGCGGGTAGGCGCCACCGACAACTTCTTCGCTCTCGGCGGGCACTCCCTGCTGGCCATCCGGACCACCAGCCAGATGATCCGCACCTTCGGCACCGACATCCCGATGAACCTGCTCTTCGAGCATCCGACGGTGGAGGCGGTGGCCGCCCGTATCGAGGAGCTGGTCGAGCGCCAGGTCGCCGCCCTGAGTGACGAGGACGTGCTGCGCATGGCGCGCAGCTGACCGGAAGGACAACGAGATGAGCACCACGGAGCAGTTCCAGGTCGTGATCAACGACGAGGAGCAGTACTCCATCTGGCCGCTGCACCGGACCCCTCCGGACGGCTGGCAGCCCGACGGCACGACCGGCACCAAGGATGACTGCCTCAGCCACATCGACGAGGTGTGGTCGGACATGCGCCCGCTGTCGCTGCGCCGAAGCATGGACGGATAACCGACCCGGCGCGCGAAGGGGAATCCCGAATGACCGACACGACGAACATCCCATCGCCAGAAGCCACGGGCCCCAGCACCGTGGCCGCCGAGGGCTGGCTCCTGCGGCGACGACCCGGTGTGCCGGACGAGGATCGTGTCGTGGCGCTCGGACGCGATGCGGCACATTGCACCGAACTGCTCGACGGCGGGGATTCGTGGCTCGTCGCCCGTGGCCGGCCCGTCCCGCCTGCTTCGGTGGTGCTGATGTTCCCCGGCGTGGGCGACCAGCGTCCCGGTCTCAGCCGCGACCTTTATCACGCCGTACCCGCTTATCGGGCCGAGCTCGACCGGGTCAGCGAGATGCTCCGCCCCCTTCTCGATCAGGATCTGCGCGAGCTGCTGCTCACCGACGAGTCGGGCCCGACCGGGTGGTCCCTGCGGGAGCTCCTCCAGCGGGATGCCGGCGGTCCTCTCAGCCGGACCAGCCTCGCGCAACCGCTGGTCTTCGCCCTGGAGTACTGCCTCGCGCGGCTCCTGCTGCATTGGGGCGTCCGACCCGCCGCGCTGGTCGGATACAGCATCGGGGAGTACGTTGCGGCCTGCGTGGCCGGAGTGCTGGACATCCGGGACGCACTGACCCTGGTCACGCGCCGAGCGGCGTTGATCGAGGAGGTACCGGCCGGCGCCATGCTGGTCGTGATGCTGGATCCGGGCGACCTGGCCGAGCATCTCGGAGACGACCTGTGGCTCGCCGCAGTGAACGGCGCCGGGCTGTGTCAGGTGTCAGGGACGCCCTCGGCCGTCGCCCGGCTGGCGGAACGGCTGACCTCTGCGGGTGTCGCCACTCTTCCGGCGCCGGCCCGGCACGCCTTCCACTCCCCGCTGATGGATCCGGTCGCCCGGCCGCTGGAGCGTCTGCTGGAGAACATTCCCCTCACGCCGCCGAGCATCCCGGTGCTCTCCAACGTCACCGGTGACTGGCTGACCGACGAGGAAGCCTGCTCGCCCGGCTACTGGGCCCGGCACCTCTGCCAGCCGGTCCAGTTCGCCGGCAACCTGGCGCGCATGTGGGGGATGCCGCGCGTGCTGGCGGTCGAGGTCGGTGCCGGGCAGATGCTCACCTCGCTCGCCAACCAGCACCCCGCGCGTCCCCGCGGCCCGGGGACACCACCGGTCGTCGCCACCCTGACCAGCCGCGGCAACGACCATGGCGAGGTGGCCGCGATGGCCCGGGTGCTGGCACACGCCTGGGCGAACGGCGCCTGGGAACCCACCGCGGCCGGATCCGGGCCGGCGGACGCCGAGAGGGGAAAATCATGGACTTCGCGCTGAACGAGGACCAACGCCGGCTGCGCACCGAGATCATCGAATTCGCGCAGGCACGCCTGGGCGAGCAGGCCGGTGCGAACGACCGCGAGGCACGGTTCGACCGTGCGGGGTGGGACGAGTGTGCCCGGTTCGGGGTGTTGGGCTGGCCCTTCCCGGCCGAGTACGGAGGCGCCGGACTGGATCCACTCAGCTGCGTCGTCGCCTTCGAGGCGCTCGCCTACGGATGCGCCGACAATGGTCTGGTCTTCGCGATCAACAACCACGTCTGGGCCTGCGCCGTGTACATCGCTGAGCACGGCACCCCGCAGCAGCGCAAGCAGTTCCTGCCGGGCCTGATCGACGGCTCGACGATCGGCGCACACGCGCTCACCGAGCCGGACGTGGGCTCTGACGCCCTGTCGGTGACCACCAGGGCCGTCGAGGAGAACGGTCAGTACCTCCTCACCGGAACCAAGTGTTTCATCAGCAACGCACCGGTGGCCGATCTGTTCGTGGTCTTCGCCGTTACCGAACCCGATGCGGCGCCGCAGGGGCGGCTGTCGGCCTTCATCGTCCCGGCGTCGACGCCGGGCGTCCGGGTCGTCCGCGAGATCGGTAAGGCCGGTCTGCGCGGGACCCCGATGGGCGAGGTCAGGTTCGAGGATTGCGTGATCCCGGAGGACTACCTGCTCGGCGCTGCCGGTGGCGGATACCGGCTCTTCACGTCGGCGATGGAGTACGAGCGCGGCTTCATGTTCGCCGCCCAGGTCGGCGCCCTCCAGCGGGTCATGGAGCGGTCCGTGGCGCATGCCAGTGCGCGCCGGCAGTTCGGCCGACCGATCGCCGCTTTCCAGGGCGTCTCACATCCCATCGCTGACATGCGAGTCCGTCTGGAGCTGGCCCGCCTGCTGCTGTACAAGGTCGGCTGGCTCAAGCGGGAGGGCCGGATGGCGATGCTGGAGGCGGCGATGCTCAAGCTGTACGCCAGCGAAGGTCTCGTCGATTCCGCTCTGGCAGCCCTGCAGATCCATGGCGCCCGAGGCTATGTCGAGGACCAGCCGATCGAACGTGAAGTACGCGACGCGCTGGCCGGCACGGTCTACGGCGGCACCTCGGAGATCCAGCGCAACATCATCGCTTCGCTGATCGGCCTGCCCGCATGAACAGCCGGCTCGCGACCTGTCATGCCCGAGGAGGCATCTCTTGACCACCCTCACCATCGCCATGGAACAGCCGCTGTCGTCTGTTTCCGCCGAGGAGTTCGGCCGCCGGATCTTCTTCGCCACCGCTGACATCCTCAACTTCCGCTTCGTCCGGAACGGCGATGAGGTCACCGCCGTCGACCTGACAGTGGCCGACCAGGGAGACGTCGACCAGGTCCGGCGCAAGGTCAACGCTGTACTGAACGACGATGTCCTGAGCCAGCTGACCCGTCCACCGAAGGTCATCTGGTCCTCCCCGGCCGAGCGTCCCGTCCCGGACGGGACCTTCGACCGGCTCATGGCCGACGGGGAGGCGTCGCCTTCCGGCCAGGGCCAGGTGGCGCTGGGCCCACAGATGCTGCACCTGATGGACGCCCTCGACGACACGATTCGCGACATCGTCGTGGACGAGTTCCGCGCGCGCGAACAGCGTTACCCGACGCTGATCCCGGCATCCGTGATGCACCGCTGCGGCTACCTGACGTCCTTCCCGCAGTACCTGATGTTCGTCAGCCGCCTGCACAGCGATCGAGACGTCTACCGCGACTTCGTGACGGACACCAGCACCGGCGGAGCGATGGTGCCCGATGTGCTCGACCGGTGCGCCGGCGTGGACTACTGCCTCCCTCCGACCATGTGCTATCACACCTTCCACCAGCACGCCGACGGAACGCTGCCGGAGGACGCCGGCGTGGTGACCGCCCGCGGCAAGTCGTTCCGCCACGAGGAGAAGTACCACAGCGGTCTGGAGCGGCTCTGGGACTTCACCATCCGGGAGATCGTCTTCCTGGGCGACCGCGACCATGTGACAGCCGGCCGGCAGCGCCTCCTCGACCGCATTCTGGGTCTCACCGAGGATCTCGGCCTCAGCGGCCGGTGCGAGGTGGCGAGCGATCCGTTCTTCGGCGATCTCGACGTGGCCGCCCGCGCCACCTCGCAGCGTCTGCTCGAGCTCAAGTACGAGCTGCGGCTCGACGTCGGCGGCAGCCGGGACATCGCGGTCGGGTCGTTCAACCTCCACGAGCGCACCTTCGGATCGGCCTTCGGCATCCACATGTCCGACGGGGAGGTCGCGCACTCCGCGTGTGCCGGATTCGGCCTGGAGCGGCTGGCCTATGCCGTCGTGTGCCAGCACGGACTCGACCCGGCCGGCTGGCCCGCCCGGGTCGCCGAGTTGCTCGCCGCGCCTGACGGCCGATAAGTCATGACAACTGACAGGGGATTACCCGTGCGAGAGAACATCGCCGTCATCGGGGCGGGAACCATGGGGATCGGCGTCTCGCACGCCTTCGCCGCCGGCGGCCACCACGTGACCCTGGTGGACATCGGCAAACCCGCTCTCGACCGAGCGGCCGAAGAGATAGCGCGTAACGTGCGGCTCTTCGGCATGGTCGGTGGTACGCCGGAGAGCACACCGGGCGCAACGCTGGCGGCGATCACGTTCAGCACCGAGCTCGCTGACGTGGCCGACGCCGACTTCGTGGTCGAGAACATCACCGAGAACTTTTCGCTCAAGCAGCGGGTGTACCGAGAGCTGGACGAGATGTGCAAGCCCGCCGCGGTCTTCGGGGTCAACACGTCCGCGATCCCGATCACCCGCATCGCCGGGCTGACCGAGCGGGCCGACCGGGTCGTCGGCACCCACTTCATGAATCCGGTGCCGCTCAAGCCGCTGGTCGAGGTCATCCGCGGTTTCCACACCTCGCCCGAGACCATCGCCTTCACCCGTGACCTGATCTCCCGGCTCGGCAAGGACACTGCGGTGGTCGAGGACTCGCCCGGCTTCGTCACGAATCGCGCCATGATGCTGATGGTCAACGAGGCCATCTGCCTGTTGCAGGAGGGCGTGGCACCGGCGGCCGAGATCGACCGGCTCTTCGTCCAGTGCTTCGGGCACCGCATGGGACCACTGGCCACCGCCGACCTCATCGGCCTGGACACCGTGCTCTATTCGCTCGACGTCCTCCTGGAGAACTTCAACGAACCCAAGTACCGCCCGAGCCTGCTGCTGCGGAAGCTCGTCGACGCCGGTCACCTGGGCCGCAAGACCGGGCAGGGCCTCTTCGACTACCGCACCACGGACCCCACAACCGTTCCGGAAAGGAACTGACATGCAGAACCACCTGGACACGATCCGTGCGTTCGTCCGGCGGCAGGCCGACGGCATCGCCGACGACGAGGACATCTTCGCCAACGGTTACGTGAACTCCCTCTTCGCCGTGCAGGTCATCATGTTCGTGGAGCAGACGTTCGGCATCACGGTGGCCGGGGACGACCTCGACATCCGCAACTTCCGGTCCATCGCCGCGATCGACCAGTTCGTGGTCGACCACGCCGGTGATCGGCTGGTCGCCCCGCTGTAGCCCTCGTCCCGCACGACGAACTGGCCGGCTGCCCGTGGGCAGCCGGCCAGTTGGTCTGTGGCGGTGAGGTCACCCAGCCGGCGGGGAAACCGGGGTGGCGACTGCCAGTAACGACCGCATCACCGCCCTGGACGAGCGCATCCGGGCGGCCAGTTCGTGCAGCGCCAGCAGCAGGTGCGCGTCACCGGAGCGGTAACGCAGCACACTGATCCGGATGAGCGGGCCCATCACCGGATCCAGCGGGCGGTCACGCTCGAGGTTCAGCCGCGTGCGGGCGGCCTCGTCCTCGATGTCGATCTGATGGGTCTCCACATAGACCTCCGGCGCTACGGGGCACGGCTCGTAGCGCCAGCCACCCTGGTCACGACGGACCCGATCGGCCAGTTCGGGTACGTCGTCGATCAATCGCTGTTGGGCCGCCGCCAGACTGTCGACACTTATCCCGTCGGACGCATAGCGGACGACGACCCGGCGGAACCGCCGCGACGGCCCGTCCCGCAGATCCTGCAGGAATAGATCGACCTCCGGCGGCTCCAGATAGCGCATACGGTGGTCACTCCCCCTCGGCGATGCGGTCCGACGCGGTGGCCGGCGGTCGCTGCTGAAGCCGTCCCACCGACACCACGACCGTCACGACTGTTGTACGAACCATGGCTTTCGCCGGGCTTCCGCCTCGGTCGACCGTCGGCCTGCGATCGCGTCCTCATGACGGCACGAGCCGACAGCACGCCGATAGGCCCGGCAGTGAGTATCGGTGCTGCACCACCCACCGGCTGGTGTGAACCGGCTTGTCGAGAGGGCGGCGGATAGACATGTTCACTATGGCGGCAGCAGCACCAACGCCGTTGTCGGTCTGCGTACTCGGCGGCGCGAACAGCAGTCAGGACCGCAGCGCGCCCGCCGCCGCCGACCGATTCGGGCGCCGGTCGGGTGGACGCGGTCACCGCATCACCTGTGGCGGCAGGTCCGGGCTGACGGATCTCGTGGCGTGGTCCGCGCACCTGGCCGGCCCCGACACCACCTCCGCGCTGACCGCGGTCGAGGGAGTCCAGGCGGCTGGAGGTGCACGGTGCTGAAACTCAACCAGACGGCTTCCATGATCGACCGTCGGCGGTTCCTGTCCCACCTGGCGGAGCTGGCCCGATTCGGCGCGGACGAGCTGGGCGGAGTGTCTCGGACCGGCTTCAGCGAGGCGGATCACGCCGCCCGGCGATACCTCTGCGAGCGCTCGCGGATGCTCCGGTTGCGCGCCACCGTCGACGCGGCCGGGAACCTCTTCATCGGACGCCGGGAGGCGGACCGGGACCGGCCGGTCCTGCTGTTCGGATCGCATCTCGACAGCGTGGTGCACGGCGGCCGGCTCGACGGGGCATACGGCGTCGTGGCCGCCCTGGAAACCTTGGCACGGCTGGACGAACGAGACGGCTCCTTTGCGTACGAGCCGGTGGCGGTCGCCTTCGCCAACGAGGAGGGCGCCGAGTTCGGGTACCCCTTCTTCGGATCGAAGGCGATGGTCGGTCCCATCGAACATGCCGAGCGTCTGGTGGACAGCGCCGGGCTTCCCCTGCGCGACGCCTTGCGGGCTGCCGGGGGCGATATCGACGCCCTGTCCTCGGCCGTGTGGCCGGCCGGCCGGCTCGGCGGCTTCCTCGAGCTGCACATCGAACAGGGCCCGGTGCTGCAACGGGCCGGTGTCCCGCTCGGATTGGTCGAGGCGATCACCGGGCGCCACATCTTCGAGATCACGGTCACCGGCGAGCAGAATCATGCCGGAACCACCCCGATGGACGATCGGCACGACGCGCTCGTAGCCGGTGCCCGCCTGACGCTCGCCATCGAGGACATCGCCCGGGTGCGCCGGCTCTGCGCCGTCTCGACGGTGGGCCGTTTCGATGTCCGGCCGAACGTGACCAACGTGATCCCGGGCGCCGTCACCTTGACCGTGGAGATCCGGGACGGCTCACTCGATCGGCTGGCGAACGCCGAACGCGCCGTCCTGGCGGCGGTGGCCGCGCTGGGACCCGGCATCGACGCGCGGGTGGACGTCCGCATGCGCGCCGCTCCCGTCCGCACCGACCACCGGCTCAGCGCCGCGATCACCGACGCCGCGGCCGAGCACGGACTTCCCGTGCTGACGATGCACAGCGGCGCCGGTCACGACGCGCAGATCGTCGCTGCGGCGGGCCCGGTCGGAATGATCTTCGTACCCAGTCGGGACGGGATCAGCCACTCCCCCCGTGAGCACACCGAGCCGGAACATCTGCTGGCCGGGGCGGACGTACTCCTGACCACGGTGCGTCGCCTGTTGGAGGGGGCGGACCGGTGAGGTTCACCGGGCGTGTCGACGCTCCCCCGGCCGACGTCCTGCACGAAGAGATCCTGCGCCCGCAGTTCGAGAAGGAAGCCCGCACGCTCCTGCCCTGGTACGTGCTGATCGAAAAGGTCCTGTTGCTGGAGTACCGGCGAATGGGGTTGATCGACGACACCCAGTCGGCCGCGCTGGTCTCTCGGCTGAACGAGCTGACCCCGGAACAGATCACCGCCGATCCGGAGGGCAACATGTCCGACCTCGCGTTCGCCATCGAACGGTACGTCCAGGGCGGACCGGAACCTGTGCCAGCCGCATGGCACGTCGACCGCAGCCGCAACGATCTCCAGGCCTGCGCCCAACTGCTGTACGGCCGATCGCAACTCGCCGCGCTCATTGAGAGTCTGGTCGGTCTGGCTCGGGCCGCCGCCGACCGCGCGGCGGCCGGCGTCGACCTGCCGATGCCCGGATACACACACCTGCAGGCCGCTCAGGTCGTCACGCCCGGCTTCTACCTTGCCGCCCTGGTCGAGGAGTCGCTGCGGACCATCCGGCAGATGCGTGCGACCTACGACGCGGTCGACGAGTGCCCGCTCGGCGCCGGTGCGATGGCCGGTCAACAGCTGGACTGGGACCTGCCCCGCATGGCGACGCTCCTGGGTTTCGATCGGCCGACCCGGCACGCCCTGATGGCGGTGGCCTCCCGTGGGTGGGCGCTGCGTGTAAGCGGGGATCTGTCCGCCTACGGGGTGGTCCTCAGCCGCTTCGCCACCGACCTGATGGCGTGGGCCAGCGGCGCCTACCGCCTGGTGGACCTTCCGGACTCGATGGTGGGCATATCCTCGTCCATGCCGCAGAAGCGCAACTTCCCGGTGCTCGAACGGATCCGTGGCCGGAGCGCACACCTGACGGCGCTGCACCTCGATGTGGCCATGGTCCAGCGCGCGACTCCGTACGCCAACATGGTCGAGGTTTCCAAGGAGGCTGGTAGTCACCTGAATGCGCTGTTCGCCCAGGCTGGATCGGTGTTCCGGCTGACCAGCACCGTGCTCGCCGAGCTCCGCTTCCGGCCCGAGCAGATGCGGGATGCGTGCGCCGGTGACCACCTCGGCGGCTTCCGGCTGGCCAATCTGCTCACCCTGAGAGCGGGACTGCCATGGCGGCACGCGCAGGTGGTGGCCGGCCGGTACATCGCGGCGGCCGTCGACGCGGGCCGCTCCCCCGGCGAGCCCGACGGGCCGCTGTTGCGCAGGCTGGCCGCCGGCTACCCGGTGACGGAGCCGACGGACCTGCTGACCGAGGCGTTCGACGTGGACGCCGACCTGGCGTCACGGACGTCCGACGGATCAACCGGTCCGGACGCGGTACGTCGCCTCCTGGCCGTCCAGTGCGCCGAACTCGACGAGCACGCGGCATGGGGACGGCACCGCCGCTCCGCGACGACCTCTGCGGTGAACGCCGTGGAAGACCAACTGCGAGGACACCATGTTGTTTGACTCGGTGACGGCGGCGATCGGACATACCCCGCTGGTCCGGCTGCGGATTCCGGCAGCCCCCGGGGTGCGGGCGTACGCCAAGCTCGAGATGCAGAACCTGATGGCGATGAAGGACCGGGTGGCCAAGGAGGTCGTCCTGCGCGCACGCGAGGCCGGCACGCTGGTCGACGGCGCGCCGATCGTGGAGAGCTCGTCCGGCACCATGGCGCTGGGGCTGGCGCTGGTGGGCAACCATCTCGGTCATCCGGTCCACATCGTCACCGATCCCCGGATCGATCCGATCACCCTGACCAAGCTCGAGGCGCTGGGCTGCGCGGTGCACGTCGTCGAGGCGATGACCGGAGCGGGCTGGCAGAGTGCCCGGCTGGAACGCCTCGCTCACCTGATGGACGACCTGCCCGGTGCCTTCTGGCCGCAGCAGTACCACAACCCGCACAACCCGCTGGCGTACCGCGCCCTGGCGGACGAGCTCCTGGAGGACATCGATGGCCTCGATGTGCTCGTCGGCGCGGTGGGCAGCGGCGGTTCGCTGTGCGGGACCACGGCGGCGCTGCGCGCCGACCGGCCGGAGCTGACCTCCGTCGGCGTCGACGCCGTCGGCAGCATGCTGTTCGCCCAACCGGACCGTCCCGAGCGCCTGCAGAGCGGACTGGGCAACAGCCTGCAACCGGACAACATCGACTACGCCGTGCTCGACGAGGTGCACTGGCTGTCCGATGACGAGGCGTTCGCCGCGACCCGGGCGCTGGCCCGGGAGCAGCAGATCTTCGCCGGCAACACTTCTGGCTCGGTGTACCGGGTCCTCACCCACCTGGCCCGGCAGGCCGCCGAAGGGACGACGCTGGTGGGCATCTTCCCCGACCGCGGCGACCGGTACGTGGAGTCGGTCTATCGGCACCGGCCGGAGACGCAGCCTCGTAGCCACCCGGTGCAGGTTCCGTACGGCACCGTGGTGACCGCCTGGTCGTTCGCCGAACTCGGGCGGAACCACCGCCGTCAGCTCGGCTTCATCGAGGCGAACACCACGGGCACCGGCATGACGGCCATTCGGACGGCCGCCCGCCTCGACGTGGAGCCGGTGTTGTTCACCAGCTCGCCCCAGCGTTACCGCGGGCTGCCCGACGTCCGCGTCCGCACCGTGGTCTGCGACACCGACGACACTGCGGAGCTGGCCCGGACGATCAAGGCGAACCTCTCGTCGCCCGCCGGCATCGCGACCACCAGCGACTTCTACCTGCCGCAGGTCAGCGAGCTGACCGCCTCGTTCGACCTGCCGGGCAACCCGCCGGAGGCGATCGCCGTGTGCCGCGACAAGGCGGCGACACGGCGGATGCTGAGCGCGGCCGAGGTGCGCCAGCCCGGGTACGCCGTGGTCGCCGCCACCGACGAGATCCCGGCCGCGATCGCCGTGACCGGCCTGCCGTGCGTGGTGAAGCCGATCGACGACTCCGGCTCGAACAACGTCCGGCTCTGCCACGACCTCGCCGAGACGGCGGACCAGGTCGAGTGCATCCTGGCGGTCACCACGAACGTGCGCGGCCAGGCGACCGCCAGGCTGGCACTGATCGAGGAGTACGTGGCGGGGCCGGAGGTGTCGGTGGAGATGTTCAGCCACGACGCCACGGTCGCCTGTCTCGGCGTCACGGCGAAGTCCACGCTCGCACCGCCGCACTTCGTCGAGGCACGGCACGTCTTCCCCGCGGCTCTTCCGCCGGCCCTGCACGCCGAGGTGCTGACCTTGGTCACCCGTGCCCTGTCCGCGGCGGGTATCCGGGAAGGCGCGACGCACACCGAGGTACGGCTCGGCTCGGCAGGCCCGTCCATCGTCGAGATCAACGCGCGCCCCGCCGGCGGCATGATCCCCGAGCTCGTGCGGCTGGCCACCGGGGTGGACATCGTCGAGCAACACCTGCGCGCGGCGTGCCGGCTCCCGGTCCAGCTCAGTCCGGCACGGGACCGCACCGCCGGGATCGCGTTCCTCACCGCCGGTCGCACCGGCCGGCTCACCGCCGTCGAGGGCACTACTGCGGCCCGCCGGACGCCGGGCGTGGTCGACGTGGCGGTGACGGCCGCACCCGGGACCGCCGTTCGTCCGCCGCGTAACGCCTATGACCGGCTCGGGCACGTCATTGCGGTGGGCAGCTCCGGCCACGAGGTCAGCGAGGCGCTGGACGCCGCACTCGGATATCTGCGAATCGAGGTCAACCATGATCGAACTGCGTAGTGACACCTTCACGCTGCCCTCTGCCGCGATGCGCTCGGCGATGGCCACCGCCCCGCTCGGTGACGACGTCTACGGCGAGGACCCCACCGTGCTGCGACTGGAGCGACTGGCCGCCGACCGCCTCGGCAAGGCAGCCGCCTGTTTGATGCCGAGCGGGACGATGGCCAATCTGGCTGCGCTGATGGCTCACGCCCCGCGCGGGGCCAAGGCGATCGTCGGGTCGGAATCCGATATCTATCTGTACGAGGCGGCCGGCGCGACGGTATGCGGTGGCATCTCCTACGAGCCGATCCGCAACCTTCCCGACGGCACTCTGCCACTGGCCTCGATCGCCGCGGCGTTCCCGGAGGACGACGAGGATCCACAGTTCGCCCCGGCGGCGGTCATCTGTCTGGAGAACACGCAGAATCGCTGCGGCGGGGTGGTGCTACCGGACGGGTACGCGGCCGAGGTCGCCGCGCTGGCCCGGACCCGCGGCGTCGCGGTGCACCTGGACGGTGCCCGGATCTTCAATGCCGCGGTGGCGCGCGGCGTACCGCCGGCCGAGCTGGCCCAGCACGCCGACACGGTGCAGTTCTGCCTGTCCAAGGGGCTCGCCGCACCCATCGGTTCAATGGTGGCCGGCGACGAGGCCACGCTGCTGCGGGTCCGCCGGATCCGCAAGATGCTCGGCGGCGGAATGCGACAGGCGGGCGTGATCGCCGCTGCCGGCATCCTGGCGATCGACGAGGCGGCCGAGCGCCTGAGCACGGACCACGCCCACGCGCGGCTGATGGCCGAGGGGCTGGCCGCGATCCCGGGTGTCACGCTGGACCCACCACAGACCAACAGCATTCTTTTCCGGGTCGCGGGACGGGACCCGGAAGAGGTCGTGCGGATGGCCGCCAGTGCCGGCGTCGCCGTCAACACCTTCGGGCACGGCCGGATCCGCGCGGTCATCCACTGCGGCGTCACCACCGGTGACGTGCACGAGGCGGTGAGCCGCCTCGCCAAGGTGATCACCCATTCCGAGCCGAGGCTGAACGGCGCCGGGAGCCCACGGTAGACAGTCGTGCGATCACACCGCCCCACCCGTCGAGGAGTGACGACCATGTACTCGATCCCGAACACCCCGGCCCGCTCGCACCACGCCACCGCCCCGGGCCGCACTGACACCAACTGGGGGTGACCGCAGATCTGCCCGGCCCCGCCGGACCGCTCAGGAGGCCTCGCCGACCTGGAACGCCAAGGAGGCCGAGGTGAGCCTGCGTACCAGTTCCTCGGCGAGGTCACGGGCATCTTGTGAATCGACCTTACCGAGTATGGTCAGCGCCTCCCGCCAGGCCGCCATCGCCGTCGCGGTGTCCGCGATGGTGTCGCCGAGCAGGCGCAAACCTCGGGCCTGCCACACCTGGTCGCCCAACTGACGGAAGCTCTGCAGCGCGGCGCCGGCCAGGCGCGCGGCCATGTCCCGCGAACCGATCGCGTACTCGGCCTCTGCCCAGGCGAGCTGGATGCGGGCACTCACCATCCGGTCGCCGCTCTCCGCGGCGACCTTGCCCGCCTGGCGCAGCGTGCCGACGGCACGATCCGCATCGCCGGCCGCGGTCTGCGCCAGGCCCTGGCCGTAGCGCGCGTAGGCCTCGCCGATCCGGTCGCCGTACTCGACGACGATCTCCAGGACATCGTGAAAGCAGTCGAGCGCGGTGCCGATGTCGTCACCCTTCAGGGCCACCTCGCCGAGGCGGTACCGCAACTGTGCCTCCATCCGGCGGCTCCGTCCCTCGGTGAGCCGGATCGCCTCGGTGAGATGCCCGAGCGCAGCACGCCGGTCGTGGGCGATGACGGCCAGCTGGGCCAACCCGGACAAGACGTGGGCCTCCCCGATCACGTCACCGGCGAACCTGAACCACTCACGCGCCTGCTCGTACTTGCGCCGGGCCTCCTCGTGGCGGCCTTGCGCCCGATCGATGAAGGCCAGGTTGCGCAGGACGAGCGCCCGGCCGTACAGCACCCGTTGGTCGACGAAGAGCTCGTCGGCGGCACGGGACAACCGGGCCGCGTCGTCCAGGCGGTACTCCGCGGCAGCCAGGGCGCCCATGGAGTAGAGGACCGCGGCCTCGCCGTACTTGTTGCCCGATCGCCGCACCGCGGCGAGCGCGCTGTCGTGCGTGGCCCGCCACTCGACGAATTCCGACCGCACCTCGAAAATGGTCACCAGCGTCACCGCGAGGTCCCAGCAGAGGTCGTCGGCGCCGAGGTCAGCGGCCTGACCGACCATCGCCACCAGGGCATCCTTCTCGACCGCGAACCATTCGAGCGGGTCGGCCAGTAGTTCTTCGCAGAGAGTCTCATCGACCTTCCAGCGAACCGCGTCACTGTGCAGGACGGTGTGGTCGCCTCCGTACTCGCTGCGGTGGGCCTTTTCCGCGACATACAGCCACGCGCCCAGAGCCCGGCGCAGCGCCTCGGCCCCATCCTCGGCTCGGTCCTCCGCGTCGTGGCGTTCTGCGGCGAAGATCCGGATCAGGCCGTGCATCCGGAACCGGGCTCGGCCGCCGACCGGGGTCTCGACCTCCAGCAGCTGCGCCGTCACCAGCTCGCTGAGCGCCTCCGCACCTGCGTCGTCGTCCGAGCCGAGCAGGGGTGCGCAGATCCATTCCGGGAAATCGCGTGCCTCCAGCACGCCGAGCAGCCGAAGCAGTCGGCGTGCCGGGTCGCTGAGCCACTCGTAGCTGGGAGCGATGTTGGCCCGGAGGCTCTGTTCGCCATGCGACAGTTCGTCGAGGCGCCGGCTCGTGTCGGCGAATCGCTCGGCCATCCGAGCCACTGTCCAGTGGGGCCGGATGAGGAGTCGCCCGCCTGCCGCGCGCAGCGCCAGCGGCAGGTGGCCGCACATACTGCTCAGTCGCAGCGCCTGGGTCGGCTCGGCATAGATCCGACCGGGCCCCGCGATCTGTGCCAGCAACTCGACCGAGTCGCTGGGTTCGAGCAAGGGACATTCCACGTGGTGAGCCGCCGGCAAGGCGGTGAGCCGGCGGCGGCTGGTCAGGATGACCACGCTGGGGGCGGAGTTGGGCACCAGCATGCGGACCTGCTCCTCGTCCGCGACCTCGTCGAGAACCATGAGCACGCGCCGCCCGGAGAGCAGGGCTCGCAATGTCTCGGCACGCTCCTCGATGCCGCCGGGGATCATCACGTGCGGTACGCCGAGGGCACGCAGGAACCGCTCCAGGACCTGGGCGGCGCCCAGCGGGGTGTTGTTGCCGTTGAGCCGGGCGTAGAGCTGCCCGTCGGGAAAGAAGTCCTTCGTCGCGTGTGCCACCCGGATCGCCAGGGCGGACTTGCCGACACCGCCGGTGCCGGAGACCGAGATGATCCGGGGCGCCGCGTTCCCGTCATCCGGTTCCGCGGTGACTATCTCCTGGAGCCGGTCGAGCAACGGCCGGTTGCCCGTGTAGTCACCGATGTCGGGCGGGAGCAGCCGGGCCGGGCGGTAGTCGGCCGGCGTGACGTCGGCAGGCTGGGTCGCGGCCCTCGGATCCAGCTCATAGTCGGTTTCACCGCCCAGGACCGCACGTTCGACCTCGCGCAGCTCGGCGCTCGGCTCGATGCCCAGCTCGTCGACGAGTGTCTGGCGACCGTCGCGGTAGCAGGCCAGGGCCTCCCCCTGGCGACCGCTGCGAAACAGCGCGAGCATCAATTGCGCCCGCAGGTGTTCGCGCAGCGGGTTGGACGCCACCAGGTCGGCGAGTTCGGCGATCATCTCCTGGTGGCCGCTCTGGCGCAGTCTCAGGTCCATGAACTCCTCGACCGCCCGCAACCGCATCTCTTCCAGGCGAGCGCCGGCAGCTGCCACCAGCCGGCTCTCCACCCCGGCCAGCGCGTCGCCCCGCCAGAGCTTCAACGCGCGTTCGTAGCGGCCGATCGCCTCATCGAGCCGCTGCTCCTCGGCGCTCTGTCGGCCCTCTGCCACGAGCCGCTCGAAGACGAGCAGGTCGACCTCGTCGGGCCCGGCGTGGATCAGGTAGCCCGGAGCGCAGGTCTCCAGCCGGTCCGGCAGGCCGACGTCGGCGAGCGCCCGCCGCAGCGCGGAGACGCAGATCTGGATCTGTCCTCGCGCGGTCTGCGGTGGGGCGTCGTCCCAGATGGCTGTGGACAGCCGGTCGACCGGGACGACCCGGCCCGCCTCGAGCAGCAGCATCACCAGGACGATGCGCTGCCGCGCCGCTCGGATGGTGGCTGTGCCTGTCGGGCCTTTCACCCCCAGCGTGCCGAGGATCTCGAAGTTCATCACAGCCGCAGTCCCCCGTGGTCTCGGCTCCGTCTGTTACACCTTGCGACGCGCGGCGAAATCGCCCTCGCACCCCTGGCGATGGGCAAGGGCATTGCCGTTGATCACTGTCCGAATCGTGAGCGTAACAGCTCGGAGCGGGGCCGTCGAGCGTTCAACAATCCGCTGTGTAGGACCAGCGATCACTCTCGGTCCGAATATGAGCCCTGACTACGCGGCGGCGTTATGTATTTTGAGCGGCCGGTATGCCGACCCGAAGATTCGCTTTCCAGAAACCGGGGAGGCTGAGTAGACCCATAGCGATCACCGACCTGACCGGACGACATCGGGCGGCGGACCGACCGGCGAACCGTCAACGGGCTCCCGGCCCAGAGCGGGACCCGGTGGGAAGATCGGTCGACTGCGGCATCGTCGGCATGGATCGGTCGACCCAGGCCCGGCCGGCCAGGGCGCGGCAGCCGTACCGTACCCGGGCGAGCTTGTCCGGGTAGTCGGGGTCGTCGTCGGCGAGCAACAGGCCGAGGATCGTTCCGCTGTGCGCGGCGACCACCCCGAGGGCGCCCGTCGCGGCCGAGAGGGCCACCAGGTCGCCGAGCATCGACTTGGGACGCAGCCGCTGGTTGAGCAGCGCGCTCCGGGTGGCCACGGCGCCGACCGTCGCGAGATCCCCCTTGCCGATCGCCACCGTGATCTCATCGAGCAGGCTGCGGTACTCCCGCCGCTCGGCGCGGCCGAACGGTTTGGGAATGCGGTTGAAGTCGACCGTGTCGACCTGGCCACCCTCGTCCACGCCCACGATCGTCGTTGCCGGCAAATGACCCAGCATCGCTTGCAGCCGGACCTGCCGGTGCAGGAAGGCCACCACACCGGGATACATCACCCCGTCGGTGGGCTCGATCGGGCGCAGCAGTGACTCGATGTCGGCCGGGGTGAGCGTCACCCCGATCGCCTCGCTCACCGCCCGCACGGTGGCCACCAGATCGGCCGAGGAACTCGCCTGGCCCTTGCCCTCGGTGAGATCGCCGTCGAGGGTGAGCCGACCACCGCCCCACACGCCGTACCGGCGCAGCATGGCCTCGGCCACTGCCCGTGATTTCGTCTTGCTCCGTGGTGCGACTTCGACCCTCGATGCGCCTGGGTGTAACTCGAAGTACGCCGAACATCCCCGCCTGATCGGCAGCGTTACCAGGAAATCCGTACCCGGTTCCGGCAACACGCCCTGAAGCAGCTCACCGAAGGTGCCATAGGCCCAGCCACGGCCGACCTGCACCGGCCGGCCATCGAACGCGGCGCGGGCCGATCCCGATGCGATGATCATTTTTCTCCCTTGGTCGGCGCGTTACCGGATCGTTGGTCACAGCGTCGGCGGCATGGGGAATTCCAGTTCCGCGAACAGATCGGCCAGGAATGGCCTCCCCCCGATGTTCGAGAGGACGACCAGACCCGCTCCGTCGTCGAGATCCGTCGCGGTCATGCACTGGAAGCTGTGCCGATCGCCGGGATGACCGAACCACCGGTGACCGTCGACGACCTTGCTGACGCAGCCCAGGCCGTACCGACCGCCCGGCACCTCCGGCGTGATCATGGCTTGCGCGGACGCCCGGTCGAGCACCCGCGACGGTTCGCCGGTGGCAGCTGCCCGGATCTCCACCGCTACCTTGGCCAGATCGGCGGCGGTCGTCCACAGGCCACTCGCGGCCTGCTGGGGGAAGACTCGCCAGCCGCCGGGCAGGTGCGTGCCGTCGTCCCGGTGGCCGTGCGCCACACGGCCCGGCCGCAGGTGCGGGAACGCCTGGTCGAAGCTGCTGTCACGCATGCCGAGCGGATCGAGCACCAACCGTCGCATCGTCTCGGCGAACGGCTCGCCGGTGACCGCCTGGAGGACGCTCTGCACCACGGTGAAGTTCGCTCCGGAATAGCCGAACGTCCCTGCCGCGCCCGTCATCTCGATCGGCGGTGTCGCGGCCGGCGGCCGACCCAGGATCATGTCGGCGAGGGTGGGCAGCGGGTCCGCCTGCTCATGGCCCGGGTGGCCGTACTGCACCAGCCCTGCCACGTGGCCCAGCAGGCCCCGCAGGGTGACCGGTCCCGACGCGCCGCGCAACCCGCCTGTCAGGTGGGTACGCACGTCCGCGTCCAGGTCCAGCACGCCGTCCATGGCCAGCCGCAGCACGCCCACCGTGGTGACGTGTTTGCTCACCGAACAGGCCTGGAAGATCGTTTCGGCATCGACCGCCGCACCCCCACGGGCGTCGGTCGTTCCCTCACCCCAGGCCCGGGCGACCTGCCCGTCGGCGATCACCGCGACACTCACCGCCGGCGCCTGACACCGCCGACGCGCGGCGGCCATCAGTGCCGAGCCCGGCTCGAGGCGCTGCCAGGACGCCGGAACCGGCCGGTCGGCCGGTGCCGCCAGCTTTCGAAGTCGCTGCAGGTGCTCCTGAAGACGCCGGCGGCCCACCCGCTCCTCGACGTTTCCGGCCGGGAAGGTCCAGTCGACGTGCAGCCGGCCGTCTCGCACCCACGACCTGACGTCCAGGAGGTAGCGGCGCTCACCGGCGGGGGCCCGGGCCGTCGAGTCGTCGTCCACGCCGTGGAACAGGCCCGCACCGTCGCCCTGGTCGAGCAGATGACCGAAGTGGGTCAGGCTGACCCACGACCTGGATGCCAGATCGGCCTGGCCCGCCAGGTGACGCAACAGTCCATGTCCGATCCCATGGTGCGGAATCGCCGCCAGGGTGTCGGCCAGGGCGTCCACCGCCGTGTCGACGCCACCCCGGCCGACCGGCCGGACGACCACCGGGTACCTGGCGGTGAACCAGCCGACGGTGCGGGAGAGATCCACATCATCGAACAGCGGCTCGCGGCCGTGGCCCTCGATGTCGACCGAGACCGGGAGGCCGCCGCCGGCCCATTCCACCAGCACGTCCCCGAGAGCGGCCAGCACCAGCGTCTGCATCGGCACCCCGTGCGCCGCCCTGCGGGTCAGCCGGCTCGTGTCCGCTTCATCGAGCACCGCCTCGACCGTGCGGGTCGCCGACTCACGATTGATGCCGCCTACATCAACTGCGGGCGGTGGCGCCACCGGCTCGCGAGCCACCGCCTGCCACAACTCGCGTTCCTCGTCCAGCTTCCCGCTGCTCGCGTACGCGGCGAGCCGCGTGGCCCACTGCCCGAACGAGGTCGGGACCGGCGTGAGCGCGGCGGGATCGTCGGTTCGGTACACGGTGGCGAGGTCGTCGAGCAGGATGCGCCAGGAATACGTGTCCACGGCCCAGTGGTGGACCACCACCACGACGCGGTCGTCGAATCCGTCGGCCCGGATCAGTGCCGCCCTGAGCAGGGGGCCGTCGGCCAGGTCGAGACCGGTGTGCAGCCGATCGGCGATGGCCCGGATCTCGTCCCGTCGCTCATCGGCTGTCCGGGTGCCGAGATCGACCACCCGTAGCGGATTGGTGTCCGACACCGGCGCGACCCGCTGGCGCCGGTCGGGCGCGGCGCGGTCGAGACGCAACCGCAGCGCGTCGTGCTGGGCGGTCAGCGCCCGCAGAGCCCGTCCCAGGCGGCCCGGATCGGCGGCGCCGTGCCAGTCCACCTGCACCGACTGGTTGTAGTGGTCGTGCGGCACACGTTGGTCGAGCAGACGATGCTGCGCCGGAGTGAGCGGTACCGCCGACCAGGGGTCCGGGTGCTCGGCACGCGGGGCCGCCACCTCCACCGCCGCGCCCGGCGCCACGGTGGCGGCCAGGTCTCGCAGCCTGGTGTCGCGCAGCACGTCCTGCACAGTGATCGACAGGCCGGCACGCCGCCCCAGGGTGACAACCTGGAAGGCGAGGACCGAATCGCCACCGAGGGCGAAATAGTCGTCCTCTGGCCCCACCCGGTCGAGGCGCAGCACGCCCTTCCAGATCTCCGCGAGCACCCGCTCGGCCTCCGTGACGGCGGCGGCGAGCCCCGTCCCGGCCGGCCCGGCGGCGCCCGACGACGCGGCCGGAGCCGGTTCCGGAACGACCGGCGCGGGTACGACTTCGCGCCACGCGGCGACCGGGTCGTCGGCGGGCGCAACGGTGACGGCCTCGAGCAGCATTCGGTAGTGCCCGAGGAGTTCCGCGACCGCGTCCCGGTCATAGACTGCGTGCTCGAACTTCAGTCCGAGCTCGAGGTGACCGGCGACGCTCACGGTGAGCACCAACGGGAACGCGGTCTCGCCCGGAGCGCCGTCGCTCTGGTCGACCCGCAGGCCGGCCCACTCGCCCTCCTCCTCGTCGGCGGCGCGCTCCAGGACGAACAGGTTGGTGAACAGCCGTTCTCCGCGGGGCACATCGACGCATCGGGCAATCTCCACCAGGGATGCGCCGGCATGCTCCTGTTGGGTCAGGCGGCCTCGGTGCACCTCGGTGAGCCAGTCGCCGATCGACATGTCCGGGGACACGCCGATCCGGGTGGGCAGGGTGTTCATCAGCATCCCGACCATGCGGTCGATGCCGGGCACGTCGGCGGACCGGCCGGCCAGCGTGGTGCCGAAGACGACGTCATCGGTGCCGCAATGCCGGCTCAGGAGCAACGCCCACGCCCCCTGCAACAGATTCGGCAGGCTGATCCGGTAACGAGCTGCGGTGTCGCGCAGAGCCTGGAACAGCGAATCGGCGAGAGTGCTCTCCTCGACGCCGATGCCGGTTCCCGGGCGTCGACCCGCTGCGACGGCGGGTAGCGGCGTGGGACCGCGCAGGCCGGCCAACGTTCGCCGCCAGTAACCCATGTCCCGGTTCGCCGGGTGGCGGTCGAGCCAGGACAGGTAGTCACGGAACGGTGCCGGCGGATCGGCCGGCAGGGCACCGCCGGTACGCATAGCGGCGTATGTCTCCAGCACCTCACGGCTCACGATCGACCGGCTCCAGCCGTCCAGCACCAGGTGGTGGACGTTCCACAGCAGGCGGTGGCGCGTCGAACCGGTTCGGATCAGAACCAGCCGCATCGGCGGTCCGGCGGTGAGGTCGATCCCGCGCTCCCGTTCGTCCGCGGCCAGCCGCTCCAGCCAGCCCACGCGCTCGCCGTCAGGAGTGGAACGGCAGTCCCAGCGTTCGACCACGATCGGCTGGGCGCGGACGACGACCTGCACCGGGTGCGGCAGGTCCTGCCAGATGAACCGGGTCCGCAGGGCCGCATGCCGGTCGATGACCCGCTGCCACGCCGTCACGAACGTTCCCACGTCGAGATCGCCGTCGAGGTCCCAGATGAACTGGCGGAAGTACTCGTCCCGCTGCGGGTCGGCGAGCCGGTGCAGCAGCATGCCGGTCTGCAGGTGGGTGAGCCGGTACACCTCGGCCGTGTCCAACTCCCTCAGCTGGGTACGCAGGACGGCGGCAGCCTCGTCGTCCAGCCCGGTGAGCGGGTCGGGCCCGGCCACCGGTGGCTCCGCAGCCGATCGCTCCGGAGCGGGCTCCGCCGCTGCCGGCTCCGCGAGGGTCACCACGGCCGCGAGACCGGCGACGGTCGGATGGCGGAACACGTCACGCGGGTTGACGGCGAGACCGTACTCCTGTGCCAGAGCGACCAACCGCACCGAGACGATGGAGTCGCCACCGAGCCCGAAGAAGTCGTCGTGCACGCCGACCCCGGTCACACCGAGCGCCTGTTCCCAGACACTGACCAGGCGTCGCTCGGTCTCGGTGCGGGCAGCGACGTACCCGGCTTCCTCATCCCGGGTGACCGGGCCCGGTGCCGGCAGCCGGCTGCGGTCGACCTTGCCGGCCGCCGTGAGCGGCAGCTCCGGCAGACAGACGAACTGTGCGGGACGCATGTAGGTGGGCAGGTCGCGGGCCAGCCATTCCTGCAGGTCAACGGCGCTCGGCAGCTGCCCATCGGGGCGGGGCACCAGGTACGCGACCAGCCGACGATCGCCTGACTCGTGGGCGAAGGCGGCGACCGCACCCTCGACGATGTCGGGATGAGCCAGCAGCCGGGCCTCGATCTCCCCCAGTTCGACCCGGTATCCGCGGATCTTCACCTGATCGTCGCAACGGCCCAGGAAGTCGAGGTTCCCGTCGGCGCGCCACCGGGCCAGATCCCCGGTCCGGTAGAACCGGGCGCCCGGCTCCGACGCGTACGGATCCGGCAGGAACCGCTCCGCCGTGACCGACGGCCTGCGATGGTAACCACGGGCGACACCGTCACCGCCGATGAACAACTCCCCCGTCACACCGATCGGTACCGGGGAGAGGTGACGGTCGAGCACGTACATCCGGATGTTGGCGATGGGCCGGCCGATCGGGAGCGGCAGCTCCGGATCGACTTCGTCCGGCAGGACATAGGTCGAGCAGCCGACCACCGTCTCGGTCGGGCCGTACTCGTTGATGATCCGTGCCCGTGGAGCCGCCTTACGCCAGCCCAGGGCGGTTTCCGTACGCACCTCGTCGGCGCCCACCACGAAGGTGCGCACCGAATGGACGCTGTCGGGCTGCACCATCCGACGCAGCACGTCGAGATGCCCCGGCGTGATCTTGAGCAGACTGAAGTCGGCCGGCTCGGTGAGCAGGTCGGCGAGATTTCCGAGGCCCTCGTCGGGCGGCAACAGTGTCACGCTCAGCCCGGCCGTCAGCGGCAGGAAGAAATTGGGAACGGAGAGGTCGAACGCGATGGAGCCGACCATCGGAGCGCCGTCCGCGCCGTCGATCCCATAGCCGGAACGCGCCCACCACAGATAGTTGATCAGACCTCGATGGTCGATCAGCACGCCCTTCGGCCGTCCGGTCGAGCCGGAGGTGTACATGATGTAGACCAGGTTGCGCGCCGTGACACCCGTCTGGGGCGACGTGGCCGGTCGCTCTGCGATCTGCGCGGCCTCGGCGTCGAGCAGCACCGCGGGCAGGTTCTCGCCGTCGGTGGCCAGCGCCGCGAGGTCGGCCCGGGTCACCACGAGCCGGGCACCGCTGTCCCGCAGGTAGTACTTCAGCCGGTCACTTGGATGGCCGGGGTCTAGGGGGAGATAGGCGCCGCCGGCCTTGAGCACGCCGAGCAGGGCCACGAACATCTCGACGGAATGGTCCAGGAGCACGCCGACGATCTGCTCGGGGCCGACGCCTCGGGCACGCAGGTGGTGCGCCAGCCTGTTCGCGGACTCGTCCAGGTCGGCGTAGGAGACCGAGGATCCGTCGACATCGACGATCGCCGTAGCGGCGGGATTCTCGCGAGCCGCCTGCTCGAACAACTCGTGCAGGCACGTCTCCGACGGGTACCACGCGTCGGTGTCGTTCCATGTCCGGAGCACACGTTCGCGCTCGACGTCGGGCAACGCGTCGAGCGTGTCGATCGAGCCGGACCGGTCATCGGCGATCGCGGTGAGGATGATCGCCAGGTGCGCGAGCAGCCGCCGGATGGTCTCCGCCTCGCCGCAGGTGCGTTGGTACGCCAGTTGCAGGCACAGCCCGTCCCCCGCCGTCACGTCCAGCACCAGCGGGTAGCCACTGTCCAGCGCGGTGCTACCGGGCACCGGGGACACTTCCGGCGGCAGCGCCGGTTCGCGCTCCTCGTGCTGGAACACCACGATGCTGTCGAACAGGCGCTCGTCCGCCCGCACCGCGCTCTGCCGCTTGGCGTCGACCAGCGAGCAGTGGACGTGCTCGTGCAACTCGGCCATCTGATCCTGGACTGCGCGGGCCACCGCGCCGGCGGTGATCCCCTCTTCGATCCGCATCCGGACCGGGAGGGTGTTCATCAGCAGGCCGACGACCTGTTCGATCCGAGGGAAGTCCCCGGACCGCCCGTTGACGGTGACCCCGACGACCACGTCGTCCCCGCCACCGAACCGACGCAGCAGCAGTCCCCAGGCCGCGGTCACCAGCGAGCCCAGCGACACCCGCCAGCGGCGCGACACCTCGGTCAACCGATCCAGCTGGCCCCGGTCCAGGTTCAGCAGTTCGAGCGCCGTACCCGCCCGGCCGCCTTCCTCCGTCGGCAACCGGTTGACCGGTAGCGCGGTCGGCGTGGTGAATCCGCCGAGCACCTTCTGCCAGTGCACGGCGTCCGCGTCGCGGTCGCGTCCGGCGAGCCACGCCCGATGTGCTGCCGCCGGCACCGGGTCGGGGAGGTCGACGGACGTGCCGTTGCGGAGGCCTCCGACGATCTGGAACAGTTCCCGGACCACTATCTCGGTGCTCCATCCGTCGAGCAGGATGTGGTGGGTCCGCCACACCAGCCGGTAGGACGAGTCACCGGTGCGCAGCGCGGTGAATCGGTTGATCGGACCGGTCAGCTCGATCGGTTCGGCCCGGTCCTCGGCGAGGAAGTCCTCGTACCGCCGCGGAGACGCGTCGGCGCGCCAGTCGAGGACGACCAGTTCCGGCTCTGCGCGACAGTGCACCTCCTGGACCGGATGTGGCCGCCCGCGCCAGGCGAACCGGCTGCGCAGCGCGGGGTGCCGGGCGCAGACCTCGCGCAGCGCCGAGGCCAGCGCCTCCTCGTCGAGCGGCTGGTCCACATCGAAGGCGTGGTACTGCGCGTACCGGTTCTCCGCCGGGAAGGCGATCGTCTCGAACAGCATCCCTTCTTGGAGGGCGGAGAGCCGGTGCACGGACTCCACGCCGTCCGGTAGCGGTTCGGCAGCGCGGGCCGGGGCGGCGCCGTGGCCGTCAGCGGCCGGGCCGTCCGTGGCGCGGAGCGCCGCCACCACCTCGGCCACCGTCTGGTGCCGTAGCAGCAGACGCGGGGTCACCGGCAGGCCGGCGGCGCGAGCCCGGTTGGCGATCCGCACCGCCAGGATCGAGTCGCCACCGATGTCGAAGAAGTTGTCCCGCACGCCACAGAAGTCGAGATCGAGCAGCTCGGCCCAGATCGCGGCCAGCACCCGCTCGGTCTCGTCGCGTGGCCTGGTCGGCTCCGCTCGCGATGCGGCTGCCGGTGACACGTCCGGCAGCGCCTTCCGGTTCACCTTGCCGCTCGAGGTCAGCGGCAGCGCGTCCAGGGGCACATACGTGGCCGGGACCATGTACTCCGGCAGCGTGCCGCGCAGATGGGCCGTCAGATCGCTCGCCGACAGCACGTGCCCGGGCGTCGGCACCACATAGGCGACCAGCCGCAGAGCGCCGGCCGAGGTCTGCTGTGGCACCACTGCGGCCTGCGCGATGTCGGGGCGGGCCAGCAGGGTCGAAACGATCTCATCGAGCTCGATGCGGTGGCCGTGTACCTTGACCTGATCGTCGATCCGTCCGAGGAATTCGAGGGATCCGTCGGTACGCCACCGCGCGACGTCGCCCGTCCGGTACATCCGGCCGCCGTGGAACGGGTCGGGCACGAAGGAGCCAGCGGTCAGTACGGGCCGGCCGACGTATCCGCGGGCGAGGCCGACACCACCGATGAACAGCTCGCCGGGCACCCCGACGGGCATCGGGCGCAGGGCGTCGTTCAGGACGTACAGCCGCGTGTTGTCGATCGGCCTGCCGATCGGGACGGTCGCCCCGCCCGGCGCAGACACACAGGTGTACGCGGACACGTCGATCGACGCCTCGGTCGGGCCGTACAGGTTGTGCAACTCGGCCGTGAGCCGGGAGCGAGCCTGATCCGCCAGCCCGGCCGGAAGGGCTTCGCCGCTGCAGATGACGTGGCGCAGGCTGGGAAGGTCGTCGACCGTGGGATCGGCGAGGAACTCCGCGAGCATCGAGGGCACGAAGTGCACGACGGTCGCGGCGCTGCGGCGGATGAGGTCCGCCAGGTACGCCGGGTCCTGATGTCCACCAGGCTCGGCGACCACCAGACGCGCGCCGACGGTCAGCGGCCAGAAGAACTCCCACACCGACACGTCAAAGCTGAACGGCGTCTTCTGGACGACAGTGTCGCCGGTGCCGATCGGGTAGGCCTTCTGCATCCACTGCAGCCGGTTGACCACACCCCGGTGCGGTACACAGACGCCCTTCGGCCGCCCGGTCGAGCCGGAGGTGAAGATGATGTATGCGAGGTCGTCCGGTGACACTGCCGTCAGGCCGGAAGTGCCGTCGTCGGTGATCGCCGCCTGCCGGTCCACGTCCAGCACGACGACCTCGTCGCCGGTCCAACGACCGGCGGTCTCCTGGTCGACCAGGACGACGGACATCCCGGTGTCGGCGACGATCATCGCGTGTCGGCCGTCGGGATGATCGGGATCGAGCGGCACGTACGCGCCACCTGCCCACTCGACAGCAAGCAGCGCGGTCACCAGCCTGAACGAGCGCTGCAGGCAGACCCCGACCGGCACATCGGGTCCTACCCCGGCTCGCCGCAGCCCCGCGGCTACCCGGCTCACTCGGTGCGCCAGTTCCGCGTACGTGAGCGTCTCCTGGTCGTCGACGACGGCGCAGGCATCCGGGGTCCGGGCCGCCTGCTCGGCGAACAGGGACGCCAGGGTCGTCTCGCGCAGCGGCACCTCGGTGTCGTTCCAGGACCGGAGCTGCCGGTGCAGGTCGTCGGCCCCCAGCAGATCAAGGTCGCCGGTCCGGCGTGCGGGATCGGCGGCCATCTGCTCCAGGACGGCAACCAGACTGCGCAGCAGCCGCCGTGCGGTATCGGCCTCGAACAGATCCGTGGCGTACCGGAGCTCCAGGCGGATCGCGCCGTCGTCGTCGCGCGCCACCAGCGTGAGTTCGAACTTCTCGGTGGCCTCGTCGAGGTCGACCGGCTCGGTGGTGATACCCGGAAGGTCCCACCAGTCCTCGTGGTCGTCCAGGTATTGGAACAACACCTGGAACAGCGGGTTGCGATCCGGCGCGCGTCGCACGTTCAGCGCGCGGACCACCTCCTCGATGCTGACGTCGGCATGGTCCAGCGCCCCGGCCACGGTCCGGCGCAGGCGGATCATGAGGTCACGCAGCTCCGGCCCGTCAGCCAGATCGACCGGAACGGCGACGGTGTTGACGAAGAGCCCGACAGTCTCGTCGGTGCCGGCCGTGCCACGGCGCGACATGGGCGTCCCCACCGCGAAACGCGTTTGCCCGCTGTAGCCACCAAGGGTGGCCGCGAGCCCCGCCAGCACCGCGACGAAGGGCGTCACGCCGGCCTCGGCAGCGACCTGCCGTAGCCGGTTCGCCGTGTTCGGGGGCACGGTCATCACGACCCCGTCGCCGCGGTATGTCGGTTCGGGCGGGTGCGGCCGGTCGATGGGAAGTTCCAGGTACGGGTCGACATCCGAGAGGGCCCGGCGCCAATGGTCCAGGTGGGTCTGCCGGCCGTCGGCAGCGCCTTCGAGGGCCCGGCGCGCGTAGTCGGTGTAGCGACCCGGCGCCGCGACGTCCGCGACGCCGCGATAGAGCCGGCTGAGGTCGGTGGCCAGGATCTGGCAGGACCATTCGTCGGCGATCAGGTGGTGCAGGTGCAGCACCAGGAGGTGATCGCCGTCCGCCTCGACGAGAGCAGCGCGGAACAGCGGTCCCGCCTCGAGGTCGAAGCGCCGCGCCAGCTCGGCCCGGACCGAGGCCATCGGGTCGCCTCCGTGCTCGGTCCGGTCCACCACGGTGAAGGCGGCCGGCCCCGGGGCGCGGACGATTTGCATCGGTCCGTCCTCGGTCTCGACGACGACGGTACGTAACGCCTCGTGCCGGGCCACCAGACGATCCAGCGCGGTCCGCAATCTGCTGACCTCTACGGCCCCGTGCAGTCGCACGACCTCATGCACGCTGTAGAGCCCCTCGTGTGCGCCGAGCATCTCTCCGACGAGCCACAGAGAATGCTGCTCCGGCGACAGCGGGACGGGCTCCTCGGGCGACCGTGCGGCGTCCGGTGTCTGCACCGGGCTCGCGGTCGGCGCGGCTCCGCGCAGCAGCCGTTCCGTGACACTGCGCCGTGCCGCGGCCAGCAGATCCTCGCGCTCGTCAGGAGTGATGGTCATGGGCCGACTCTCGGCCGGTCGCCTATCGGCCCGCTGTCCCGCCGTTACCGGTTGGAGGCGCCGGTCCGGGATACGTGGACGATAGGGGGTGTCCACCGCGCTCAGGCCGTAGACTCTGGTCGATGCTCGCGACTCTGCTCCCGGCCGCCGTACGCACCGCTGAGGCGTTCTCCGACATACCCGGCGAGCCGGTGTTCCCTGGCGAGGAGGACCTGGTGGCGAACGTCGTCGACCTCCGGCGCCGGGAGTTCGTCACCGCCCGCCGCTGCGCGCGCGAAGCCCTGCGGCGGCTCGGTGTGGCTCCGGCACCGATCCGGATCGGTGCCGAACGGGCGCCGGTCTGGCCGACCGGGGTGGTCGGCAGCATCACGCACTGCACCGGCTACCGAGCGGCCGCCGTCGCGCGCTCGGCCGACCTGATGTCGGTTGGCATCGACGCCGAGCCGCACCAGACACTGCCGGCCGGAACCCAGGACTACATCGTCGCGCCCGGCGAGGCCGACATGCTGCGCGACCTGCGCAGTGCCCATCCTCGGACGCATTGGGACCGGCTGCTGTTCAGCGCGAAGGAAGCGGTGTACAAGGCGTGGTTTCCGCTGACCGGACGGTGGCTCGGACTGCCGGACGCCCGGCTGACCATCGACCCCACTGCGGGCCGGTTCAGCGCGCAACTGCTCGTCGACGGACCGCGGTCCCGGTTCTCCGGACGCTTCCTGGCGACCGACCGGTTGATCCTGACCGCGGTGGCGGTCGGGTCAGGCGATTGACAAGCCCACCCCGCCCGCTCGACGGACGCCCCGAACGGGCGGCCGGTCGACCTCTGAACGCTCCGGTACGCATTGATCGACAGTGGGCGCCGGCGGCGGACGTCCGTTGAACAGACACCCTGGGCCGACCCGGCGGCTGCCCGTGACACGGCCCTCGCGGCAGGTGACCTGGCGGCGGCCGAGGTGCCGCCGGGCGGCCACCCGAGCGGTCGGTCGCACCTCGGTCGGCGGTGTCGCTGTCGTGCAGCATGCGCGGACCGTCGAGGTACGAAGAGTGGGTCACGACCCGCCTATGGGACTCGGCAACCGATGAACTCGGCTCAGAGCCGCTCCGCGTCGACGGCGGCCAGTCCCGCGGTGTGGTTCGCGTGCCTCTCCACGCACCGCAGCGCGTCCTCCGTGGTGCCGGTCACCGAGCAGAGCGAGCCGAGGTCGGGATCGGTGAAGCCCCAGTCGGTCAGCTCCTGCGCCATTCCGAGGAACCGATCCCAGAACCCGTCGGTGTTGACCAGCACGATCGGCTTGGTCAACACTTTCAGCTGGTTGAGGCTTATCACCTCCAGCACCTCGTCGAGAGTCCCGAACCCGCCGGGCAGGGCGACGAACGCGTCGGCCTGGGTGAGGAACGCCACCTTGCGCTCGCCCAGCGTCGAGGTGACCACCGTCTGCTGCGGTGGTGCCGCGATGCCTCGCTCCTTCTCGACCAGGAACGTGGGAATGACCCCGGTCACGGGCGCACCGTGCCGCTGCGCGGACCACGCCACCTCGCCCATGAGCCCCGAACCACCACCGCCGTAGAGCAACCGGTGACCGCGTCGGCCGATCAGCAGACCCAGGTGCCGGGCCGCCTCGGTGTCGGCCGCCCGCCGGCCCGGCCGGGCGCCGCAGAAGACACAGATGGTCAGGGGACGCGCCGCAGCGCCTCGGGGATCAGGCTCGGTCGGCGCCGCCGACATGACTCGCAGGCTCATGACACTGCATTGGGGACGCCGCGTCTATCACCAAGATATCGACGGCGAGCAGGACGACAAGAGATCGCCGATAGGGCGGCGACAGGTCAGCGGTGGACGGTGATCCCACGATGAAGGAAACCCGACGTCCACGAGCCCCGTCCCTCTCGGGCGCGGTGGAGATCCACTTGGGGATCGCCTCGACTCCTACGCGTTGGCCCTGCCTCGTTGCCGTCGGCATCAGCACGAGACGGGATCCGGCGGCTCGCACCCGATCCGCGCCCCGGGTGGGGAGCTGATCGGGGACGGCCACCGGCTGGACGGCCACCACGATGCGGACATCGACAGGACGACCGACCGACACGTAGGAGGGACGTCATGGGTACCGTGCTCAGCTTCGACCAGTACGGCAAGGCCGAGAACCGCGTCGTGCGCATCTACCGGGACAACCCGCGACACGAGATCTGGGATCTGAACGTCTCCACGGCGTTACGCGGTGACTTCGCCGCGGCGCACGTCGAGGGAGACCAGCGGGATGTGCTACCGACCGACACCCAGAAGAACACCGCCTTCGTGTACGCCAAGAAGCACGGCGTCACGTCTCCCGAGGACTACGCGATCGCGGTCGGCCAACGGCTGATCGAGGCGTCCCCCAAGGCGTCCGGCGCCCAGGTCCGCGTCGAGCAGTACGCCTGGGACCGAATCGACGTCGACGGGGCCGGCCACGACCACGCGTTCCTCCGCCGCGGCGGAGCCGTCCGGACGACCGTGGTCACGCTCTCCGGGCGGAACGCCGAGCAGCTGGTCCGCGTGGTTTCCGGCCTACGTGACCTGGTCCTGCTCAAGTCGACCGGTTCGGAGTTCAAGGGTTTCCTCCGGGACGAATACACGACGTTGCAGGAGACCGACGACCGCATCCTCGCCACCTCGCTCGTCGCGAGGTGGCGGTACGCGGGTACCGAGGTCGACTGGAACTCGACGTACGGCGCCATCAGTGCGTCGCTGCTGGAGACCTTCGCCACCACCTACAGCCGGGCGCTACAGGAGACCCTCTATCTGATGGGAGCGCACGTGCTCAAGGCTCACGAAGAGGTGGCCGAGATCCGCTTCTCCGCACCCAACAAGCATCACTTCCCCGTTGAACTCGCCCGATTCGGCCTGGAGAACAGCGGCGAGGTGTTCACCGCCACCGACCGGCCGTACGGGCTCATCGAGGCCGCCGTGACCCGCGACGACGCGCCCGAGCCGGGCGACGCCTGGCTCGCCGTGCCGTCCTTCCTGTGAACTGACGAGCGACATGGCCGACTCCGGGCGTCACCGCCTCGCCATCTGTTGTCCGCTGATCGCCGGACGGCCCGACGAGGCGCGATCATGATGCTGGATCTCGTCCTTCGCAGTCGACGCGTGGTCATCGAGGGCACCGAGACCGCGGGTGTGATCGGTGTGCGTGACGGGCGCATCGCCGTCGTGGCACCACTCGACGCGAAGCTGGAAGCCCAGGAGTCGATCACTCTCGCTGATGACGAGGTGCTTCTGCCCGGCCTGGTCGACACCCATGTGCACGTCAACGAGCCCGGTCGTACCGAGTGGGAAGGCTATGCCAGCGCGACCCGGGCAGCCGCAGCCGGCGGAGTGACCACCATCGTGGACATGCCGCTCAACAGCATTCCACCGACGACCACGCCCACCGCGCTGGCCACCAAGCAGGGCTGCGCCCGCGGCCAGACCTACGTCGACGTGGGCTTCTGGGGCGGGGCAGTGCCGGGCAACATCACCGATCTGGCGGCCCTGCACGACGGCGGAGTCTTCGGCTTCAAGTGCTTCCTGCTCGACTCCGGGGTGCCGGAGTTTCCACCGCTGGACGCTGCGGAGTTCGTCGCGACGATGGCAGAGACGGCTCGCCTCGGTGCGATGCTGATCGTGCACGCCGAGGACGCCGAGGTGGTCGCACTGGCGCCACGCCCCACCGGGCCGGAGTACGCGGCCTTCCTGCGTTCCCGCCCGCACCGGGCCGAGGATCGCGCGATCGACCAGGTGATCAACGCCGCGCGCGCGACCGGTGGCCGGGCCCACGTCCTGCACCTGTCCAGCGCCCACGCGCTGTCAGGGCTCACCGCAGCCAGGGCTGCCGGTGTCGATGTCTCGGTGGAGACCTGCCCGCACTACCTGACGTTGTCCGATACCGATATCCCGGATGGAGCGACCCAGTTCAAGTGCTGCCCGCCGATCCGCGACGGCGGCAACCAGGACCGGTTGTGGCAGGCGCTCGCCGCCGGAGACATCGACATGGTCGTCTCGGACCACTCACCCTGTACGCCCGAGCTCAAGCTGCTCGAACACGGCGACTTCGGCAAAGCGTGGGGTGGCATCGCGGGCCTGCAGCTGGGACTGCCGGTGGTATGGACGGCGGCCCGCTCGCGCGGGCACTCGCTGGCCGACGTGACGCGTTGGATGGCGCAGCGCCCAGCCGAGCGCGTCGGGCTGCCGTACAAGGGTCGCATCGCCGCCGGCGCCGACGCGGATCTGTGTGTTTTCGCCCCGGACGCCGATTTCGTGGTCGATCCGGCGAGCCTACTGCACCGTCACCAGCTGACGGCGTACTCGGGTCGACGGCTGGCCGGCATCGTCCGGCAGACCTGGCTTCGCGGGCGGCGCGTACGTACGGAGGGACAGCCGCTCGGGAAGCTGTTGATGAGGGGAAGAAGATGACCGGGACGCACCATGCATTCCGACCGGACCTACCCGGTCGGCAGGAGCCGACCGCGGGCCGAGCGGTGTCGACCGACACGCCCCCGCTGCCTGACGACACCACGCGGAGCGGCGGCGACATCACGGTCAACGGCCGGATCACTCCACTCGGGGATGTCACGCCACACACCACGGCGCTGGAATGGCTGCGTGGACGAGGCCTCACCGGCTGCAAGGAGGGTTGCGGAGAGGGTGAGTGCGGCGCTTGCGCGGTGCTCGTCGCCCGACCCGGCGTTGATTCGCCCACCGAATGGGTGGCGGTCAACGCATGCCTGTTGCCGGTCGCCGCCCTGGATGCCCAGGAGATCCGCACTGCCGAGGGGCTGGGCAGCCCCGACCGCCTGCACCCGGTCCAGCACGAGATGGCCGTCCGCGGTGGATCGCAGTGTGGCTACTGCACACCCGGCTTCGTCTGCAGCATGGCTGCCGAGTACTACCGGGCCGGAAGACGGGCGTCCCCGGACGGCGACGTGACCGGACACGACAAGGGGCCCAACGGCTTCGACCTGGACGCCCTCAGCGGCAACCTGTGCCGCTGCACCGGATACCGGCCGATTCGCGACGCCGCGTTCGCACTCGGTCCACCGGTGCCCGACGACCAGCTTGTGCAACGCCAGCAGGCGCCCACGGCGCCGCCCCGGCCCGTTCGGCTGCGGCACGGGGGCCGGGAGTTCGTCCGGCCGGCCTCGCTGCCCGACGCCCTGCGACGGCTTCGCGAGCAGCCCACTGCCACCGTGGTGGCCGGCTCCACCGATTGGGGTGTGCAGGTGAACCTGCAGGGCGCCCGGGCCGAGTCGGTCCTCGCGATCGACCGCCTCGCGGAGCTGCGGAAGCTGATGATCACGCCGGAGAGCATCGAGGTCGGTGCCGGACTGACCCTCAGCGAGATCGAGCGCCGCCTCGCGGGCCGGGTGCCGCTGCTCGCCCACATGTTCCCCCTCTTCGCCTCCAGGCTCATCCGCAACAGAGCCACCATTGGCGGCAACCTGGGCACCGGATCCCCGGTGGGCGACACCGCGCCGGTGTTGCTCGCGCTTGCCGCCGAGGTCATCCTGGTCAGCGTCGACGGCGAACGCAGGGTGCCGCTGGCGGACTACTTCACCGGGTATCGGCGCAGCGTTCGTCGCTCCGACGAGCTGATCCGGGCAGTGCGGATCCCACGCCCGCTCGCCGGCCTCGTCGCCTTCCACAAGATTGCGAAGCGGCGGTTCGACGACGTCACCAGCGTCGCCGTCGGCTTCGCCCTCGACGTCGTCGGTGGAACGGTCACCCGCGCACGCATCGGCCTGGGTGGGGTGGCGGCCACACCGATCCGGGCCCGGGCGACCGAGGCGGCGCTGGAGGGCAACCCCTGGTCCGCAGCCACCGTCGCTGCCGCCGCTCGGTCTTTGCGCCGCGAGGGCACACCGCAGGACGACCACCGGTCCAGCGCCGAGTATCGAGCCGCGATGCTCGGCCAGAGCCTACTCAAGCTCTACGCCGAGAACCCGGCCCCGTACGAGATCGCCGCAGTCCCCGGCGGACGGATCGCCGCGGCCACCGAGCACCAGGCCGAGAGGAGGCCACGGAATGAGCGCGCTGTCTGAGAGGCCGGAGAGTCCCGCGGTGGGTGCAGCGGTCCCGCACGAGAGTGCGCGGCTGCACGTCACCGGTGCGGCACAGTTCACCGACGACCTGATCCCTCGTACCAAGGATGTGCTGCACGCCCACCCGGTACAGGTGCCCCAGGCGCACGCCCGGGTCACCGCGCTGCGAGTCGCCCCGGCGCTCCGCGTGCCAGGTGTCGTCCGGGTGCTCACGGCCGCCGATGTGCCCGGAGTGAACGACGCCGGGATCAAGCAGGACGAGCCATTGTTCCCCGAGGAAGTCATGTTCTTCGGCCACGCCGTCTGTTGGGTGCTCGCCGAGACGTACGAGGCGGCACGTGTGGGCGCGGCCGCCGTGGAGGTCGAGACGGAGCCGTTGCCCTCCTACGTGACCGTGCGGGAGGCGATCGCCGCCGACAGTTTCCAGGGCGCCATGCCGCAACTGGTGCGGGGCGACGTCGAGACCGGTCTGGCCGACGCCGTGCACGTCTTCGGTGGGGAACTCGAAATCGCCGGGCAGGAGCACTTCTACCTGGAGACGCACAGCTCGCTGGCCCACGTCGACGAAGCCGGGCAGGTCTTCGTGCAGAGCAGTACCCAGCACCCCTCGGAGACCCAGGAGATAGTCGCCCACGTGCTGGGCCGGGCCAGCAACGAGGTGACCGTCCAGTGCCTGCGCATGGGCGGCGGCTTCGGCGGCAAGGAGATGCAGCCACACGGCCTCGCTGCCATCGCCGCGCTGGGCGCGACGTGCACCGGCCGCCCGGTACGGGTGCGCCTGACCCGCGCCCAGGACCTGACCATGTCGGGCAAGAGGCACGGGTTTCTCGTCGAGTGGCGGGTCGGGTTCGATGCGGCGGGCCGGCTGCTCGCGCTCGAAGCGACCCTGACCTCGGACGGCGGCTGGAGCCTCGACCTGTCCGAGCCGGTGCTGGCCCGCGCGCTGTGCCACGTTGACAACGCGTACTGGTTGCCACATGTACGACTCAACGGCCGCATCGTGCGCACCCACAAGACATCCAGCACTGCCTTCCGGGGCTTCGGGGGCCCGCAGGGGATGCTGGTCATCGAGGACATCCTCGGCCGCTGCGCCCCACTGCTCGGCATCGACCCGATGGAACTGCGCCGACGCAACTTCTACCGCCGCGGGCAGACCACGCCGTACGGCCAGTTGGTCCGGCACCCGGAACGGCTGGACAGGCTCTGGCGTCAGGTCGTCGACACCGGTGACATTGCCGCCCGGCAGCGGGAGGTCGCGGCCTTCAACGCCGCACATCCGCATGCCAAACGTGGCCTGGCCGTCACGCCGGTCAAGTTCGGCATCTCGTTCAACCTCACCGCGTTCAACCAGGCCGGCGCACTCGTGCACGTGTACCGGGACGGGTCGGTGCTGATCAACCATGGCGGCACCGAGATGGGTCAGGGCCTGCACACCAAGATGCTGCAGGTAGCAGCAACCGAGCTGGGCATTCCACTGGGCCGGGTGCGGCTGGCGCCCACACGTACCGACAAGGTGCCCAACACCTCGGCGACCGCAGCGAGCTGCGGTGCCGACCTCAACGGTGGCGCGGTCAGGCAGGCCTGCGAACAGCTTCGCGAGCGGCTGACCCGGGTGGCCGCCACCATGCTGGGGCTGAACGCCGCCGACATCAGCATCGTCGACGGTGTGGCGCGGGGTACCGGGGCCCCTACCGGCGTCGAGTGGAACGATCTGGTGCGGACCGCGTACTTCCAGCGGGTGCAACTGTTCGCGGCGGGTTTCTACCGCACCGAGGGGCTGTACTGGGACTCAGCGGCGATGCAGGGCTCGCCGTTCAAGTACTTCGCGTACGGGGTGGCCGCCGCCGAGGTCGAAGTCGACGGGTTCACGGGCACGTACCGAACGCGACGGGTGGACATCGTGCACGACGTCGGGGACAGCCTGTCACCGCTCATCGACATCGGACAGATCGAGGGCGGGTTCGTACAGGGCGCGGGCTGGCTGACCCTGGAGGACCTCCGTTGGAACACCGGCACGGGAGCCGCGCGCGGCCAGCTGGCCACGCGAGGGGCCAGCTCGTACAAGCTGCCCAGCTTCTCGGAGATGCCGGAGGTCTTCAATGTGACGATGTTGGCCGACGCGGCCGAGGAGGGGGCGGTCTACGGCGCCAAGGCGGTGGGCGAGCCGCCGCTGATGCTCGCCTTCTCCGTGCGCGAGGCCCTGCGCCAGGCGGCGGCCGCGTTCGGGCCCGCCGGCATCAGCATCGACCTCGCCTCGCCGGCCACCCCCGAGGCGGTCTTCTGGGCGATCGAGCGGGCCCGGGCGTGCGGCGGGCACGGCCCCACGGCGGACGCGGACCTCGCTCCGGGTGGGGCGGCGAACGCCGGGCACCCGACGCCGGAGCGGGCCCTGCGGACGGTGAGTCATGTCTGAGGGAACCTGGCTGGCAGCGGTGGCGCACCTGCGCAGCGTCCGTGAGCCCGGTGTACTCGTCACGCTCGTGACGGTCCGCGGCCATGCCCCTCGCGCGGCCGGCGCGAAGCTCGTGGTGAGCGAAACGCAGACGTGGGGCTCGATCGGCGGCGGCAAGCTGGAAGCGGTCGCGATCGACCGGGCCCGTACGCTGCTGGCCGCAGGCGGCCCGACGCCCGAGCTGTTCACGCTCGCGCTGTCCGACAAAGCGCCCTACGAGCACGGGGTGCAGTGCTGCGGAGGGACCGTCACGGTGTTGCTCGAATCGCTACCCGTGGCGCCGGTGGTGGCTGTCTTCGGCGTAGGGCACGTGGGCCTGGAGCTGGCTCGTGTCCTGGCTCGGCATGATATCGACCTACATCTCATCGACACCCGCCCGGAGCAGCTCACCGAGGACCGGTTGGCGGTCTTCTCCGATGCGGTGGCCCGGGTGCACGTCCACCGGGTGGCAGTGCTGCCGGAGACCGTGCTCGGCGAGCTGCCCACAGGCACCTACGCGTTGATCATGACGCACGACCATGCGGAGGACCTCTCCCTCTGCGACGCGATGCTGCGCGGCGGTGAATTCGGCACCATCGGCCTCATCGGTTCGGCGGGCAAGTGGGCCCGGTTCCGCACCGAACTCGCCGCACAGGGCCACGACGCCACGGCCATCGCCCGCATCACCACGCCCATCGGGCTCGCCGACATCCACGGCAAGGAGCCCGCGACGATCGCCGTCAGCGTCGCCGCCGATCTCCTGGGCAGGATGGAACATCACCAGGCGATGGCCGACGACCGCGCTCCCTCGGCGGCCCGGCCATGACCCTCTACCGCGCTCAGGTCGTCGACACTCCCGACGACCCGTTCCGCGGCGGCGCGCTCCGCTGTGACGGCGATGCGGGGCTGCTCGTCGAGGACGGGCGGATCGTCGAGCGGGATGCCTTTGCCACGCTGCGCTCCCGACACCCGGAGGCACAGCTGGTCGAGCTCTCCGATGGAGTCCTGCTACCCGGCCTGGTGGACGCCCATGTGCACTTCCCGCAGGTCCGCGTCATCGGTGCGCTCGGGATGCCGTTGCTGGAATGGTTGGAACGCTGCGCGCTGCCCGAGGAGGCACGGATCGCCGAGATCGACTACGCGCGCGTGCTAGCCGGCGAGTTCGTCTCGGCCCTCACCTCGGCAGGCACGACCACCGCTCTGGTTTTCGGCTCGCACTTCGCGCCGGCGGTGGACGCACTGTTCCAGGCGGCCGCGGGGCACGGCCTACGGATCACCAGCGGCCTGGTCGTCGGTGACCGGATGCTGCGGCCGGAGCTGCACACGTCCGCAGAGCGCAGTTACGACGAAGGCCGCGAGCTGGCACGGCGCTGGCACGGCGTCGGACGCAGTCGGTACGCGGTGACCCCCCGGTTCGCGTTGTCGTGCAGCGACGAACTGCTCGCGTCATGCGGGGAGTTGCACCGGGATGTGGTGGGCAGCTGGTTCACGTCGCACCTGAACGAGAACCTCGACGAGGTCGCCACGGTCCGGCGACTGTCCGGCACCACCAACTACCTGGACTGCTACGACCGGCACGGACTGGTCGGCCGACAGAGCGTCTTCGCACACAACGTGCATTCGACTGACACCGAGCTGACCCGGCTGGCCGAGGCCCAGGCCAGCGTGGCGCACTGCCCGACGAGCAACGCGGCGCTGGGCAGCGGCATGTTCCCGCTCAACCGCCACCTCGCCCACGGCGTCCTTGTGGCACTCGGCTGCGACGTGGGTGCGGGCACCGGCTTCTCGCTTCTCAAAGAAGGGCTGCAGACGTACCTCCTGCAACGTTTGCGCGGCGCGGACGGCGTGCCACTCACTGCTGCCCATCTGTTGCACATGGCCACGGCGGCGGGGGCACAGGCCCTGGGCCTGCGGGACCAAATCGGCGACCTGAGCGCCGGCAGGCGGTTCGACGCGATCTGGATACGACCCCGTCCGGGCACGGTCCTGGAGATTGGCATACGCCACTCGAACGGACCAGAGGATGCACTTGCGAAGGTATTTGCGCTGGCCACGGCGGACGACCTGGGGCAGGTGTGGATAGACGGAGCACCGGTCAGGGCCAAAGCCATCGACGCTCGCACCCTACGCCCTCGCCCCGTCGGCAACCTGACCATTTTTGCGGCGAACAAGGCAGCCCAGCGCACCGACAGCGACGAGCGGACGCGTCATCGCAGTCGAGCCGGCACCGACGGTGGCGTGAGCCGATGACGACCTGGAGTCTGGATCGGTTAAACACCGCGCCCGAAGACGAGCGCCTCCGGTCGGCCCTACGCCGGTGCTGCTCGGCAGAGGCATGGGTGACCGAGGTCATCGTCGGGCGGCCCTACGCCAATGAGGACGAGCTCTGTGCGGCCTCCGACGCCGGCACCGCCATGCTCGACGAGGCCGGCTTTGCCGAGGCGTTGGCCGGTCACCCACAGATCGGCAAGCCAACGAGCGGCAGCGGTGGACAGTGGTCGCGGCGAGAGCAGGCAGGAGTCGGCACCGCGGACGAGGAGCTGCTGACGAGTCTCGGCCAGGCCAACGCGGCCTACGAAGAGCGCTTCGGGCACCTGTACCTGGTTTACGCGAACGGACGATCAGCGGCGGAGCTGCTCGCCATCTGCCGCTCCCGGTTAGCGAACGACCCGGCGACCGAGCGCCGGGTAGCGCTCACAGACCTGGCCGCGATCAACCGCCTCCGGCTGGGCAAACTCCTGCGATCGGAGGGCTGATGAGTCTCTCGACTCACGTATTGGACATCACCACCGGCCTCCCCGCGCCGGAACTCGCGGTCGTCGTCGAGCGCTGTCATGGCGACGCGTGGCAGCACCTCGCCCGGGCTTGTACCGACGCCGACGGGCGCGTCCGCGAGCTGTACGCACCCCAAGCGGGCGTACACCGACTCCGGTTCGACACTGGGCGGTACTTCGTCGATCGCGGCGTCCATACCTTCTACCCCGAGATCGTGGTCACCTTCCAGGTCGTCAACAAAGGGGCGCACCATCACGTACCACTGCTGCTCGGGCCGTTCGGCTACTCGACCTACCGGGGGAGCTGATGGGCGCGGATGGTCGTCATGAACGACACCTACAACTCAGGAGGTTCCGTGGGCTTCACGACTACTCCGGTGCGATCGTTCTGGCTGACATGGCCAGCAGGAATAATTGCTGCGATCAGCTGGGCCCTCGGCCACTTCACACGAGTTGCGACCTTTGATCTCGCGTTCGTCGCGGGTCTGTCGTGGATGCTCGGCGTGCTCCTAAGCGACGGCGCAAGTCGCTACCTCGTCGCGGGCGACGAGCGTCCTCGCGGCGACACCGACCGTCAGCCGGAGACCGAGCAGTCACCCTGAGCGATCTGGCAGCGCCTGCGGCGGCCGCCCAACAAGTGCCTGTGGGTGGCACCAAGTAGCACGTTGCTCGGCGTGACGCAGCGGACGGCACCCGCACGACCTCGTGAAGCTGTACGCCCGCGAACAGCGGGTCTTGCCGCCTCGATGAGGTAGCTGTGCTCCTCGAGGGCTTCGGGTCGTGGCGCGTAGGCGAGATGGGCGAGACCAGCGATGGTGGCCATGTCGGCAGAGGCAACCCAGGCGCCGGCGTTGTGGTCCTGGTTGGCGGCCGCAAATAGTGCGATCGGGATCCAGTGGCAGTGATCGGGATCTTGGCTGGCCTTGGCGAGCGCGGCGAGAAACCCAGGCAGAACGGCAACGCGCCGAGCAACGCCACCAAGCGCCAGCCGAAGAAGAACCCCGCATACCCGCTCGCCTCAACGAGGATCAGATCATCGCCATTGTCGAGGAGCTCGGAGACCTCGTGGACGCCCTGCGGGACGCCGAGCCGGAACACAAGCTGGAGGTCTACCGCAGCCTCGGGTTGCACCTGACCTACGACCCGGAATCACAAACGGTGCGGGCAAATGTCGATCTTGCCACGCACCGTTGGGATTCGGTTCGTGTCCGAGGGGGGATTCGAACTCTTGTACGCATCATATGTGCACCATTCTGGGGTGCACATGCTCATAGGTTACGGTACGGCCAGGACTAGCTCAATACTGGGCGCCATAACCATGTGTAAGTGTACAGCCGACGAGTTGGACTCAGTCCGCCACGGCCTCTGTGTCTGAGATCGGCGGGCCACCACGAGAGCCGTTTTGCACGCTGGTGAACTCTCAGTCGACTGGCTTCCGTGGCAAGCCATATCGTTCGCGTTCTTCACTGTTAAGCGCACGGGGGTCACTGCCTTCAGCCGGAACCTGCGCAGGGTTATTGCATACGTCCCAGCTCATGATCGTGCCGTCGTCGTAGGCGATGATGAGGGCGTCTTGCCACGACAGGCTTCGCACTACCCCACGAGGTATGTCAAGTACGCCGAGAGGCCGTCCCTCTTGAGCGCGCCAGATGTAGAGCATGTAGTCATCGCTGATGGTCGCGAGACGGTGCCCGTCGGTTGCCCAGGTAAGGGTTTCGACGTTGCCCGTATGGCCGAGACAGCGTGAGCCGACTTGCTTCTGCGCTACGTTCCAGATTTCGACGTGGTTGCCGACGGCGGCGGCGAGTCTGGTGGAGTCATCCGACCAGGCCAGGGCTGCTACCTCGTCGGGCCCTTCGGTTCGCCATTGGTGGACGAGGGTGTAGTCGTCTCCTCGCCACAAGCTCACGTTGTGCTTGCCGGCGACTGCAGCTATGAGGCTTGAATCCGGGGACCAGGCAATCGTTCCTGTGCTGTCTTCGCCTCCGTCGAGAACTGCTAGGCGCTGCGCTTTCGCCACGTCCCAGACCGAGAGAGCGGGTGGTGTTCTGCCGAAGAAGCAATGAGTATGGACAGCCAGCCGTGAGCCGTCGCCGGACCAGGCGAGTCCATAAACCCATGGAAGTGGCGTCGATGTCGCTACGTGTCTCGGAGTTTGTCGCGGTTGCGCGCCCCACTGCATCCGCGAGACACCGGACCGCGCGTCCCACACGGTGACCTGCTCTTGCATCGCGGTGGCAACCAGGTCACCTAGTGGTGAAAACGCGATCGACAGGCAATCGTCGTCCCCGAGCCGCAGCGGCGGCGTCACCTCGTCCACTTCGATGATCTCTGGCGTCGTTCCGAGCCGCTTTACAGTGACGCGCCTGAGGTCCGGCGACCAAGAAATCTCTCGTAGGCTTCCGGTGGGCAGGCGGCGGAAGCTTCGGCCGATGACGTCCCACATCTCGACATTGTGAAATGAGGTTCCCAAGCCGACTCGTTTACCATCGGAGGACCAGGCAATCGTGCTGATCTGGTGAGGGCGCGCCCGCCGCTCAACGGTCCTGCCGCTTCCGACGTCGAACAGAGCCACACGATCATGGTCTCGCGTTCGACGCAAGGCGTAGGCGATGACATCCTCGACAGGTGACCATGCCATGGTTTCGGTCATGCCCGGCGGTGCGCTTTCGGCGGCCTGGCCCGTGTCGGTGTTGTAAATCCACAGCGTGCGGCGCGTCGATGCGACGATCTCAGTGCGGCGCATTGTGAATGCCGGAGCGGCTGAGACGGCGAGTCGGATTCCGTCGGGTGCCCAGCACAAAACCGGGTCTGACCACGCTACCTGCTGTCGCAGGACTTCCGACGCCTGCTCGCCGATGCTGACCACGAGCAGCAGGTCGTCTGAGGCGATGGCCAGCCGGTCACCCTGCGGGGACCATGCTGTGGCGCGAACGTGTGCGGCCGGGATGCTGGTGACCAACTGTGGGACGTCGTCGTCCAAACGGCAGACGTCAACGGTCCGGTAGTCGAACTGGCCCGCGAAACAGACATCGTCGCGCCACGAGAATGAGTCGAGCGATGCTGCAAAACTCCCCCTTCGGCTGCCCAGGGTGTAGCCATCCGCGACGCGCCAGAGCGTGGCACCTCGATCGTGCTGGGTGAGGGCGAGGGTGCCGCTGGCACTCAGCAGTGTGTGCCCGTACCCATCCCCGTCAGCGGCAAAGGTGACCTCGGCAAGGCGACCGGCGTCGTCCCAGGTGCAGACGCGCCCCGTCTTGTCGGCGGTGCGCAGGGCCTCCCTGTCGGGCAGCCAGACTGCGGAGGTGATGCCGGTGGTGTGCCCGATGGTGAGGTGCCGTGTTCGTGACGTGGCGGTTAGGGCCCAGCGCGTCGTCGTCGCTGCCGGGGTGGGTGGTAACTCGTGTAGCGCGGTGTGGGCCAGTGCCACGGCCAGTTCGGGGTCCTGCCGGCGCACCTGTTGTGCCAACTCGGCAATCCGCTCGGACTGTCGGACACGGTCGTGGTGATCGAACTCTTGGGAGGCGTCGAGCAGGCGTCGGGCTGCGCTGGAGAGGGGTGCCTCGGCTGCGAGCGCGAGGGCATCGGCGAGCGTTCGGCCGCGCAAGAGGTCGTCTGTGTGTGGGTCCGCTTGCCATGCTGCCGCGCGGTGCTCAAGCCTGGTGATGCGGTGCAGTCGCTCCTCGTTGGCGCTGATCAGAGAGGCGAGTCGTCGCCACTGGCGGAACAGGGCGTCGTGGGTCAATTCGAGGCAGGTGCCGTCCTCGACGTCGATGATCAGACGGGCTGCCCTGAACTCCTCAAGGATGCTCGCTGCGGTGGTATCGAGGTCAGATCGTTCGATCGTCTTTCGTACGGTTTCCTTACCTTCCATAGCGATGCCGCGCAGCAGAGCAGAGTCGACGGCGCGCTGGGGGTACCGCTCGGTGAGGGATTCGTAGATCTGCTCGGCGTGAGCTGCGATGGCACCACCCACCTCCCCCGCCTGTTCGTATTGGGCCACCGTGATGTGTTGGCGGTCGGACTGTAGGTGCAGACGTTGCAGCAGGTGGCTGAGCAGGGGAAGCGCGTCACCGACCGTGGCATCGGCGGTCATGCGGTCGATGAGGTCGTCCTCGAACGTGAGTCCGGCAGCCCGGGCAGGCCCCGCGATGGCCTGTCGGATGCGGGCCGGATCCAGCAGACCGATGGCCACCGGTCGGGTGATGAAGCCAGCCTGCTGATCGGTGAGCCGGCGGCGGAACTCGGGCCGGATCGCCACCAGCAGGCGCAGTTCCGGCAGCACCGTCAGCGTTCGGGTCAGCAGGCTCCACCACTGGGCCCGGTCATGCTCGCCGGTCATCGTGTACAGGTCTTCGGCCTGGTCGACAACGAGCAGTACAGGGCCGCGGGCGGCGGCGAGGAAGCTTGGCACAACCCCGAGTGGGGCTTCCGGAGAGGCTGCTTCTTCCCGCAGCAGTCGCGCCGTCTCCAGTACAGCCTTTGGGCCATCCTCTAGAGCCGCGGCGAGGCTCATGAACGGGTCGGTGGCCGGACGTAGCGGACCCACTACGGTCCAACGCCGTGGTAGTCGAGCGAGGACACCCGCGCGGATCAGCGAGGATTTACCCACTCCCGACGGGCCGACGACCGTAACTATCCGGGTCGCCGGCGCCGGCCCCGAGCGCTCCAGTCGGTTCAGTACGTCCCTTGCCTCGCGGTCGCGCCCAAAGAAGACGCCCGCGCGCTCCGCCGTGAACGGGGCGAGGCCGGGGTATGGGCTTTCCGTGCCGCGCCACGTGACCGCTGTGCGGCGATGGACGAAGAAGCGCCAGCTGAGCCACAGGACGACGCAGAGTGGGAGCCAGAGGTAGGCGTAGTCAAGGACAAACCGCCACGGCCCACGCCAGCTGTCCGTGCGCGCCGTCACGACGTTGATAGCCAGGCCGACGGCGATCGTGCCCAGCAGGGCACCGGACTCGCGACGGTACTCCCTTAGTGCCCGCCCCACATGGTCATCGCACTACGAGAAGGCACTGCTCGCCAGCGCGTGGCGGATAGCCGACAGAGACACCAACCATGGACGGGACTGGACTCACACCCCCTGACGTGGCTAAGCCCGGATCTCGATCAGCGGCACCGCGAAACCGATGGATTGCACTGCGGCGTGCTGCTCTCCCTGTGGCTGACCGAGACACCCACCGTCGCAGCCTCCTCATGTCGTGATGAGGTGCCATGGCTTGCCGAAGGCGACGCGACGGAAGGCGTCGATCTCGCGCAGGTGGGCGTCGTGCACGTAAGGGACGAGAGCGGCCTCGCTGGCGTGCAGGCAGGCCCGGTAGCCGATCTCGCGCAGCGGGTGTCCGTCGGGCGGTGCCGGGCTCTCGGGATCCCAGCCAACGATGGCGCAGATGCTCTGCGCGGTGCGCCGGGCGTGGGGACGGGCGATGGCCCAGGCCGGCTCGGGATACATACCGCGCAGGCTCCACAGGTCGCTGCGGTCAGGGATGGTGGGAATCTGCTCGTGGTCGGTGGTGCTACCGGCCAGCTTGTCGAGCCGGTTGCGCAGGCTCTCACGGCGCCCGGCGATCGCGATGTTGTCCGTCAGGGCCGACTCGGTGAGCCACGAGACCGCGTCATTGTGCTCGGACGGGCCGAGCCCGGCGCCGGCGACGGCCTGCGCCGCGGCGGCGTCGAAGTCCTGCCAGAACTCGTGCGAGCCGACGCCACACGGCCACCAGTCGAGGTAACTGTCCTGGTCGGTGATCGGCTGCCGCCCACTGATGAGCGCAGCTACTTCGGGGAAGCCGGTCGAGGTGTACCAGTCGGCCAGCTCGACGCGCCCGAGCCAGTCAGTCAGTCGCCACCACGCGTCCCGCTTCGGGCGGGCGCACGCCGCCGCGAGGGCCAGCTGCAGCACCACGGGACGCAAGTCGTCGGCGACCGTGTCGTACAGGTCCACACCCCAAGCCTCGAGGACCGGCGAGTGGTGCAGGTCGCCGGAGTGCACGCCGACGGGCAGGCTCAGCGCCTCGGCGTAGGCGGCCACGAACGGATGGGCATCACCGGGTGTCTCGTCGTCGTCGAGCACGACCAGGCGGCCGGTGAGGGTGCGATGGATCGGCACGTTGAGCTTGCCGTTCTTGGCCCAGTTGTAGGCGGTACGGCGCGGCACGCCGTTCTGGTCGGCCCATTGGGACAGCGGGATCGGAGTCATGTACCGACGATGGCACAGATGGCACAGTGCCATCCAAGAAAGCTGTGCCATTTGTGCCATCCGCAGGAATGGGCATATCCGACAGCCGTGCCGTGGACGCAGGTGGCGGCGCCCGCAAGCGGCTGAGGGCCGCCGGCACCGTCGAGATTCACCACCGCAACCGCCCCTCGCGGGCATCTGGACGGAAGCCGAGAACATCGCCGGCCAGGCGTCCCGGGGTCTTCGCGGTCACTGGCATCGTCGTCTGGATAGCTTGGCTGCTGGCCGTCGTCCTACATCCCCTGCCCCGCTCCGTTGGACTCAGATGACCGTCGGCCTGGCACTGCTGCTGAGCGTCGCGACGCTCCCAGTCGGCCTCCCGAGACCGCCACTGTTCGTCCTGGTACCCCACGCCGCGCTCGGCCTCCTGGCACTGGCCACGCCGGCCGACTCGCGACGGTGGCAGCGTTGTCGCCCCGGAACACTCCCTACCGGTCAGCCGAGTGGGGCAACTTCCTGCCCAAGGCGGGCATCCGCTGCTACTGACCGCCATGCTCACCGCCGCCATCCTCGCCCTCCCACAACAAGCGAGGAGTGTTTGCCCCGCTGACACTGCTCACCTCGATCGAGCTACTCGGCCCGTACCCCTTGAGCGAGATCACCGCCGACCTCGCCGGCGCCAGCTACCCCGACTTCCAGATCACTACCGCAACCACAAACAGAGTCGTGATCCTCGCCGCGGTGACGCTGACAGCAGCCGTCGCCACCCGCCACGGAAAACACAACCAGCTAGATCAGGCACTGCCACCGCCGCGCCGATGACGTAAAACTGTCCCACCTGCGGACGGTGGGAGCAGCAGCCGCGCCAGCAGGCGTACCGTCGGACATCTTCCGGCCCGCAAACTCGGTCGAGATGGTAGACAGGGCGGCGGCGCGAAGGGTCACCTGATGGCCAGTGGAGACACCGCCTCGAACTCGCGTCGAGACAGCGACCGATGACGACAGGGACGGGTCCGCATCTCCGTTTACACGGCCCGTCGTCGCCGGCCTACGAGCAGCCGGCCGGTTGACGCTGGATCCCGCCGTGACGTTCCCGAGCGGAGACAACGGCACCGGCAGGTCGACGCCGATCGAGGCGGGCGCGGTAGCGGCGGGGTTCAACCCCCGAAGGCAGATCCACCAACTTTCGGTTCAGCACCCGGGGCCACCGAATCGCCTCTTGATCAACACCTACGACTGGCACGCCGCGCCAACTGACGTGGAGTCTCGGCAGCTTATTGGCATGATCAACGCCCCGGGAGGCACCGGCCGCAGTGCTGCTGGTGCCGATGCTATTCGTGCCCTGGGGGTTAGGTGATCGCACTGTCTGTCTGTTGTGGGCGGTTGTAGTCCGGGCAGGCTTTCGCGCCTGTTTTGATCGATGAGATCGTCGGGTGGCGGACGGGGTTGGATGATTCGGTGGCACGGCTCGCGCACCGTTTCGGGCGTGCGGAGCCGCGCCGGCGGGCGTTGACGTACCAGGCCAGCCAGACATTCAGGCCAAGTCCGAGAACTCCATCGAGTAGTTCCTTCCGGGAAGGTAGCTGCTCGCCCACATATCTCCCGCTGCTGCCAACCGCCTGAGCTCCTCTTGACGCCCGAGCCGGGCGAGGAGCTTCATCAGCTCACCCCGCGCATGCTCGTCACCGGCCACGACCAGCTCTCGCAGGTCGTGCTCGCGACCAAGCGAGCCCCACAACTGGATGAGGCATTCCCGGGCCGAGCGGTCCCCCGCTGCTGCCAAAGCGCGCAGGTCGTCCTCGCGCCCTGCCAACAGCAAAAGTTCCGCCAGGTCCTTGCTAGCCTCCTTACAACCCCGCTGTATCAGATCGCGAAGCTCTTGCTCCCGGTTGAGGCGCCGGAGCAGAGCGGTGTACTGCCACACGACGGTGACACCTCCGCCCGCTGCCAAGTCTCGGAGTTCGTCCAGGCGTTCCTGTTGGGCCAACAGGCTAGCCAAGAACAGCATGGGCAACCCATCGTCAGCGTCCTCGGCGGCCCAGTCCCGCAACTCGGCCTCTCGGCCGTGAGCGGCGAGCAGCGAACCCCAGGCTCGGACGGCCTCATCAACCAACTCGCTGTTCTTCGAGTCAAACAGCGCCTCCAACTCATCCAGAGCTTCGTCCACCCGTCCCAAGCTTCCCAGCAGCCGCGCCAACTCGAGTTGGGCTTCCTGGTCCCCCGCATCGGCGAGGTCGCCCAGCTTTGTCTCCTGGCCCTGGTACCCCAGCAGCCGCAGGTAGAAGAACTGGCCTGCCGGATCCGCTAACTCGTATAGCCTCCGGAGCAGATCCTCCTGCTCGTGTTCAAGCAACTCCTCGGCAAGGTCCCACCACTGAAGCCCGGCCGTTTCCGCTGCACGCCAATGCTCTAAAACGTCGCCGAAGCGGTTCTCCTCGACTGCGTACTCGGCGAGCGCATAGTGGGCCTCAGCGCACCCGACCGCCGCATATTCCCTCAGCAGGTCGTACCGTTGCTCGTTAGCGAGCATGCTGACCAGACGCCATCGGGCATCCTCGCTGTGCTCGAACACCCGGAGCAGCAGCGGCCGGGCCTGCTCAGCGCACCCAAGCTGGTGAGCCCGGCGGCCGAGGCGGGCCAAATCGTCCAGGTCGGCAACGTGGGCGGTGAGAACGTTCCACAGACCCGTGGGCACCGTGGTGAAGTCACGCCCAATGGCGCCGTGCTGCTGCAGGTAGTCGGCCACGTCGTATCCGGCGATAGTGCCGATCTCGGCGCCTGGCACGGGGTCTAGCGCGCGGACGGTGCCGCGCAACGGGCGGCTTGCGTACGCGAGCCCATCGTCGAACCAAGTCGCCGGCGCCTCGGCGTACTGCCGGCTCGTTAGGTAGAGCGGGGCGGCTGCGGCGAGCAGCTCGACTGTCAGCGGTCCCTGGATTCTCAGGGCGCGGAGGTCGACAGCCGCGGTGATCAGTGCTGCCCCGTACGGCTGCACGGTCGCACCGTCCTTCCAGAGATCCATTACGTCTGGCACACCGGCCAAATGCTGGGCCACGCCGTACCGCTGGTCGTTGAGAGCATCATGGAGCCGACGGTCGCCGCTCATGTTGGCTACGCTCGTCAGAATCCGCCGCTCCGACGGGGTGAAGTCGTCTGGCACTCGTACCGGTGGTTGCACCGCCAGAGACAGCGCTTCCCGTGTGCCACGCGCCGGGTCATCAGTCGCACCCTTCGCCGACTGAGGGACGGTAGTCATACGCTGGTAAGCGTCGGGCCAAGCCAAATAGAGAATCACCAGGGGTTTTGAATTTTCACCTTCGAGGAGAGCGGCTAGGTCGCCGGCAGTGAGCCCGTCCGGCCCCAGGAACCGCACCGCGGGTGTGTCGTCGAGCCATACCACCGTTTGAGCCGAGATTCGCGCGCTGGCGCTGCGGACCGCTTCCGCGTCGTCGGGCAGAAGAATGCGCCAGTCGGCAAGCTCCGACCGGACAGCCTCGAACAGGCTTCGCGACTTGCCCGTGGAGGAGCCGCCGACGACGACCACCATGCCACCGGCCAAGGCCGCCTGGCGCAGCTGTGCGCGCAACAGGTTGTCGTGCTCCCGCGTCCCGTACGAGGGCTGCCCTTGGTGGTGTATACCGCCCGCAGCAGCCAAGTGGACACCAACCTGCTCCGGGCGGCAGTCCGCCACGGGTGCCAAACGCCACGTTCGTCGCTCGACGGTCACTTTGCGCCGTGTGGGGGCGCGCCTCAGGCCGTATTTCGGGAGACGCTCCTCGATAACTGGAGCGTTCAGCTCTCGACCAAGGTGATGGACGACCAAGTCGCCGAGCCCGACGGCTGCGAGAGCGCCAGTCGCGCCGTCCAGGAGTTGCCCGGCAAGCAGCCCGTTGAACTCAGCCACGTCCTGCTCGCCGTGGCATTCGATCCAGGTACCGCGCAGAACTCGCCAGGCCTGCTCATCGGTGCCGAGGACTTCCATCGACGCCAGGACCGAGAAGGCTTCCTCAAGGTCCTGGTTCGGCAGCCAGTGATCAACGAAACTTCGCACATCGCTGACGCTGCGGGCGTTGTCGCACAATTCTTGCGCCACACGTGCTGGCACAGTCGAGACCATGTGAAACTCCCGGCCTGCCCCGACATGGTGACGGGCGGCGTCCCAGATTCCGATGCCGAGTAGGGACCGGACAGTCCAGCCGTTCGCGACGCCATTTTGCCTTTTGACCTGGTGCACCTCGACGGCGCCGGTCCGCTGGTAGGTAAATTCGACGCTCCTGGCCAGGTCACCGGAGTCCTCGACGGTCAGCGACTCGCCGCTCCCGCCTAGTACGTGCAGCAGATGGCGAACCGTCCAGGCACCCTCATACCGGTTGCCAAACTTGTCGGCTTCCCCGCCTCGTCGTGGGCTCATGATGCCGGCCATTATCGCGCGTTTCGGCCCAACGCCCGCCACTCGCCGTGACTCGCAACCGGCAGTGGCTGTCAGGATCTGGCCATTGTGATGCGTCCGGGCGGGACGCTCCGGGCCGGGCTGGCCCCGGCAGTGATATCGCCGTCTGCCAGTTGCTTCTCGACTGCAAGACGGTTCACGATCAGGCACATGCCAACGCTGCGCAACCGCAGGCTCGAACAGCTTCTCGGTGGACCGATCGATGGAGCTCTGACCTACCAGCAGGTGAAAGGGCTCATCCCCGCCGCTACGGAGAGCCCCGACCTGGACTTCAAGCGAGACACGTACGGCAGTCGAGACAAGGACCGCAAGGAGTTGTGCGGTGACGTCGGCGGGCTGGCCAATGCCAACGGCGGGTTGATCGTCCTGGGCATGGAGGAAGACGACCAGGGCCGCGCCAAGAACGACATCGGGGTTGACATCAGCGACTCCGAGCGCCTTCGCCTTCACCAGACCGTCGTCGCTAACGTCCAGCCGACGCCGACATTCGACATCATCGCGGTTGAGGACCCCGAGCGCGCCGGCATTGGCTTCCTCATCATCTGGGTCGCCAGGACGGCGACCGCCCCTCATGCGTACATGCAGAACAACTCGCTGCTCTACCCCAAGCGGATCGGGACCCAACGGATTTGGCTGTCCGAGGCGCTGGTGGCAGAGGCGTACCGCGCACGCTTCGCCGGTTTCACCGACCGCACCGACGAAGCCGCCCGGGTTGAAGCCGCACTCACCGCAAGCCTCTCGCAGGACGAGACGTTCGTGGTCGTAACCCTCGTTCCTGACATGCCGGGAGCCTTCACCATCGACACCGCGGCGATGCGGGCCTTCGAGCTGAGCAACCTCAATACCACCCACAGCGCCTTCGGCATCGGAGTGCGCCACTTCATCCGGTCAAGCGTGCGGCGTCGGCGCCTTGTAGCCATGACCAAGTACGAGCCAAACAAGCTGATCTCGCGTGGCGCGTGCGAGCTTCACGGAAACGGCAGCGGCGTCTTCGCCAGCGGAGTGGACAGCACGCCGTCTGGCTTCGGGGACGTGACCACCCGTCTCGTCGATGACCAATGGCTCACCCTTGGCATTGCTGCGGGACTACAGTTCCTAGCTCGTCATGCACGCGATAGGGCTGCTGCCGGCGGCCTCGCCACCGTCCGAGCCGCCATCACGCCGAACGCTCCGGCAGCGATTGCCGACACTCTCGGTTTCCCAGCAGACCGGATCGGCAGCGAGATCGCGAGCGGCGCGTGGGCTGACACGGTCGCCGAGATCGACGATCTCTGCGCAGACGGCCCGGGATTGGTCGCGGCGACGCACCGACTCGCCAGCGAGCTGTTCCAGGCGTTCGGTGCCCCCGAGGTAGGGCAGGTGACCGCCGATGGCGGGATCCGCCTTCCTCACTGGCATCAGCAGATCCGTCCAACGGTAACCAGTTGGGCCCAGGCTGCCGGCGTCGAGGTGCTCACGCAGCCGCTCACCTGATTGGCTGGCAATTCGGACACTGCCCATGCAACAACTACACAGGTCGGCGTGCCTGACGCTCGGCCGATCAGTTCATCCCTTCGAAAGCTGCGCGAACAGCGTTGCCTAAGGATTCTCGGTCGTCATCGACCGCAGCTGCTCACCGATGAGGCGACGGTGTACACCCGGAATTACGCCGTCTCGCAGGTTCTTGAGAAGCACCTGCTCATGGCCGATTACGTGCGCCAGGGCCGCTGTGAGCCCCGTCGCGACTTGCGCTATCTCCAGCGCTCGCTGGAGGGTAGCGGCCTCCTCCTCGCGGACTGCATTGGTGGTGATGCAACGAAGCGCGGCGGCACCGGCGTGGAGTAAGCGATCTTCTTCACCGGTACACGGATTCGTGGCGAGTTCGACCTCGAAGTCCTCCCAGCCCCTCGTGGGCTCGGGCGCGAGCAGTGCGTCTGGGTATTTCCTCACTCCGGCAAGGCCTCGCACGTTGCTGTGCGCGTGGACCTCGTCAACTATCGCTGGCACCAGATGTTGCAGTGCGGCCGTTGTGTCCCGCGCCATCCGCGTCCCAGCCAGTGCGTCTCGCAGTCCCTGTGCCACCGCGGCGCGTTGGTCGTCGCCGGTGTTGGCGAAGCGCACCAGACACTTGGCGATCGATGGCAGGTCGGGCGGATCAGGCTCTGTCAGGACCCCCATGCCGTGCGCAACGAGCCGGTCGCGCCACTTTGGATAGGAGCGAGCCATGCCGTCGTCGATGATGTCGAGGGCGAGCCTCGGGCCGATCGGCACCACCTGGCCAAGCCGATAGTCGGCATTTTCGTCAATGGCCTCGACGAGGCGGACCAGGGCGTCGTGCTGATGCGGCTGTGGTGTGGAGAAGAGCTGACCCGCCGCGAACAGCCATGTGTTTCGCCAGTAAGGGCTGGCGGCCGAGACTCGGAGGCGTTGAAGTACGCCGTCAAGTGGTCCCGTTGTCAGGTGCATTGCTGCCATGAGTTCCTGCAGTGACCTGACATCAAAGCCGTAGCCATCCGTGCCGCGCGGCGCGATCAGGACCAGTCGCTTGGTGGCAGCGTCGAAGATCTTGTCCAGCAGGGGGGCGTCCTTGCCTGATGGCTTGAACCCGGCTTCGTCTAGGACCTGCCACGCGATCTGCCGCAGTTCTGTTCGTGTGAGGGTGGCGTAGGAGCGGTCGCCCGTCTCGGCGCGCACCTGCAGCTCGAAGCCAACCCGTTCATGCAGTTGCTGAATTTGCTGGCCATGCTCCTGCAGCATCTTGTGAAGTCCAGCGGGCTTGTCGCGCTCTCGCCTGAAGACGGCGTCGTAGTAACCCCGGAAGAGGCTGTAGCGGTCGGGCGCGAGCTGACCGGCGCCATCGATGATGATGGTCAGCATCAGGACTTGGAGTGGGGTCCGCAGCAGATGTTGCAGGGCCTCGTCTTCCGCCGCGTTGTGCAGGCGCCTGAGCACCCTCTCGATGCGGTCGAGGTCAGTGCGGAGCCTGACCCTCGTCGCAAGCTCGCCGTAGCGGACGGCTTCGCCGAGGTCAAGGTAATCCAGATCGACTCGCTCGAAGTGCGCGGGCGCGATGTTCTCGGTGTAACCGACCGGGCGAGTAGTCAGGACGACCAGCACATCACTCTTGTCAGCTTCGGCCATGTTGACGAACTCGGTGACCCGCTCGATCAGCCGCCTGCGCACCGAAGGTTCAGTAACTTCGTCTAGTCCGTCCAGTACGAGCAGCCAGGGCCACCTCTGCATCCACTTCTTCAGCGCCCACGGTGTCACGTCGCCCGTGTCGGACCGGTGCGAAACCTTGTGCGCGATCCATCGCAGCAGGGTCGAGTCGTCGCCGAGCCCTCCTTCCTGGGCGTACCTCGCCAGATCGATGCGCATCGGCCATCGCCGGTTCTTCGGCATCTCACGGCCGAAGCGGTTGAGGGCTTCGGCGGTGCCGCTGATGACCTCTCGGTGGCCCTCGCTGAGGTCTTCGGAGCCCTTGAGCATGGCCGCGCGGAACACCTGGACGAGGAACTTGGAAATCGTCGTCTTGCCGTTGCCGGGAGCGCCGGTGACGATCAAGTGCCGAGGCGCTGCCTGCGTGGTTATGCCGGGAGTAAGCACATGTTCTGCACGGTCGAGCACGTACTTCACCACGCTCGTCTGTCCCGTGCCGCCGGCGAAGGTGACAGGCAAGTCGATGGCCACGTTGTGGACGGGGATCCCTTGGCCGTCGCCGCTGCCCGCTTCGTCGAAGTAGATAAAGCCCTCGCCCATGAGCGTGGTCTTGGCGTGCTCCCGGAGCCCCGTTTCAAGGTCCCTTAGCGGGATGTTGTCGGTGAACTGCGCCAACGCGGCGAAGACGTCACCGGCGGTGAGGAATCCTGGGAAGGCTTCACGGACGCCCGGGTGCAGCTTGAGCAATGCTTGAATCTGGTTGCGATCCCAGACACGCACCTTGTCCATGCGCCTGAGCCGCGCGAGTCGATCGAGCCGATCCTTCGTGGCTTGCGAGTCGACGTCGCGAGTGTCGTCCTCGAAGCCCTTTATGTAACTCGTAATGCTCGTGTGCAACGCGTCGTGGCCGCCGGCCCCGGGAAACGGCGTCAGCACCACGTTCGTGATGATGATCAAGAAGTCGGGGACAGGATCGCGGTCTCCCTCGGGATCAGCCCAAGCCTTCAGCTCCTCACGGACCTGACCCCACAGCCAGGCCGCATTCTCCTGGTGGTTGGCGGACAGGGCGGCCTTGTGCTTCACCTGCAGGACCGTGTACCCCTCCCACACCTCGCCAGTCTGGTCCTGCGTCGGCTTCCAAATGAGCGAACCCCGGTGGTACAGGTCCCGCCCGCCGTCCCGGCCGGCGCCCATAACCTGAACACCTGGCCCGAAGGAGGCAACTGCAAGGCTGGCCGCGAGGTCTTGGAAGCCGGTCGGACCTAGCTGCTCCAGGTTATCGCTCAACGTCACACCTTCTCGGCCACCCCGTCGCTCGGGCGGGCCGCCAGGGCCCGCAGAACAGCCTACGCGGGCGGTTCGCCTGCCATCTAACGCGTGAACCCGAGGAGGGGTTGCACGACCGCGGGACGAGGGCCGCAGCCGAGGTAGGGCGTGGATCGCAGGGGACCTCGCCGCGGGCGGTGACCCGGAGCCGCATCACCCGGAGCACCGCACGCGGCTACCGTCCCTTACTCGGTCGTAGGTGAGACGGCGCAGTTCGCCTGCGACCACCGGTCGGCGTGATCTGTCAGACGGGCCAGCGGGTGGGGTTGGCCGGTCATGGCCGACAGCGCGTTGGCCACGTCGTGCAGATCCGCCTTGATGTAGGTGGTAGTGGAGGAACCGGGGCTGTCGGTGTGGCCGGCGTAGGCGCGGGCGATGCCGTAGCCGAAGTGCCGTTCCACCCAGGTCAGCGTGGTGTGGCGCAGCCAATGGGTCGAGATGCCGTGCACGGCTACCCAGGGCAGGCGCTCACCTAAGCGTTGCCACAGGTGGTCGTAGCGGCGGCTGGTGATCGGTTGGCCGTTGCGCGCGCGCAGGAGCGGATCGGTCGGTAGGACCGCGCCGCGAGCGTCGGCGTGCTCCCGCAGGTGTCCGGCGAGATCGAGGGTGATGGGCTGCCAGCGGACAGTGGATCCTTTCTCGGTGAGGCGGACGAGCCCGTTGGTCGCATCGAGGTCGACCAGCCGTAGGGCCAGGGCGCCGCCGCGGCGGCACGCGGTCTCGGTGTGCAGGCGCAGAAGCAGCGCGTCGAGGATGACGTCGTTACCGCTGGTGCGCGCCATCGTGTTGATCTCCTCCAACTCGTGTGCGGTCAACGCGCGGCGGGTGCCGGGTAGGCGTCGGGGTTTCGCGACACGGTGCGCGGGGCTGGCGGCGGCGTCGATCAGCCCGTCGGCGATGGCACATCGGAAGAAGGCGCGGGCGGCGGCGACGAGGTGCTCACCGGCGTGCCGGCCGTTGCGGCTGTTGCGCCGCGACACGGCGCTGGCGATCATCGCCTGTTTCAGAGCCTCGATATCACTGGCGGCGACGGTGTCCACGGGCCGCTCGGGCCACGCGGCGGCCATCCGCTCCCAGTAGGTGCCGTAGGTGCGGCGTGCTCCGGGCCCGGCAGCGGCAATAACATCGGGCAGGTACTCGGCGACCGTCGGCACAACGGATGGCATCGCGGGGTGCGATTGCAGGTCGGTCAGCGTGACGCCCAGGTGAGCCAGAACCTGCCGTGCGGCAGCGATGGCGGCGGGGTCAGTGTTCATTGTCGGCTCCCGCCAGGTGGGTGTGCAGGTCGGCGAGCAGGCGTACGACGGTGCCGACGGGATGTACGACGAGCAGGTCGTGCGCAACGATGGCGGCGAGCAGCACGGGTTGACCGGGCTCGATGCGGCACATGTGCCGGGCATTCGCCGGCAAGGGTAGGTCCCCTCGGCTACCCACCTGGTGGAGGCCGCCGCTGGCCGAGCAGATGACGAGCATGCCGTGGCGCGGCTGAATGTCGAGGCGGTGGTGCGGGAGCCAGCCCAGCGCGCGCAGGAGGTGCTGCGCGCTCACCCGGCCACAGCGTGCCGGAAGAGCCATCCACAGCAACAGGGGCGCGTCCGTGATCGCCGACGGACAGACTCGGGCAGGTAGAGCTGGCATCGGCATCGGGCTTGGACCCGGACGCGCGGGCAGGACAGCAGGTACGAGTGGACCGACGAGGTGTTCCTTCGGTCGGATAAGTTGTGTCATGACCGAACAATCACATTCAGGCAGTACATGACGAGGCACGATCCGTTCGGCCGCTCCTACCGACCCTTGACCGGCCCCGCCGACATCAAGATCGCCCGCAACAGCAGACGACTTCAAGCCGCTGGCTTGGCATGATGGGCCATAGCTACTCACGCCAAATCAGCTCCGGGCTCTCATTCGCTACGCCGACCTCTAGCAGATATCCGGCCGCAACGGGAAGGCACCGCTCGAGATCGACATTACGAGGCGCGGAGGAGTGGGAGACTGGTGATTCGCTGATCCAAATGCTCAACTACAAAGTAAGGCCCACTAGCCATGTCCCGGATCTGCGGCCAGGTCTCACGTAGCTGTCGCACGGTTGTATCCACTACATCCACGACTCGAGATGGTTCCGCTCCGCTACCCTCAAGACTTTCGGCAAACCGCCTAAAGTGTTCCCTGGTGAGGTACCGCATGTCCGCCTGTCCAGCTATTGGCAGCGTGAGCCCTTTACGCTGGTACGGCGGGTAGGAAGTGACGGCGACGAGATCATAGGCGGGCGACAACCGAGGCGTTCGCCCATCGGGATAGCGCAGAGACCAGTTCTTGAGGTGCTCGTCGTTGTTGCCAACAGCAACGCAGAACACTAGACGGCGGATATACTCATCAAAGTCTTGCGGACAGTTATCCAAGATAACTTGCCCAATGAGTTCCTGGGCGCCGCGGTCTTTGCTTGCCGGCATCACATCGAAGATCTGAGCAAAATCCTCCTGATGCACTCGCCCAGCTTCAGTGCGATCAAAGCGGCGTACCGCAAAGGCGCTTCCGCCGCTATCGAGGTATTCCTGAGGAAGTCGCTTCAGGCATGAAAGGGGAACAAGACTATTCTCAGGGATATCGATGCCAATTGCAGACGCCCACGCCATGGCGATGTGCTCATTGGCGGGAAGCTCGGCGTGAACGTTGCTTGGCAGTTTTACGATCCAATCGCCAAGTTCGTGAGGTTCGGGGAGGTGAAATTCTTCTCCCTCGGACTTCATCGAGAACTTAAGCTGCATACCCGACAAGGAAAATCCAATTGCTGAATCCTCAGCAGCGGTTTGTGCTATTTCCAACGCCTCCGCCATGTCGCCTGGGAGGCTGTCCTCAACCTCTACTCGAATCGCGCCAGGAAGGTCGTGGCCGAGGTGAAGCAGAAGCAGGAAGTCTGGAACGTCGCGTCTGCGGAGCTGCTGATTGTAAATCTTACGTAGCGCGGATTCGCGTTCCGGCAGGAGATTGGCGAACCAACTGGGCACACCAGCCACCGGCCGCGAAGCCACGTCGGGGTTGTACTCGAAAGGAAGACCTAGCACTGGGTGGTCAGGCTCTAGATCCTCGTAGGCGAAGAATGTGAGGCCCTCCGCGTAATGCAGAACGCCCGCATGCCGGTCCCCGAGCAAAACGCGGGCCTTCGCCGTCCTAGCTGTCATAGTCGTCCCCCGTCAACGTCGGAAGACGTCCCCTTTCGCGGAAGCCGACACGTGCGAAGGACTGGACCCGGCGACTGATCGCAGAACTAAGTATTCCATCACGCCGAACGACGAACTCGTCAAATCGCCTCTCGCTCAGAAGCATGACACTCAGCTGATCAAGGAACTGGCTTTCCAATGCTTCGTCCCCTGGCGGCAACGAAATCACGGATTCCAGTAGCTGCTCCCGAGGCGCGGATGGATGTAGCAGATAATGTCCCAGCGTTTTCGCTTCCGTAACAGAGCGATCTGTCACCAGGGAAAACATCGCTCCCGCGCTATCTAGCCAAGGTGTAAGGATCCCGCTATCTGTCAGTGGAGCGCCCGGCAACTCACTGAACTGTCTAGAGGGCACGATCAAGAGCGGCTGCGCTCCAAGGAGGCCCAGCACGTTCATCCGACCCTCGGGGGTTTCAAGTCCTTTGGCCTGTAGGTTAACTTCGTACCGTCCGCTCCTCGAAGGCGGAAGGGAATCAAGGAGTCTACGTACCTCATCAGCGGCAGTGTGAGCCACTGCCTCGAGCGCCCTACGTTTGTCAACCTCTCTTCGAACTACATCGGTGCGCCATACCCACCGCCGAAGCAAGTCGCGAATATGGGGCTCCGGGGTGTGGAACACACTAAAGAACCGGACCGCCACCGGAAGCACCACCTCGGCGGGCAGCAACCGCACATGCGGGATATGGGCGTCTCTCCGCAACCATCTCACAGTTAAACTGAGCGCTTCGGATAGTTTTGCATCGTCCTCCATCAACGTGTGCCGCGAAGCCGATCGGTACAGCTGCGAAGTCTCAGCCATACCAGCGGGCGCATCAACACGGGGAAAAATGGCAGCGACCACACACTGAGCTGCAAGATTCTCACTTAGGCGGCCGAAGCCCAATCTTTCACTATGCGAGGAGAATGCCTCAAGACCGCGTTTGGGTTCCCCGGGCTTCTTATTCGCACGATCCAAATCCGTCTGGGCTAGCCCGATGCCGCCGCGATTAATGCGAGTGAAAACCTCATGAAGAGCGCTGGAGTTATCAAAACCGCGCATCACGATGACCGGCATGGAATAGCCAGCCAGACGACTGCCTAAACTCAGGGCCTCACTTCGGTTCTCTTCGGAAAGAAAAGATCGTTCTCGAAGCCATTCCATGAGCCGCCGCCTGCGCACTGCGACTGGAACCGGCAACATCGTGAGGTGCTGCGGCGGTCCGGCCACGAAATGCATAGCTTCGAGATCATAGCATACTGAATACCGGGAATCCCCGCTAGCATGCCATGCTGCGACGAGCACGGAAAGTCGTTGAAACCCATCGATGATCGTCCAGGCTAAAGGGTTTTCTGGAGCATGAATCGCCACGCCACCCAGCTCGATTTCCTCCGCACCTGCTGGCTGCTCAGCAAAGAGCAGCTGCCCAGTGGGATACCCTCGGTAAAGGGAGTCGAAGAATGCGATGGTCTGCTTAGGCCCCCACACAATCGGACGGGAGTACGAGCTGGTGCGGAACTGGCCCTCTTCCGCCAGCCTCACGAGCTCGCTCAGAGACATGACCATGGTCTGCTGCGCCATGCTGTGAGCCACCAGATCGCCTCTCCATCAGTAGTGAACTACTGCCGATGATAGAACGCGCTGCCGGGACGCCGAGACGGGCGCGCAGGTCGGGAGGTCATTCCTCAGCTAAGAACGTCTCCGCAGGCCGCACACCCTAGTACGACAGCCGTCGTTTGAGATGTTGCTGGTGAGGCCCGGTTGGACGAGCGCCAGTCACCGTCTAATAGCCTACAGGTGGTGGATATAACGACGGCGAAACCGTCCTCGGTCGCTGTAACGTGGGGTAACCGTCCACTTGCTCTGAGCCCGGATAGGTCGCGAGCCAGGTGCAGCGACCGAGGTAGTGCGTGGCTCGCGGGGGCCTTGCGCCTGCGGTGCACCCCGGAACCACCTGCAAGGGCACCGCACGCGACTACCAGCCCCCTTGGTGGGATGTCGGCAAGACAGCTCAGTTGGCCTGCGACCACTGGTCGGCGTGATCTGTCAGACGGGCCAGCGGATGGGATTAGCCGGTCATGGCCGACAGCGCGTCGGCCACGTGGAGATTAACTTTGATGTATTTGGTGGTGGAGGATCCGGGGCCTTCGATGTGGCCGACGTAGGCGCGGGCGATGCCGTAGCCGAAGTGGCGTTCCCCCAGGTGAGCGTGGTGTGGCGTAGCCAGTGTGTGGGCGGCCCTGTGCATGGCGACCCCACGGCAGGCGCTCGGCGAGGCGTTTCCACAAGTGGTCCGTGGTCGTAGCGGCGGCTCGTGGCTGGTTGGCCGGCACGGTGCGCAGGAGCGCGTCGGTGAGCAGGACCGCGCCGGGGGCGCGGGCATGCTCGTGCAGGTGCTCGGCGAGATCGAGGGGTGATGGGCTGCCACCGGGCGGTGGCGCCTTTCCCTGCCAGGCGGACGAGTCTATTGGTGGTGTCCAGGTCGACCAGCCGCAGGGCCAGGGCACCGCCGCGGCGGCAGGCGGTTTCGGTGCGCAGGCGCAGGAGCAGTGCGTCGAGGATGACGTCGTTGCCGCTGGTAAGAGCCTCGGCGTTGATTGCTTCCAGCTCGTGTGCGGTCAGGGCGCGGCGGGTACTGGGCAGGCGGCGGGTTTCGCGACCCGGTGGGCAGGGCTCGCGGAGGCGTCGATCAGACGATCGGCGATCGCCCGGGAATAGAAGGCGCGGGCGGCGGCCACGACATGCTCGCCGGCGTGCCGGCCGTTGCGGCTGTTACAGCGCGACACCGCGCTGGCAATCATCACCTGCTTCAAGGCCTCGATGTCACTGGCGGCGATGCTGTCCAACGGCTGGTCCGGCCACGCGGCGGCCGTCCGATCCCAGTAGGTGCCGTAGGTGCGGCGGGCTCCAGGCCCCGAGCTGTTCGCCTGCAGGGCTTTCCTTTGCTTCCTCGGCCCGCGCTACCTGTACTGGCCGGCACCCGACCAGCAAAGGATCGGGCATCTCATCCACGCGCTCGATCCCGACAAACGGCCGTAGCGCGACCGCATCAGCGTCGACAGCCCCCACCCGGGTGCTGCTGTTTGGCAGGATGCCTCCGTTACCGGTACGTCGGTCCGATACACCTTCTGACGTGAGGGGATGCTGTCATGCCTGAAGAGCTAGACGGACCCAACGTCATCACGGCCGGGACGTCGCAGCTTCTCCTCGCCGTGGTCAGTGGAGGCGAGGCCGTTCACCTCGTACGCCGCAACAACCCGCCTGAAGCAGGCCGCGGCGCTCTGTCCGACGCCCACTTCTACCAGGCGGACAACGACCGGGAACTGATCAAGCGACGATACGACCTCGCCGCGCTTGAGGAACCGGTCTGGGCGCAGACGACGATGTGCGGTCGGGCTTGGTTGGTGATGGCCGGCGGTGATGGCGGACCCGTCAGCCGGTACCGGGAGCCGGCGTTCGCGCCAACGTGTCGACGGTGTCTGGCGTTGATGGACCGTCTGTTCCCGGCTCCTGCGGTCGATGAACGGCTGCCGGTCGTGGCGCAACTGGTCGTCGACCTAGTGCTGCAGCATGGATACGCAGAGGTGCGAAGGGTGCCCGGCGACCAACTTTCCGCACTGCGCAAAGCCATTCGATTACTGATCAAGCAGCAGATAGGCCAGCCGTGTCGGACCTTCGTACACGACGACGTGCTGATGGTGGTATGCGAGTCACTCGGCGACCGCGAGGCTGAACAGCAGGCTGCCGTCGAAGCAGTCGAAGCAGTGCTGCTGGGGCGAGACCAACTGCCCGCAGTCCGGCCAGTACCGGAATGGGTTGTCTCGTGGAGCGCCTGGAAGCGAGGGTGACGTACTCGTAGCGCACCTCCCCTCCCCCTTGTGCCTATGCCCGACTCGCCCGTGCTCCTCATCGTGAGCATCGAGACGCGAAGGATGGTGACCGATATCGACGTTCAGGTCCTCAGCTCTTATGAGTCAGGCGAGCCGCCGTCTAGATGGGTAGCGTCCCGGCAGGCGACGCGCCGTTAATTTGGCTTGGTCGGCAGAGCAATTGGCCACTAGCGTCGCGGCCATGATGGGCAGGGTGTTCGATGAGCCGCGTACGACTCAAGAGCGTGGAATCAGCCCGGCGGAACCGACGGTGAATTGGTTCTTGGAGTGCACCCGGCCGCAGGCCGCACAGGGGCGGCGCGTCATCAACGAGATGTACTCGCGGTTCCCGGACCGGGATGGGCGGCTGCACGCCGAACTACGGGCGCCGGACGACACGCGGCTGTACAGCGCGCTCGACGAGCTGCTCGTGCACGACCTGCTGGCTCGCCGGTACCAGGTGAGCTACGAGGAGGGGACAGGTACCCGTCCCGACTTTCGCCTCTATACGTCCGACGGCTCATACGTGGGGGCGGTGGAGGTCTTGACACTGACGCTGCGCGAAGACTGGACTGCGGAACAGCGCCGCCACGCCGTGCTGGTCGATGACCTGAACGCCCGTCTGACGCTGACCACTCACTCGATCATGGTGGAGATCCGCCGGTGGGACCGTGACCCGCGGATGCGCCCGCTCGTCGCCTGGATCGAGAGAACGATCGCCCAGCTGCGTGACGATCCGGCCGCGTTGCCTATCGAGCATGGTGTGCCCGGGACGGTGTACCGCAGCGCAGCCGTCGACATCGACGTCCGTTTCCTTGCGCTGCCCGCCGGCTATCGCATCTGCGCCGACGACGACATCGTGGTCAATGGCGCGGCAATGGGCGGTGCTGTCGATTCCGCAGCCAGGCTACGGGAGCGGCTCGATGACAAGGCCGTGAAGTACGAGCTGTGCTCCAAGCCGTTCGCGATCGTGGCTGGCATCCGTGACAGCATGTGCGACATCCGGGAGGTTCACAAGGCCTTGACCGGCACGTCAGCAATCCAGATCTCGAGCGGGGCCATGATCCGCAAGGGCGATGGGTTCTTCGGCACCGGCCGTGACCGCACCGCCGGCAAGCACCGGCGGGTCTCGGCTGTCTTCTCGGTGCACGAGTGGTTCCCCGGTGGCCCCTACCGGCCGCGAATAACCCGGTTCGACAACCCCCTAGCGTCGTACGCCTTCCCCGCAGACGCGATGCCCTGCGGCGGCCACTGGAGCGTCACCGAACAGACCCAGCAACACATACGCGCCGACTGGCTGACGCCGGCACAGGCCATGCTGCCCGCCTGAGTCCTCTACCGCCTATAGCGGTTTGGCCATGGCGAGCCTGTCGCGACAACGCGTCGATCTGCTTAGGGTGTGGCGCTGTCGACACCCAGCCCGCATCCGACGGAGGCATTCGCGATGACCACCCCTGATCCCACCCACATGGTCAAATACTGCCGCGACGTGCTGCCCAGCATGCTGACTGAAGCATGCGACGTGAACGAGGACCTGGCCCACCGTATCGGCGACGACGTGTTGCAGCGGGCCGAGGCGCTGGCGGCCCTGCCGCAACGTGAGCAGGACGTGCTGATCGCACCGTTCGTCGAGGAGGTGTTCGACCACAAGCCGCTGGCGGCACCGCTGGACCTGAAGGCCAAGGTCACCCTCGTGGTGCGAAACAGCCTGCTTGAGCAGGCACACCACGACGGTCCGCTCGACAGCGGGATCATCCCGGCGACACAGTACGCGGCCGGCCCGCTATCGCATCTGCTGGCCGCGCGCCGCCGCCAGCCCATCGCCGATCAAAAGCCGAACCCTTTCGCCGAGCTGGCCGGGCGCTATCCGCGTGCGTGGGCGTGTCTGGACGCGCTGACCGACACCTTCGCCGACGGCGGCCGTGGTCCACTGCGCCTGCCCTCGGCACCCACGCCCAGCCTGCCTTCTGGCGACGAGGTAGTCACGGCACCACCGTCCGGCGACGACACGGTGACCCTGTTCAGCGCGATCGACCCGCGCTTCGACCAAGGTCTGGTGGACCTGCTCAGGAAGGCCACCGAAGGCGATCTCGTACTGTGCACATCGGCGCTGAGCCGGTACTCGCGCAACAGCGAGAAACTGCACCGCATCCTCGAATTCCTCCTCGCGCACAGGGCCACAATCCTGACCACCAACTATCTGATCCGCCACACCGACGTCTGGGTCCGCCGCGGCGCGCTCGTCAAACCAGACAGCAGCAAGCCCTTCGCCGGCGCGCTCGACACCCAGGGACTGGCCGGCACTCACCGGAAGATAGCCGAGAGCGTCGCCGCGCAGCGCGGTCTACGCTGACTCCATCAGGCGGTCGCGCGTTGGCTTCAACGCGTCATTGATCAACTTCGGATGCCGACGTTTCCGGAGTTAATCGAAAGGGGTGCAGCTGGCCGCTAATGCCTGCAAGAGCGGTGGCAACGAGCCAGCCCCGGCCCATCGTCGTCTTGCGTCACTGACCTCGGCTTCGGCGGTGACGGTCGCCTTGGCGGCGACGGGATCCAGGATGTCACTCAGCCACGGTAGGCAGCTCACGACCGACCGATGCTGCGACCAGCAGCCGATGAGTCGGCCACCGCGTCGCCAAGTGCCACACCGACTGCTGCTCACGAATGGCCTTGGGCCCCTTGGACCACGGGCAAGCCGCACCAGGAAGATGCACGTCGCCAACGTGGCAGATCAAGGACACTCCTTATCGTCGGAGCTTCGCAAGTTTGCGTCCATCGCCCATGATGGACGTCGTGTCCAAACGACAGATGATCGCCTGCGCGCTCCTTCTGATGATCGTTGTCTCGCTAGTAATGATCTTTAGTGGGACCCTCGACGGCGCGGCGGCCTGGGCAAACATCATCGCGTTACCGGTAGCGATCGTCGGCATAATCTTGACGATTCGAAGCGCCAGCGGCTCGGCATCCTCGTCTAGCGCTCAGCATCGGGACAGCTTGAGCGGCCCGGCGAAGTCGGGCAGAGCTAGCCCCGTGGTCAACCAGGTCGGGTTCAGTAGCGGGCGTCAGGCCAACGTCGCGGGCGACTACTTCGAGCGAGGCCATGATGACCGCGAGGGCAGGTAAGCATGGTAGATCGGCAAACTGGCGTTGGTGGCGAACGTCAGGCCAACGTCAAGGGATCCTACTACGAAGGGAACGTCGATAAGAGCACCCACACGCATCACCATCGTCACTACGGAACCAGAGCGAATGTCGACCTCAGAGAAGATGAGGCAACAGAGTCTGGCTCCGGAAGTGGCGCGGCAGCAGCCGCGGGTGGTGGCGGACTGGGCGTCGTCGTCGTTCTTGCTGTCTTGGGCTACTTCATCTTCGGCGGAAATGAGCCGTTCCCTGCGACGTCAGATCCCTGGCCGGCTGAGGTGAAGCAGGAGGCCGTGGTCGCGGCTGCAGGGAGCTGGCTCGACAAATGCGCGAAGTCACCGTCTGCGACCCCCGCCAATTGCCCGCAATCCATCGTCGAGACCTCGGACGTCTCCAAGGTCCGATGGGCCTTCTACGGCAACCCTCTGGAAGCTGCGGTCATTCACTACACCGAAGCGGAAAGCCGCTTCGACATGCTCGGGACCGTCATGGTGACGGCGGACTACACCGCTTCAAAGGAGCTACGCCGCGTCGTGACGCCAGCGAAGTACTGGGCCAAGGTGAACTGGGTCGATGGGAGACTTGACGTCCAGGAAATCAAGGAACACTCGGCCATAGGCGACCCCGATGTAGTGAAGCAGGATCCCAAGGTGCCTTGGGAGCTGGTCGCCGCAAAACTGAGCGACGCCTTCACACGATGCGTGCGAGACGCCAAGTCGGCTATGCCGGCTGGATGCCCCGAATGGAGTCCGCCGTCGGGCGCCGAGAAGATCAAATGGTCTTCCACGGGTGATCCACTTCTGACCGCGCGTGCCACCTTCGATCCGAAGTTTGCGATCTACCGCGTCAAGGGCACGTACGAGCTGGCCGTCCGCTACACCTGGCTCGGAACCACGAAGACCGACACCCGGAATCCCACCTACGAGGCTTGGATCGCTCCAACAGCGGCAGGGCCTGTCGTGCTCCAGATCAAGGACGCGACCACCGTCTAGGTCTGATCATCATCTTAGGGCGCTCTCACCTACGGCCAGTGGGTGTGGCTGACCGGTGAAGGCTGCCAGGGCGGTAGCGACAGCGTGCAGGTCGGCCTTGATATAGGTGGTGGTGGCGGGTCCTCGGCGGTCCGTGTGTCCGGCGTAGGCGCGGGCCACACCGTAGCCGAAGTGCCGCTCGACCCAGGTCAGGGTGGTGTGGCGCAGCCAGTGCGTGGTGATTCCCTGGGCGGCGACCCACGGTAGCCGCCGGCCGATGCGGGCCCACAGTAGGTCGTAGCGCCGGTAGGTGGCGGGTTGGCCGTTGCGGTAGCGAAGCAGCGCGTCGGTGGGCGTGACGGCGCCGCGGGCTTGGGCGTGCTCGCTGAGACGAGCGGCGAGCATCGGCGTGATGGGCTGCCACCGCTGCGTGCCACCCTTCTCCGACAGGCGGATCAGCGCGTGGTCGGTGTCCAGGTCGATCAGGCGCAGCGCCAGGGCGCCGCCGCGCCGGCAGGCAGTTTCGGTGTGCAGGCGCAGCAGTAGGGCGTCGAGCACGATGTCGTTACCGCCGCTGCGGGCGGCGGCGTTGATGTCGGCCAATTCGTCGGGGGTGAGGGCGCGGCGTGTGTTGGGCAGCCGACGAGGTTTGCGAACCCGGTGGGCAGGGCTGTCCACGACGGTGAGGTAGCCGTCGGCAATGGCGCGGTTGTAGAACGCGCGGGCGGCGGCGATGAGGTGCTCGCCGGCGTGCCGGCCGTTTCGGGAGTTGCGGCGAGGGCGGGCGCCGGCGGCGGCCTGGCGCATGAGGGCTTCGAGGTCGCTGGCCCGCACCGCGTCGATACGCCACTCGCCGTAGGCGGCGGCCATTCGTCGCCAGGAGCTGCCGTAGGTGCGTCGGGTTCCCGGGCTCGCCGCGGCGACGACAGCAGGAAGGTACTCGGCGAATGTCGGCACGGCCGGTTGATCGGTGCCCCTGAGGTCGGCGGCGGTAAGGCCGAGATGCGCGAGAAGTGCTCGGGCGGTGGCGACACGATCGGGATCCGTGGTCATGAGGGCTCTGCGAGGATGCGGGCGTGCAGGTCGGCCAGGACCGCGGTGATGGTGTTTGAGGGGTGCACGACGATGCGCTTCTGGCGGGGCAGGGCGGCCAGGAGGACGGGTTCGCCGGTGGCGATGCCGCACAGGTGTCGGGCGGCCGCCGGTAGGGGCAGCTCTTCGCGAGTGCCCACGACGTGCGCGCCATCGGCGGCCGGGGTGATCAGGATTGCGTCGGTCACGACGTCGATGTGCAGCGTGAGCCCCGGTGTCCAGCCCAACGCCCGCAGCAGCGCACGAGCGGTGACGCGGCCGGCGGCGTCGGGTCGGCCAACGTCGAACAGCACGCCATCACTCGTGCGGGCGGCGGGCGCGGGCAGTGTCGGCAGCGGCGCCGGCTCCGGCGAGGAGACCGGCAGTGGGGTGGGTACGAGCGCCTCGACGAGCTGCTCGTCGGGCCAGCGAGGGCGCGAGCGGCCGAGATTCACCTGGGCCCCCGCCAGCGCGAGGGCAAGGGTGTCAGCGCAGGTGACACCGGCTCCGTGGGGTCGGTGCGCACATATGAGTCGTCGTGGCTCGCGTCTCCATGCGAGAGGAAGTTGATCTCACGTGGATATCCACGAACTTTGGTGTCCGAGGGGGGACTTGAACCCCCACGCCCTATACGGGCACTAGCACCTCAAGCTAGCGCGTCTGCCATTCCGCCACCCGGACTTGCTCGTTCAGCCTACCTTGCCGACCCAGATGATCTTGCATCCGAAGGCCGGCCCAGCGGGCCGCACGGGGAGTTACTGTACACGGCGCCCATGGATCATGCACATCACCCTCCCGCCACCGCTCACACCGCCACTGAGGGTCACCAGAGTCGGCTCGAGCGCAGGGCCGGGTAGCGTCGACGGCCCGGTGACGGCAGCATTGCCCTGTGTCCCATCCCTCTCCCCTGGCCGCCGTACAGCAACGGGCCCTCGCGCTACGCGCGGCGGGCGACCACGACGCCGCCCGGACGTTGCTCGCGGACGCCGTCGACTCCGCCCGTCCGCCGTACGGCGAGGACCATCCCGAGACGTTGCACACCGCTCACCTGTTGGCCCGCCTGCACCGCGAGGCGGACGACCCGCTCGCCGCCCGCCGGGTGCTCGAGGAGGCCTTCGCGGCGGGCGAGCGGCGCTGGGACCATTCCGAACCGACGATGCTCGCGCTCGCCTTCGAGCTGGCCGAGGTCGCCGAGGAGTTGGGTAACAGGCACGAGGCCCGCCGTAACTACACCAGGGTCGCCAGCGCCGGGCCCGCGGCGCTCGGGGAGAACCACCCAGTCGTACGCGCCGCCCGTGACTACCTCGGCGAGGGCAGCGCTGCCGTGGAGCAGACGTACGTCGGACCGCCGGCCTCCGCCACCGGCACCTCGATTGATTCCGGGGCCCGCTCGGCGCTCTCCGGCCCGACGCTGTCTCTGGCGACCCTGGCCGCGATGCGCCCGACAACGGACGGTCCGCCAGCGCCCGCGTCGCCCTGGGCGCCGCAGCCCTCCCCGACCCCTGCCGGTCCGACGCGGCCCGCGTCGGCCGTCCCCCCGGTGCCGGCCGCACCGCCGATGCCGCCCCGCCAGCGGGTCGAGCAGCAGGCGGCCACACCCCGGCCAGTGGCCGGCCCACCACCTGGGGTAGCCGCCCAGCCCACCCCACACCTGCGGCAGCAGCCTCCATCCGCGCCGCCGCGCCAGCGCACCAACGACGGGCCGATCCGCCCGGCCTCCGGCGGGCCGCAGACACCGCCCATGACCGGACCGCCCGCCACCGCGCCGACCTCCGCCGGTCCGCACACCGGCCCCCCGCCAGCGCCGCGGTGGGATGAACCCACGATTCAGGTACGGCAGATCGAGCCCCTGCTGGCCGAGGAGGCGGCTCGGCTCGCGGCGGCAGGGCCGAGCGGCCCGGCCGTCACGGCAGCAGGTACGGCACCGCCTGGTGCGATCCCGACGACCAACGGTCCGGCGGGCACGCCCACGCACCACGCATCCGGTGCGACGCCCGCCGCACCATCGCTGCCGGTCTCCGGGCCACCCCTGCCCTCGGCGCCGGCCTCCGGACCAGCCGTACCGCCCGGCCGCCCGGTGTCCGCTCCGCCCGGGTACGACCAACCCGTCTCCGGGCCGCCCGCCCAACCCCAACCGCTGGTCGGGCCGCCCACCAATCCGGTGTCCGGACCACCCGGCCACGCCTACCCCGTCTCCGGTCCGCCGGCCCAGGCATTCCCGACGTCCGCACCGCCCTACCCCGTGTCCGGTCCCCCGGCCTCGGCATTCCCGACGTCCGCACCACCGCACCCCGTGTCCGGCCCCCCGGCCCAGAGGTCCGCATCGGCCTACCCCGTGTCCGGCCCCCCGGCCCAGGCATTCCCGACGTCCGCACCGCCCTACCCCGTGTCCGGTCCCCCGGCCTCGGCATTCCCGACGTCCGCGCCGCCGCACCCCGCCTCTGGCCCACCGGCCTCAGCGTTCCCGGTATCCGGGCCGCCCGCCTTTCCCGTATCGGCACCACCTGGGCAGAGCCAGCCGGTGTCGGCGCCTCCGGTGAGCGCACCGCCGTGGGGACTGACCGCGCCGCCGTGGAGCAGCAGCGCGCCTCCGCAACCGCTGCCCGCGTCGAATGCTGACTCCCCTGGGTCGACGGACGTCCGGCCCACCCCGGCCGTTGGGGGCACACCGGGCTCACCGGGCACCGGGGACGGCCAGGCGGGCGTGCCCCAGCGGCCTGGACCGGGCGACAGAGGCACGGAAGCGCTGTCGGCCGGACCCGGTGAAGCGTCAGGTTTCGCATCCGCGTCGACGGAGGTGTTCCCGGCCGTCGGGCCGTCGACCCCCCAGCCGGGCAGGCGCGACGCCGGAGATCTGGCTACCCCGCCCGACCGGGCACCGAACCTCGAACCGGCCCCGACGACGCCTGTCGCCCCGATCCTGAACGAGCACAGCGGACCGGGACCCGTCCCGGGTGGACATGGCGGCCCGGCGCACCTCACCGGCGGACATGGCGCCTCGGCGTCGACTCCGGTGGACGATCTGGTGCCGGGCCTGGCCGCGCCCTACGGCCCGCCGGTCACGCCCGCCTACCCGGCCGCCGAGCAGTACCGGGCCGCCGAGCAGTACCCGGCCGGCCAGCGGTACCCGGCGCAGCAGGCCCCGGCCGGCCACGAGGTGTACCCGGGGCAGTACTACCCGCAGGAGGCGTACGCGCCGTCGTACACCGATGGGACTGGCTCGACGGGCCGCAACCGGGCGACGGTGATCGGCGCGGCGGTGGCCGCCGGGGTGGCCCTGGTGGCGGTCGCGGGCCTGGGCGCGGTGGTGTTGAGCCGTGACGACGCGCCGCCGCCGTCCGGGACACCGGTGACGGTGGCACCGGCGACGACCGGTCCCCCTCCCGGCGACCTGAAGCTGAGCGACGATGCGGTGACGATCACGCTGAGCTGGACGGATCCGTCCGGGGGCACGGTGCCGTTCATGGTCGCGGGTGGGCGGGCCGGGTCGGCGCTCGGCGTGATGGCGACAGTGGAGCCGGGGCGGACCCGCCACACGGTCAACGGGCTCAGCTCCCGGGTGGACTACTGCTTCACGGTGCTGGCCGTCTACTCGACCGACAGCTTCGCCACCTCGGGTCAGGTGTGCACGGATCGTGAGCGGTCCACACCCCCGAGCTGAGCACCGCGCCGTGGAGCTGGTCATCGTCGGATTGACGATTGTGGAGCTGAGCTGGGCGTCCGCCGCCCACGCTCGGTATCCACAGGGGTGACGGTGCGGGTTCCCCCGTTCCCGGCCGGGCCATATGATGGCACCCGGCTCAGGGGAGGGGTCGCCGCGAGGCGTACGCCACCTGCCACGACTCAGGGAAGGCAGCCGGCTGTGGCCAGCATCGACGACGCCGAGCGGACCGACGCCCCCCGTTCCCGGTCCCGACTGCGAGGCGGGCTCGTGACGGTGGGCACGGTCACCGCGCTGCTGGCGGCCATGGGGCTGACCGTCCTGGGGTTGGGCGCGGCGGACAACGCGGTGGCCAACTACGACGCGAGTTCCTGGCTGTGGAGCGGGGTGCGCAGCGAGCTGGCCCGGGTCAACGGGGTGACGGCCCGGGTGGACACCCGCACCGAGATTCCGGGTGCCCGTCGGCACCCGATGCAGGTCGCTCAGACCGACCGGCTGCTGATCCTGCGGGACCTGCAGACGGGGCAGATCAGTTCACTGGACCTGGCCACGTTGCAGCTCACGGCGACCACGCCGACCACGCCCGGCCTGGGTGTGAGCGTCGCCCTGCACGAGGACGCGGCGTTCGTCGTCGACGCGGTGCAGGGCATCGTGCGGCAGCTCGACCCCCGCTCGTTGAGCCCGGTGGGTGAACCGGTGCGCTATCCGCCGGGCATCACCGGCGGCGCGTTCGACGGTACGGGCCGGCTCTGGATCGCGGTGCCCAGCGAGGGCACGGTCTCGGCGGTCACCGCCGCGAAGCTGCCGTCCGCGCCGGCCTCGGCCGCGCCGGCCGGCGGAGGGCTCAGCCCGGAGCGGGTCGAGACGTACGACGTCGCCGACCCCAGCCACGATCTGGTGGTCTCCACGCTGGACGACGGAGTGGCGGTGCTGGACCGGACGGCCGGCCGGCTGCTGCGAGTGCAGCGCGGCGAGGTGCGCCCGACGCCGTTGACGCTGCCCGGCCCCGCGGCGTTGCCGGCCCGCACGTCGGGGCCGCGGGTGCCGGTGACGGTGCCGGCCGAGCGGCGGGTGCTGGTGGTGGGGGACGTCGGTGAGGAGCGCACGTTCACGGTGCCGGGTAGCGGCGACCGGCTGAGCCCGGCGGTGGCGTGGGCCGATCGGTTCTACTGTGCCGACGAGGCCACCGGCACCATCTACTCCTTCGACGCGGGCGGCCAGTTGGTCGACACCATCAAGGGCAAGGCGACCGGACCGTTGGAGATGGAGGTCCGGGAGAACCACCTGTTCATCAACTCGCCCGACTCGGCGACGGCTCGGGTGGTGGACGACAAGCACCAGGTGCGCGAGGTCGACAAGTACGCCAATGACGTGTTGGGCGGTGACCCGCCGCCGGCGCCCCCGCCGCCGAAGAAGCCCCGGGTGAGCAAGCCGAGCGCGCCGCGCAGCGTCACGGCCGCCGCCGGCAACGCCCAGGCCCGGGTGAGTTGGCGGCCGGCCGCCGCGAACGGCGCGGAGATCATCAAGTACGTCGTGCAGGGCGCCGGTCAGCGCCTGGAGGTGGGCGCCAACCAGCGCGCGGTCGAGGTGAAGGGGTTGACCAACGGCGAGACGTACCGGTTCGCGGTGCACGCCGTGAACGCCAAGGGTGACGGCCCGCCGCGCAGCAGCAACCCGGTCACTCCGACCGCCGCGGTGCCCGATCCGCCGGCCAGCATCACGGCGCAGGAGCGGCCGGACGGCACGGTGGTGGTCAAGTGGCCGGCCGCGAACGCCCAGGGCAACAAGATCGCCAAGTACGCGGTGACGGCCACGTCGGCGGGGACGAACGCGCCGGCCGGCGAGTCGACCAAGACCGAGCTGGTGGTGCCGGCGGGTGAGCTGGAGTACGGGACGCAGTACGCGTTCACCGTCGTGGCGGTCAACGACAAGGGCGCCGGCTCGGCGGCCTCGCCGGTCAGCAACACGGTGGTGCCGTTCGCGGCGCCGGGTCGTCCGCTCGACCTGCAGGCCGGCACGGTCGCCGACCAGCCGGGCGCGGTCACGGTGCAGTGGTCGCCGGCCGAGGCGAACGGTCGACCGGTGACGAAGTACCAGGTGGACGTCGGTGGCAAGACCACCGAGGTGACCGAGACCCGCACCACCGTCACCGGTCTGGGCAACGGCCAGAACGTCACGGTGAAGGTGAAGGCGGTCAACGAGGCCGGGCCGGGCCCGGAGGCCACCGCCACGGCCCGCACGGTCGCGGCGCCCCGGGTGACGGTGACCGGCTCGTCGGCGACGGCGACGGGAGCGACCGTCACGTTCACCGTGGACGCGGGCGGCGGCAGGGCCACCTGCTCGCTGAGCACGTCGGGTGAGCCGGCGAAGGCCGGGGCGTGTTCCAGCATCACGATGTCGGGTCTGACGCCGGGCACGGCGTACACGTTCACGGTGACGGCGACCAACGCCGCCGGCAGTAGCACCGCCAAGCGGGCGCAGACCACCCAGGCGCTGTACGGGATCGCGACGTGCCGCAACGGCGCGTCCGGCCCGGAGGCGAGCTACTGCACGCGGGAGATCCCCGGCGAACGCAACGGCAACGAGATCTTCGAGGTGCCGCGGCAGGACAACGACCGGCAGGCCGGCTGGGTGCCCAACGGGCAACGCTTGCAGGCGTACTGCAAGAAGTCGGGTGAAGAGGTCTACGCGTACATCTACAACAACGACAAGCGCAGCACCTGGTGGGTGCAGGTGGACTACAAGGGGAAAAACTACATCCCCTGGGCCTGGCTCAACCTGGAAGGCGGCGACAACATCAACGTCCTGCCCACCTGCTGAACCACCAGGCGAGGAGCACCACCGACCGTGAACACCCACGAGCCGCTAACCCAACCGGAGGTCCAGGGCTTCGCCGCCCTGGCCGCCCGGCTGGCCGAGAACGTCAACGCGGTGGTGCTCGGCAAGCCGCAGGTGGTCCGGCTGGCGCTGACGGCGCTGTTCGCCCAGGGGCACGTGCTGCTGGAGGACGTGCCGGGGGTCGGTAAGACGACGCTGGCACGTGCCATCGCCGCGACGGTGCAGGGTCAGTGGCGGCGCATCCAGTTCACCCCGGACCTGCTCCCGTCGGACGTGTCCGGCGTGACGATCTTCAACCAGGCGAGCAGGGAGTTCGAGTTCCACCCGGGGCCGGTGTTCGCCAACATCGTGATCGCCGACGAGATCAACCGGGCGTCGCCGAAGACGCAGTCGGCGCTGCTGGAGGTGATGGAGGAGCACACCGTCACCGTGGACGGGGTCCGACACCCGGTGCCGGCGCCGTTCCTGGTGGTCGCCACCCAGAACCCGGTGGAGATGGACGGCACGTACCGGCTGCCCGAGGCGCAGCTCGACCGTTTCCTGGTGAAGCTGTCCGTCGGCTACCCGGACGAGGCGGTCGAGGTGGAGGTGCTGCGCGGCGCGACGGTCCGCTCCCCCGAGGCGCTCGCCCCGATCACCGATACGGCGACCGTCGGGGAGATGGTCCGGATGGCGCGTCGGGTGCACATCGCCGAGCCGCTGTACGCGTACGCGGTCCGGCTGGCCGCCGCGACCCGCACCCATCCGCAGGTACGGGTCGGGGTGAGCCCTCGGGGTGTGATCGCGTTGACGCGGGCGGCGTGCTCGTACGCGCTGATCGACGGGCGGGGCTGGATCATGCCGGAGGACCTCAAGGCGCTCGCCGAACCGGTGTTCGCGCACCGGCTGCTGCTGACGCCGGACGCGCAGGTGCGCGGGATGACCGCCGGGGAGGTGCTGCGCCAGGCCATCGCCTCGGTGCCGGTGCCGCTGCCGTCGGGGCAGCCGGCCCCGGTGCAGGGCTGACCGGCAGCAGCGCCATGGGGATCACCGCCCGAGGGGTCGGGCTGCTCGTCGCCGCCGTCGTGTTGCTGGGGACCGGTTTCCGGTTCGCGTACCCCGAGTTGACGTTGTTGGGCGCGGCGGCCGGCGCGGCCGTCGGCTACGCGGCGCTGACGGCGGCCTGGCGGCCCCGGCTGGTGGTCGCGCGCCGCGCCGACCCGGATCGGGTGGCGCGCGGCGAACCGGCGAGCATGACGTTGACGGTCCGCAACGCCGGCCGGCTGCGCTCGGCGAACCTGCTGGCCGAGGATCGGTGCGGGAGCCGCGCGGTGCCGGTGCCGCTGCTGCGCCTGCGTCCCGGTCGGGACACCGAGGTCCGCTACGACGTGCCGACCGACCGTCGTGGGGTGGTGGCGGTCGGTCCGCTGCGGGTGACCCGGCGGGACCCGTTGGGTCTGGTGGCGCTCGCCCGACCGTACGGGGAGACGGCACCGGTCTGGGTGCACCCTCGGATCCACCCGCTGTCGGCGGTGCCGACCGGTGCGGGGCGCAGCCTCGACGGTCGGGTGGACGGGGTGCCGCACGGGTCGATCACGTTCGACTCGCTGCGGGAGTACGTGGTCGGCGACGAGCTGCGGCGGGTGCACTGGCGCACGAGCGCCCGCGTCGGTGAGCTGATGGTGCGGGAGAACGTGGACACCAGCCTGCCCAGTCTGGTCGTCCTCCTGGACAACCGGTCGGCCGCGCATCCGCACCGCACGGGCGGGGTGGCGGAGTCGTTCGAGTCCGCGTGCGAGGCGGCGGCGTCGGTCGTCACCGCCGCGCACCGCGCGGACCTGCCGGTGCTGTTGCTGCTGGTCGGCCCGGAGCCGATCGAGGGCGGGCCGGCCGGGGTGGGGCCGCTGGACCGGCTCGCCGCCGCCGAACTGTCCGACTCCGACGACGCCCTGCGCGCCGTCACCACCCGGCTGCGTCAGGACCGGCTCGGCGACACGCTGATCTTCCTGACCGGCCCCGGTGGGCGGGACGGACTGGGGCACGTCGGTGCGCTGCGCGGCGCGTACCCGTCGGTGGTGGTCGGGGTGTTCGGCGCGGCGGAGCCGACGCCGGCGGGCACGGGCGGCCTGGTGGTGGTCGACGCGGTGGACGGCGCGCAGTTCGCCGCCGAGTGGGACGGGGTACGCCGGTGGTGACGGGCATCGCGCCGCAGCGCGAGGCGCAGGAGGCGACTGCGGGCGGCCCGAGCGCGGCGGGGCGGGTGGTGCGCGCGCTGCGGGCGGCCGTCGTGCCACTGGCGCTCATCGCGCTCATCGCGCTCGCCGGGGTGGTGCTCGGCCGGGTGTACGCGGGCGACCTGCTGACCCGGCTGGTGATCGGCGCGGCGGTGGGTTCGGTGCTGGCCAGCGTGGCTGCCCGGCGGCTGCCGTCGTGGCTGGTGGCGCCGGTGTCGATGGTGGCGTTGGCCGGGTGGACACTGTGGTCGCTGCGCCTGGCCGCCGCCCGCGCCGACCTGCCGGGCAGCCTGCTCGAGGTGAGCGCGGACGCGGCGCGCAACGGCATTCCCCGCCTGCTCACCGCGATGATCCCGGTGGAGCCCACTCCGGACACGGTGCTGGTGCCGGTGGTGGCGGCCTGGCTCGCCGGTCTGGCCGGGGCGGAGGTGGCGTTGCGCACCGGCCGGGTGTTGCTCGGCTACCTGCCGGCGGCGGGGCTCTACGCGGCGGCCCTCTACGTGGTCGGCCCGAACGCCGAACCGGCGATCGGCGCGACGGTGGCGTTCGTCGCGGTCGCGGCGGTCGGGCTGGCCGTGCCGACCGGCGCGTCACCGGCCGGCGGCGACCCGGCGGCCGGTCTCGCCCCCGGGGTACGGGCGGCCGTGCGACTTCGGCTGGCGGCGTCGGCGGCGCTCGGCGTCGTCCTGGTGATCGGGCTGGTGGCGCTGCTCGGCCCGGTGGTCGCCGGTCAGGTCGACGGGCGGCCGGTCGACCCGCGCCGCTATGTGGAGCCGCCGCAGGTCGAGACGCTCGACGAGAACCCGCTGATCCGGATCTCGGGGTGGGCGCTGCACCCGGAACAGAAGCTCCTCGACGTGAGTACGTCGGGCGCCACCGCTCCGGCCGGCGACGCGGACGAGCCGAGGGCGGCCGGGGTGCGGATCCGGCTGGCGGTGCTCAGTGACTACGACGGGATCACCTGGCGGGTCGGCGCGACGTACCGCAACGCGGGGCGGATCCTGCCGGCCGGCGAGCCGGCCCGGGACAGCACGGTGCAGACCGTCCGGCAGCAGATCACCGTGGCCGAGCTGACGGGGCGGCTGCTCCCGGCCGTGGCGACGCCGCGTGAGGTCAGCGGCGCGCGGGTGGCGTACGACCCGGCGACGGGGACGCTGATCCGGCCGGAGGGGTTGACGCCGGGGCTGCGGTACGAGGTGACGTCGGTCCGGGAGCGCCCGGACAACAACCTGCTGGCGACCGCGAACGTGCCCGCCGGCGAGGAGGTGGCCCGGGTGCTGCGGGTCGCGGACGGTGTGCCGGATCCGCTGCGCCGGCTGGCGACCCAGCTCGCCGAGGAGAACGGCGCCCCGTACGCGCGGGCGGCGGCGATCGAGCAGTTCCTGGCCGAGCACTACCGGGTGGTGGCGGACGCGCCGAGCGGGCACGCGTACCCGAACCTGGCCTTCTTCCTCTTCGGCCCGCGCAACGGTGGCGGGCAGCGGGGCACGTCGGAGCAGTTCGCGGCGGCGTTCGCGGTGCTCGGCCGGCTCTCCGGGCTGCCGACGCGGGTGGTGGTCGGTTTCTCCTCGGGTGGTCAGGGGCCGGTGCGGGCGGGTGACGCGTACGCCTGGCCGGAGGTGCTGTTCGACGGGCTGGGTTGGGTGGCGTTCGACCCGTTGCCCCGCCCGGAGAACGAGCCGCGGCCGGTGGAGGAGGACTTCCGCCCCACGCCCGAGGATCCGCCGCCGTCGGAGGTGCCCGCGCCCACCGCGGAGCCGAGCGCGTCGCCGGAGCCGGTGGCCGCTGGTGACGGGCCGCCGGCGCGCGGTGGGGTGTCCAGGCCGGTGCTGGTCGCTGGCGGCAGCGGGTCGCTGCTGCTGCTGGTGGGGGCGCTGCTGCTCACCCTGCTGGCGATGCGCCGCTCGCTGAGTCGGGGCCGGTTGGTGCGGGGTGACCCCGGCCAACGGATCGCGGGCGCCTGGCGGGAGGTGACCGACGCGCTGCGGCTGGCCGGTCGGCCGGTCGGCGACGACCTGGCGGCCACCGAGGTGGCCGGACGCGCCCGGCAGGCTCTCGTCGACGCCCGTCGCACGGCTGGTTCGCCACCGGAGGTGACGACCGACCCGGCGGTGGACGAGCTGGCGACGCTGCTCAACCAGGTGGGCTTCGCCCCGGGCACCGCGACGGCCGACCAGGCGGTCCGCGCCGCCGAGGTGGCCACCGCCTACGTGACGACGTTGCGGGAGGCCCGTCCGTGGTGGCGTCGCCTGCTCTGGTCCATCCACCCCGATCCCCTCCGCCGCGCCCGCCGCCTCCGGCGCGCCCGCCGGCTCCGGCGCTGATCAAGAGGTTCGCGTCATCGGTGGACGTCTTTCTGACGCGAACCTCTTGATCAACTCGGAGACTGTCGGGCGGTCAGACGGCGGATGAGTTTGCGCATGCCGGCCTGCCAGCCGTCGGGGTCCTCGGCGCGACGGCGGGCGTAGTCGGCGACCTCCGGGTGCGGCAGGATCAGGAACCGCTCCTCGGCGAGCCCGGCGATCGCCGCGTCGGCGACCTGGTCCGGGGTGAGCACCGCGCCGGAGGCGGTGATCACCCGGGCGCCGAGGTGCCCCTCGGCGATCCCGTCGGCGAGCATCGGGGTGTCCACCCCCTGCGGGCAGAGGGCGCTGACCCGGATGCCCCGGTCCCGGTAGGTGATGGCCAGCCACTCGGCGAAGCCCACCGAGGCGTGTTTCGTGGCGGTGTACGCGGCGTCGCCCACCGCGGTCAGCACCCCCGCCGCAGAGCAGGTGTGCAGCAGGTGACCGCCACCGCGAGCGAGCATGCCGGGCAGCACGGCACGGGCCGAGTAGACGTGGGCGAGCACGTTGACCCGCCACGCCCGGTCCCAGCCCGCGTCGTCGACCTCCACTCCCCCGCCGGTGGTGACCCCGGCGTTGGCGCAGAACAGGTCGATGCGGCCGAACCGCCGTTCGGTGTCGTCGACGAGCGCCCGTACCTGGGTCTCGTCGGTGACGTCGACGGCGACGGCGTGCGCCACCGGGCCAATGCCCTCGGCAACGGCGCGCGCGGCCTCGGCGTCCAGATCGGCGACGACCACGGCGGCGGCGCCCTCGGTGGCGAAGCGGCGCGCGAGGGCCGTTCCGATGCCACCGGCGCCTCCGGTGACGACCACGACCCGGTCGGTCAGGTTCACGCGGACGCTCCCGCCGGCTCGGCGCCGAGTTGGGCGATGAGGGTCGTCAGCGCGGCGGCACCCCCGGCGGTCACCTCCGGGGTGGGCAGCAGCGCGAGGATCGGCACGTCCACGCCGGCTTCGGCGTAGCGCCGCGCCTGGGCCCGACACCGCTCGGGTGAGCCGTGCAGCACCAGGGAGTCGACCACCTCGTCGGGCACGGCCGCGCTGGCCGCGCGGCGGTCGCCAGCCGCCCACGCCGCCCACATCGGCCCGAGCGTTTCGTCGCGGCCGAGCCAGCGGTGGAACTCGGCGTACGCCGGGACCGTCAGGTAGCTGGTGATGAGCCGGCGGCCGAGGGTACGGGCGTACGCGGCGTCCTCGGTGGGGCAGACGAAGATCCGCGCGGCGACCTCGAAGCCGGCCCGGCGCTCGCCCAGCTCGGCCAGGGTTCGCGGCACGTCGTCGGCGCTGAGCCAGTTGAGGATGACCCCGTCGGCCTCGGCGCCGGCCAGCCGGAGCATCCCCGGGCGCAGCGCGGCGAGCAGGATCGGCGGCGGCGCCGTGGGCGGGCGTTCGAGGGTGAACCGGCGCACGGTGAAGGTGTCGTAGACCTCGTCCACCGTCTCACCGCGCAGGGCGGCCCGCAGGAAACGCAGCACGTCCCGGGTACGCCGGAACGGCTCGTCGAACCGCGCCGCGTTCCAGTCCCGCACCAGCACCGGGGAGGACGCGCCGATGCCGAGCGCGAACCGGCCCGGTGCCGCCTCGGCCAGCGCCGCCGCGCTCATCGCGAGCAGCCCGGGTCCACGGGTGAAGACCGGGGTGATCGCCGTGCCCAGCCGTAGCTGCGGCTGCCACGCCGCGGCGAGGGCCAGCGGGGTGAACGCGTCGGTCCCGGCGACCTCGGACGACCACACGTCGGTGAACCCGGATCGCTCGAGGGTCGCGTAGACCCCCTGGTGCTCGGCCAGCGGAATCCCGCCCAACGGCACCGTCATGCCCCATCGATTCGTCACCGATCGATCCTGCCTGGTGACGGCACCCCTGAGCAAGATCCCCTTAGTGGGCCTAATCGCCGGTTCGCCGCGCCCCAGCCCCCGAAGGTGTTACCACTGCGAGGTGGACCGGAGCACCGGCGCAGGCCGCTGACCATGGGTTCCAGGGCGGCAGGACACCTGGAGCCGGTCCCGGCGGCGGCCGCGCCCGGTCGGGCGACGTTCCTGGAACTCTTCTTCGACCTGGTGTACGTCTTCGCGCTCACCCGGATCTCCGCGCGGGCGTTCGAGGATCTGAGCCGGGAGCCGGCCCGCGACCACGCCGCGGCGGCGATCACCGGCAGCGGCAAGACGCTGCTGTTGCTGCTGGCGCTCTGGTCGGTCTGGCAGGGCACCGCGTGGACGACCAGCCGCTACGACCCGTACCGCGCGCCGTTGCAGATCGTGGTGTTGACCGCGCTCGTGAGCAGCATGGTGATGGGGGTGGCGGTTCCCCGGGCGTTCTCCGAGACGTCGCTCATGTTCGCCACGGCGTACGTGGTCGCGCAGGTGACCCGGCCGGTGATCCTGTCGATCGCGTTGGGGCCGCACCCGTACCGCCGGCTGAAGGTGCGCATGGCGGTCGTGTTCGCCGTCACGGGGGTGCTCTGGATCAGCGGGGCGCTGCTGGACACCAACACGCAGGTGGTGCTCTGGTCGGTGGCCCTGGCGGCCGAGTACCTGGCCGCGCGGTGCGGCTGGCCGGTGCCGGGGCTGGGCCGCTCCACGGTCTCGAAGTGGGAGATCGCCGGGGAGCACCTGGCGGAGCGGTACCAGCAGTTCTTCCTCGTGGCGCTCGGCGAGACGATCCTGGTGGCCGGTTTCGCCTACAGCAAGGGTCCGTACGGGTCGGGGCACCTGTGGGCGTTCGCGTTCGCGGTGGCCACGTCGATCATGCTGTGGCGGATCTACGTGCAACGCGCCGGGCAGATCCTGGGCGAGGCGGTGCAGATGGCCCGTCACCCCGCCAACATCGGCCGCTCGGCGGCCGACACTCACCTGATCATGGTGATCGGTCTGGCCGCGACGGCGATCGGTTACGAACTGGTGATCGAGCATCCACTCGGCCACGCCCCGGCGCCGTGGGTGGTCATGGTGCTCGGCGGACCCGCGCTGTTCCTGGCCGGCCGGGCCCGCTTCGAGTACGAGGTTTTCGGGCGGGTGTCGCCGTCCCGGTGGATCGCCATCGGAGCGCTCGCGGCGGCGGTCGTACCGCTGCTGTTCCTGCCGGGGGTGGTCGCCACCGCCACCGGGACGATCGTGCTCGGCGGCGTCGCGGTCGCGGACGCCCGTCGGGCGCGCGGCGCGCCGCCGGAGGCCGCCGCGACGCCGTTCTGAAGCACCGGTGTACGCGACCAGGTCGGTTGGGTCGAGTCTCACAGCCCTTGGCCGGCCGAGGAACCGGACACACGCCCTAGTCTCGGCGGGTGACCTTCTCCCTCGTCGCCCGCTCCGCCGACGGCCGCCGCCACGGCGTCGTCGTGGCCAGCAAGTTCCTCGCCGCCGGAGCGTTGGTGCCGGCGGCCGCGGCAGAGGTCGGCGCGCTGGCCACCCAGGCGCACGTCAACCTGGCCTATCGTCCGCAGGGGCTCGCGTTGTTGCGCACCGGGGTGCCCGCCGCCGACGTGGTGGCCGGCCTGGTCGCCGCCGACCCCGAGCGGCAGCACCGGCAGCTCGCCGTGGTGGGCGTCAGCGGGCCGGGCGCGAGCTGGACCGGGCCGGCCTGCCATCCCTGGGCGGGCGGACGCGTCGGCGACGGCTGGGCCGCGCAGGGCAACATCCTGGCCGGCCCCGAGGTGGTCGACGCGATGGGCGAGACGTGGCAGGGCGCCTCGGCGCTGCCGTTCGCCGAGCGGCTGGTCGCCGCGCTGCGGGCCGGTGACGAGGCCGGCGGGGACCGGCGCGGCCGGCAGAGCGCCGGCCTGCTGGTGGTCGAGCGCGGCGGCGGGTACGGCGGCACCAGCGACGTGGTCGTCGACCTGCGGGTGGACGACCATCCGGACCCGGTCGCCGAGCTCGGTCGGCTGCTGACCGTGCACACGATGCTGTTCAGCCGGCCCGACCCGGCGACCCTGCTCGACCTGAGTGGCGCGCTCGCCGACGAGGTGGCGGCGCTGCTCACCGCGCTGGGTCACCCGGTGGGCGACGCCGGGCCGGAGGCGGCGCTGGTCTCCTGGGCGGGGCTGGAGAATCTGGAGGAGCGCCTGGTGCCGGGGCGGATCGACCCGGTGGTGCTCACCCACCTGCGTGGCGTCGCCCCGCACGTGCCCGCGCCCCGCCAGGGCGCCTGATCACACTGGACGCTCGCCGGGTCAACCCTTCACGCGGGGTACCAGCCGGTGCACGACGGTCAGCGCCAACGCCATGACCACCGCCATCGTCCCGGCGATGCCGGCGGCGCTGCCCGCGTACCCGGCGAACAGCGGTCGGCGGGCCAACTCCTCCGGGCCGGTCCCGCGCAGATCCACCAGCCAGGTGAGCGCCAGCCCGGAGGCGATCAGGGCGAGCACTCCGGCGACACCGAGCACGGCGGCGGCGACGCGGTGCGCGTCGCCGGGCTCGATCTGGGCCTGCTCCCGTTGGGTGATCAGCAGGAGCAGCCCGGCCAGCGCCGCCCAGACACCCACCACCAGATAGGCGGCGACCGCGTCACTGGGCCGGTGCCAACCGGCGGAGAGGGTGGCCACCCCGGCGACGGCGGCGTAGAGCGCGCCGACGAAGGCTCCGACGGCCCGCACCTTGCGGGGCAGGACGAGCATCAGCGCGACCGCCACCGACGCGGCCACCGCGGTGTGCCCGCTGGGGAGGCTGTTGCCCACCGCGGCCCGCTCCGGGTCGACGCCGAAGTCGGGCCGGCTCAGCCCGTACTTGAGTAGTTGGGTGGAGACGTTGGCCCCGGCGATGAGCAGGGTCGCGGTGACGGCCAGGGCGATCCGCCCCCGGATGAGCGCGATGAAGCCGATCATCGCGGTGGCGGCGAGCAGCGACACCACCGACATCGCGTTCAGGATCCGGTCCACCGGCCCGTCGATGCGGTCGTGACCGATCTCGTTGCCGGTGAGGGCCACCGTGTCGACCCACTGACCGATCTCGGTGTGCACGGCAACCCGCCACACGGCGAGGAAGGCGGCCGCCTGGACGAGGGCCAGTACGACCAACCAGACCGCGGTCCAACCCCGTGCCGTCGCGCGCATCCGCACACCGTAGCGGCCGGACCGGACCGGGCGGTCGGTGGCCCACCGGCTGTTGGCGGTCAGGTTGTGGCGGGGGTCAGGAGGTGGCGGTGAGCGACACACCGGAACGCGAGTCCGGCCAGGTCGAGCCCGGCCCGGCGCTCGCCGTCGGCGTCGGCGTGGCCGGCGTACGACCGCGGCGGGGTGACCGGCCGCGCTCGGGCATAAAAGTGGAGAGGCCGCCACGGGGGGAGCGGCCTCTCCGGTGACGTACGTTACTCCGTCAACGTCCTTGGTGTGATCCCGTGACAGCCGGAATTTCTGGGCTTTTTCGCGGCAGTCTTCAGTCCGGGCGGTGGGGTGGGCCGGTCGACCCGCTGCGTTGACCAGATGACCGGCCCACCCCGGCCTGACCGTGGGTGTCAGGCCGTCCGCCGGCCGGGTCCCGTCGTTCCCCCGGACCCGGCCGAACCCCGGGGTGGGCGGGGCACTCCACCCACCCCGGGTCGCTCTCAGCCGTTCGGGAAAAGGCTCCCGTAGTCGGCGTACGCCATGGCCACATCGGCCTGCGCCCAGAAGCGGTGGTAGTTGAACGTGGGCTCCGGGCCACCGTTCAGGTACGCCTGCACCTTCGGCCAGTCCGGGTCGTTCTTGTAGAACGACCGGATGTCCAGGAAGCTCTTCCCGGCGGAGATGGCGTCGCCGTTGGGCATCTTCCCGGTCCAACCCGGCGGGACGTAGAGGCCCTGACCGCTGGAGGCGTCGTAGACGTCGTCGAAGCGCTTGTAGTCGCCACGCGTCTCGGTGGTGGAGACACCCTTCGAGTCACTGGCGGCGTCCAGCGCGTCAAGCAGACCCTTGGCGGTGGTCTTCGCCGCCGCGTTGCCCGACTTGGCCGCGTACGCGATCAGGATCCGGGCGTAGGAGGCGGCGACGCCGACGTCCTGGCCCTTGCTGATCACCTCGACGTGCAGGTTGGTGTTGGGCTGCGGGCTGCTCGGGTTCCAGGTGGTCGGCTGGCCGGTCCACTTCATGTCCGACGGGATCGACCAGTTGGTGCCGAGCGTGGTGTTGGCGATCGCCCACGGCACCCACTTGTCCAGCAGCGCCTTGGCCTTCGTGTTGCCGGTCTGCAGGTACAGCTCGGCGATCCGCTGCATCGACCACGCCTGCATGCCGAACCACTGGTTCGACGGCGGGTCGTTGTAGACCGGGTCGACGTCGTAGAACATGCCGTAGAAGGTGCTGGTGCCCGCCGGCGGCTGGGCGTAGCTACCGTCCCAGCTGTTGGTCGCGCCGCCGGCGATGCCGCCCTCGGAGGACTGCAGCCAGGTGTAGAACTCCAGCTGCCGGTCGAAGCTCTTGGTCCAGTCGGAGACCGCGGTCGACGACTGCGGCTTCAGCTCCGGCGTGTTCGTCAGCGCCCAGGCCGCGAACGGGTTCTGGTAGCCGAAGTGGTTGTGGCTGGAGCCGATCCGCCAGGACCAGTTCTGGCTGGTGTCGTACGCGCCACCCCAGGCGTAGTACCAGGACAGCAGGTAGTGCGCCGAGTCCCGGCCGCTGCCGGCGGGGCAGGTGCTGGCCCCGACGCAGTTGCCGATCTTCTTGAAGTACTTGTCGAACATCGCGTACCGCAGGTAGTCGCCCATCTTGGCGGCCTTGGCCACGGTGGCGGCGACGTCGGCCTGCTTGCCCTGCGCCTTGGCCCAGGTCAGCGCCCAGTAGGCGGCCTGCACCGCACGGGCGTCGGCGTCCGGCGCGTTGGTGTACTTCCACTGCTTGGCGGGAGCGCCGGTGTCCTTGACGAACAGGTCGAGGTAGCCGTACTGACCGCCGTGCTTGAAGGTGTCACAGGACGGCTGCGGGATGGTCTCCCACACCGACTCCTGGGTGCCCCGCTGGAAGGTGTTGATGTACGCCGGCTTGGTGGTGCCGTCGCCGCAGCGGCCGAAGCCGTATGTGTTGTCGACGTCCATCAGCCAGTGCATGCCGTAGATGTCGCCGGTGCCGTAGGTGGACTGCAGCTCCGAGCGCAGCGGGTCCTGCCCGACCGAGATGTTCGGGTTCAGGGCTGACGGGTACTGGCTGGGCAGGTTGTACTCCGCGGCGTACTGCGGGGTGCCGGCGGAGCCCGCGGTGGGCTGGTCGGCGTGCGACGGGATGATGTACTTCTCCATCACCGTCCAGGCGTTGTTGAACGGCGCCCAGTTCTGGGTGACGCGGCCGTACTGGGCCTCCAGCCAGATCCAGAAGCTGAACGCCTCCGAGGTGGTCTCGTGGCCGTAGTCGGGCGCCTCGACGATCAGCGTCTCGACCGAGTGGTACGGCACGCCCTCGGGGCTGAAGTAGCCCGAGTTCTTGATCTTGCCGTACTGGTCGAGGAACTTCTTGATGTAGGCGTTGTCGCCGCCCGGGGTGTCGTTGTCGATCTCGGTGGCGGCGACCGCCAGCGAGGCGAGACCGGTGGCGGCGGCGGTGATGGTGGCGCTACCGCCGACGGTGTCGGTGTCCTCGGCCGCGGCGACCGTGACGGTGACCCCGGTGTTCCAGTTGGTGGGGGTCAGCGTGACGGTGCTCGGCGAGACCGTGATGTCGCTGTCGCCCGAGGGGGTGAGGGTGACCGGCACACTGGTCGTCGGCGCGGCGCTGAGCTTGAGGTTGAAGGTGGACGTGCCACCCTCGTTGACGCTCACCGCGGACGGCGTGGCGACCAGCGTCGGGCCGTTGGCGGCGCCGACGGTGAACGACTTCTCGGCGACCCCGATGCCGTTGGCGTTGTCGTACGCCTTGGCCTGCACGGTGTAGCTGCCGGCCGGCAGGTCCTCCTGCGTGTAGGAGTACGGCGCGGTGGTGTCGGTGTTGATGAGCAGGCCGTTGCGGTAGAACTCGACCTTGCTGATCGTCCCGTCCGGGTCACTGGCGGTCGCGGTCAGCGGCACGTCGGCAGGCGCGGTGAACGGCCCGGAGGGCAGGTTCAGCGAGACGGTCGGCGGCTGGTTGGCCGGGGTGCCGTTGCAGGGGGTGCCGTTCAGGGTGAACGAGGTGGGCTTCGGGTTGCTCCCCGTGTGGGAGCCGTTGAAGCCGATGGTGGTGGAGGCCCCGGTGCCGAGGTTGCCGTTGTACGACTCGTTGGTCGCGGTGACCTCGCTGCCGGACTGGCTGTACCGGGCCGACCAGCCCTGGGTGACCCGCTGTCCGCTGTTCGGGAAGGTCCACTTGAGCGTCCAGTTGCTGATCGGGTCGCCCAGGTTCTTGATGGTCACGTTGGCCGTGAAGCCGGTGTTCCAGTCGTTGGTCGCGTAGACCACGTCGCAGGCCGGTGCGGCCTGTGCGGCGCCAGCGGGCAGCATCACCCCGCCGACGGCGAGCGCGGCGGCGGCGAGGATCGCCACTCGACGGCGTCGTGCCAGATGTCTCATGTGCGCGGTGTCTCCTCGGACCAGGCCGGGTGGTTCCCGGCGAGGCGCCTGCCCGCAGGTGGTGGTGGTACGCGGGGGATTCGAGGCGCCCGGGAAGGTGGTAGCCCCGGGCCCGGCCGGGGTGCGGCGATGCGGCCCGCGCGGGAGGGGGTCCCGCCGGCTCGCTCGGGTGCCGTGACCGGAGGTGGTGCTCCGGCTGCCCTCGGCGGTCCCGCGCCCACGCGATCTGGCTCCTGTCGCGTTGAATCGACAGTGTGCCATGGAAGCGCTCCCACAACAAGCGCGGAGCGAGCTGGTTCACCCACTTGTTTCGATCTCGTTTTGGGTCTTTCACAAAGGCGTGACGGGCGTTACAGTCGCAACATCGGTCGATGGGAGCGCTTCCATCGACAAAGGTTCCAACTGGAAGATCGCCGGGACCGTCCTCGTGGCGGGCCCGGGGAACCATCCGAAGGCCGACGGCGGGCCAGCCCGGACGCCGCCGTCAGCCATCATCCCGCCACAGGGAGGGAGGTGGAACCAGAGCCACTCGCGTGGCCCGGCTCCCGCGCGACACGCACGGCAGGACCCAATTCCGCCCGTGTGTGTGCAGTTACGGTGGGGACGGGGGTTGCCCTCCCCCGTCCCCACACTAAACCCCCGTACACGATGGGAAAAGAGGCCGACGGGACAGGCGCGAAGCGCCGCCCGGTCGGCCTCGTTCGCTGTCCGGGGCCCTCAACCGCCTCGACCCGCCATCGTCGGCCGCCGTGACGGCCGGCTCACCGGGTCGAGCGCTTCTGGCCTATCCTGGGAGCGCTCCCGAATCTGGGCGGTGGGCCCCGTATCCACGAGGAGAATCCATGTCGATACCTACCGGGCCCGCCGGCCCGCTGCGCTTCCCCCGCCACTTCGGTTGGGGCGCGGCCACCTCTGCCTACCAGATCGAGGGCGCCGCCAAGGAGGACGGCCGCGGCGAGTCGGTCTGGGACACCTTCAGCCGCATCCCCGGTCGTACCCGCAACGGCGACACCGGCGACGTGGCCGCCGACCACTACCACCGGTACGTCGAAGACCTCGACCTGATGCGTGACCTGGGTCTGCGCAGCTACCGCTTCTCCATCTCCTGGCCCCGCATCCAGCCCGACGGCAGCGGAGCGCCCAACCAGCGTGGGCTCGACTTCTACCGTCGCCTCCTCGACGGTCTGCACGAACGCGGCATCGCCCCGATGGCGACCCTGTTCCACTGGGACCTGCCGCAGGCGTTGCAGGACGCCGGTGGCTGGGAGTCCCGCGACACCGCCCTGCGCTTCGCCGACTACGCCAACGCCGTCTTCAGCGCCCTCGGCGACCGGGTGCCGGTCTGGCTCACCATCAACGAGCCCAAGACCGTCGTACAGAACGGCTACCTCACCGGCCACCACGCGCCCGGTCGACAGGACCCGGAGGCCGCCTACCTCGTCGCCCACCACCTGCAGCTCGCGCACGGCCTCGCGGTGCGCGCGCTACGGGCCTCGGACAGCACCGCCCGGATCGGCCCCGCGCTCAACCTGCACCCCTGCTACCCCACCGACGACTCCGCCGAGGCCGCCGCCGCCGCGCACCTCTACGACGGCTACGAGAACCGCCTCTACCTCGACTCGGTGCTCAAGGGCAGCTACCCGCAGGACGTCCTGGCCGACCTCGGCCCGCAGAGCCGGATGGTCCGGGGCATCCGCGACGGCGACCTGGCGGTGATCTCGTCACCGGTCGACCTGCTGGCCGTGCAGTACTACACGCCCATCTACGTCGCCGCCGACGGCAGCACCGAACACCGCTGGCCCACCTCCGAGGCCGGCTGGCAGCAGATCTACCCCGACGGGATGTACGACATCCTGACCCGGGTCACCCGCGACTACGGCCCGATCCCGCTCACCGTGACCGAGAACGGTCTGCCCACCCCCGACACCCTGGCCGCGGACGACACCGTCGACGACAGTGGCCGGATCACCTTCCTGCGCGACCACCTGGCCGCCGCGCACCGCGCCATCGCTGACGGGGTGCCGCTGGAGAGCTTCCATGTCTGGTCGATGCTCGACAACTTCGAATGGGACGAGGGATACGAGCAGCGTTGGGGCCTGGTCTACGTGGACTACGTGACCCAACGGCGCGTGCTCAAGCGCAGCGCCCACTGGTACCGCTCCGTCATCACCGAGGGTGGCTTCTGAACGGCTCGCCCGGACGGCCGGGCCCGGACGGCTCGGCTCGGGTGAGCCGGTGACCGTCCGGGTCACGGCCGGAAGACTCAGCGGGGCAGCGCCTGCTGCAACTCCGCTCGCAGCGCCGGGGTGAGCATCTCCCCCGCCTGCTTCGCCAACCGGGCCATCTCGTAGCCCACCACGCCGATGTCGGCGTCCCCGGCCGCGAGCGTGGCCAGGATGGACCCGTCGCGCACCTGCATCACCAGGAAATAGCCCCGGCCCATCTCGACCACCGTCTGCTTGACGATGTCGCCGTCGAACATCTGCGCCGCGCCCGCCGTGATGCTCATCAGCCCGGACGTCACCGCGGCGAGCTTGTCCGCGTGGTCGCGGGGCAGGTGGTCGGAGATCGCCACCAGCAGCCCGTCGGAGGAGACCACCACCGCGTGCGCCACGCCCGGCACCCGCTCCGCGAACGCGCTCACCAGCCAGCTCAGGTCACGTGCCTCCTGGCTCAACGTCGTCACTGTCGTCGTCCTCCTTCGTCGTGCCCCCACGAGGGTGGCACCGGTATCTCGGTGGTGTCCTCGGCCTCGGCACGCCGTACCCCGCTGTAGAGCCGGGAAAGCATGCCGCCGACCGCGTCCGGGTCGAGGTCGGCGCGCCGCGGCGACGACTCCGGCTGGGCGGGGCGGGTGACCGCGGAGAGCTGCGCCATGGGTACGCGTACCGGAAGGCCCCGCTCGTTCGTGCCGGCCGTCACCGGAGTCGCGGGCGGCACGGGCTGGACCGGGGCCGCCGACGCGGTCGGCCCCTGCCGGGACCACCAGCCACCGCCGTCGCCGGCGGAAGCGGCAGCCGGAGCCAACACGTCCTCGGCGCGTACCGGCACGGGTCGGGTCTGGCGGGGCACGGCCGCGGCCGGCGGACGACCGGCCACCGGAAGGTCCAGCGGCGCGGTCGCTGTCCCGTGGACGGAGCCGGACGGGGGCACACCCGCCCCACGCTGCGCCGCGGCGCCCCGGGCCGCGTTCGACGCCAGCATCCGGGCGGACGCCGGCGGATCCAACTCGACCGCGCCGCCGGGCGCCAGCAGGGTCGCCGGCAGCACGAGCCGCGCGACGAGGCCACTGTGGCGCCCGTCGAGCTGCACACGCACACCGAGCCGGCTGGCCAGGTGACTGACCACGAACAGGCCCATCCGCTCGACCGCCGCGACGTCCGCGGCCGGCGGGCTGGCCAGCACCGCGTTCGCCTCGGCGAGCGCGGACGGGCTCATGCCCAGACCGTCGTCGACGATCTCGATGAGCGCGGTCGACGCCTCGACCCGCGCGGTCACCACGACGAAGGTGTCCGGACGGGAGAAGGCCGTGGCGTTCTCCAGCAGCTCGGCCAGCAGGTGCACCAGCTCGCCGACCGCGTGCCCGACCACGTTGACGGCACCCATCGACTCAAGCCGTACCCGCTGGTACTGCTCGATCTCGGCGGCGGCCGCCAGCAGCACGGTGCCCAGGCCCACCGGACGGTTCCACCGGCGGGTGGAGTCCGTGCCGGCCAGCACCAGCAGGCTCTCGTCGTTACGGCGCATGCGGGCGGCCAGGTGGTCGAGCTTGAAGAGGTTCTCCAACTGGTCCGGGTCGCTCTCCTCACGCTCCAGGTCGTCGAGCAGCTCCAGTTGCCGCTCCACCAGCACCTGGCTGCGGCGCGCGAGGTTGACGAACATCGCGTTGACGTTGCGGCGCATCAGCGCCTGCTCGACGGCGACCGTCACGGCGCTGCGGTGCACCGCGACGAACGCCTCGGCCAGCTCGCCGATCTCGTCGAGCGAACGGACGACCGCCGGGGACACGTCGATGGTCGGCACACCACCGGTGACGGTGCGCAGCCGGTCCAGCGCGTCGGGCAGCTCCACCTGCGCGATCCGCAGCGCCTGGCTGCGCAGCAGGCGCATCGACCGGGCGACGGAGCGACCGACCAGCAGAGAGATCAGCAGGGCGACCAGCAGCACCGCCACGACGCCGCCGACCACCAGCAGGGTGGTCCGGAGCTGGCCGCTGCTCGCGTCGTCGGCCTGGCGCACCGCGTCGTCGAGCACACTCGCCTCGACCTGCCGCAGCAGCTCCTGGCGTTGCTGGCTCGCCGACCACCACTGCTCCGAGGGCAGCACCTCCGGCGCCGCGTCGCCGACCGGAAGACTGCGCTCCTCCAGGCGGGTGGCGACCTGGAACCCCGGGTTCACCGAGGTCTCGTCGTACCGGCGGATCTGGTCGCTGGTGGCGGACACCCGGAACGCGCCGAGCGCGGTGAGCTGTTGGGCACGCAGGTCGGAGAGGATCACCCGGTCCTCGGTGCCGTACCGGCCGGCCCGGCCGGCGCCGTAGAGCTGCGCCCGGACCCGGGAGGACAGCTCCTTGACCCTGGCGATCTGGACGTAGCGCAGCACCGCGTCGCTCAGCCCCGGTCGGTCCTGGCCCGGTGTCGGCTCGGCGAGCAGGTCCAGCAGCGCGTCGACCGCCCGGTGGTAGTTGCTCAGGATGGTGTCGTTGCTGAGCACCGCCGGCGGGATGGCCGGTCGGATGTCGACGACCTGGTCGTACGCCTCGAGCACCTCGGAGTAGGCGACCCGCCAGGAGGCGTCGGCGTCGGCCAACGGCTCGGCCGCCCGCCGGAGGTCCTCGACGGCGCGGTCGGTGGCCGACTGCAACGGCCGCAGGGCGGTGGCCGCCGCCTCGCGGTCGCCACCGCGGCGCAACTCGCCCAGCTCACCCGCCGAACGGTCCCGCTCCTGCTGGAGCTGGTCGACCACGGCGGTGATCTGCCGACCGATGCCGACCTGCCGGGAGAAGTCGTTCAACGTGGCCGTCCGACCGACCAGCGCGCTGGTCTGCACGCCCGCCAGCACCAGGAACGCCATCGACGGCACCAGCAGCACGGTGGCCAGCTTGGTGCTCATCCGCCAGTCCCGCAGCCGGAACGGCGAGCGGCGTCGATGCGGGACGACCCGGACGTCGAAGCGACGCCGACGGTGGTTCGACACCGCACCGATCGACGGGTCGGGACCTGCCGCCACCCTGCCTCCTCCGTCCTGCCGCGTCCACCGCGACCCGGGGAGCGGAGTCCATCCAACCAGGCTCGGTGGCGCTGTCAACGGCCCGGGCAGGGCGAAAGTTCAGGAAGGATACTGCGGGTGGGAACGTCCTGTCGTGGTCGGTGAGACCAGTTCGTCCGTCCGGCCGATGTCGGCGAGCGCCGCCGCCGCATCAAAGTGACCCAGGGCCACCAAAGCGGCTCCGGTGGCGCCGATCTCCGGGTTGCGTTGGTGCGACACCGGTCGCGGCGCGAGCGCGGCGGCGAACGCCTGCCGCCACCACACCGACGCGGCCACCGCGCCGCCGCCCAGCACCACCCCGACCGGCTTGTCGACTGTGGACTCCAGCACCGCGAGGTCCTCGGCGACCAGCTCACACAGCCCCTGCATGAGCCCGGCCAGGATGTCCACCGCCGTGGTGCTGAAACTCAGACCGCGCAGCTCGCCGGTGCCCGCCGGGGCCAACCCGGGCGCCCGGTCGCCGCCGAACCGGGGATCGGCCGGCCGGCCACCACCGACCGGCACCAGCGCCAGCGCCGCGTCCAGTTCGTCCCCGTGGGGCAGCCGCAGCTCCCGGTCCGCCCAGGCGAACAGGTTGCCACCGCTGGAGTACGCCGCCCCGGTCACCACGTGGTCGTGGTCGACCCGGTAGCGCCAGAGCCGCTCGGGCAGCCGCGGCAGCGGCTCGCCGGCCGGGATGCGCTGCATCAGGCGTACCGCCGCGGAGGTGCCCACCGTGACGGCGGCCCGGCTCGGGTCGGCGCAGCCCGAGCCGACGTTGGACGCGCCACCGTCGCCCACCGGCGGCGCCCACCGGGCCTCGGCCAACTGCGGCCAGCGGCGGGCCCGGTCGGGGCGGAGCCGGCCGTGCCAGTCCAACTCGCCCAGCGGCGGCAGGTCGCGGGGTCGTACGCCGGCCAGCGTCAGCGCCTCCTCGTCCCAGCGCAGGGTGACGAGATCGAGCAGGCCCGTGCCGGAGGCCTGCGAGATCGACATGGGCGCCGTCTGGAGCAACTCGCCCAGCACGTACTCCGGAAGGCCGACGAACCGGGTGATCGGCGTGCCCGACTGGTCCCGCAGCCAGGGCAGGCGCACCGGCCAGTAGGAGCGGTGCCACCAGCAGCCCGTGCGTTGGTGGAAGCCGTCCGGGTCGGCCGGGCCGGACGTGTCGCCGACCGGCGCGGGCCGGGTGTCCAACCAGGTGACGACCGGGCCCAGCGGGGTGCCGTCACGGTCGAGCGGAAGCACCGAGTGCCACTGCGCGGACGTCGCCACCATGCCCACGTCGTGCAGGTGCCCCGCCTCGGCCAACTCGTCCAGACACTCGACGAGGCTGGCGAGGTAGTCGGGGCCGGAGAGGGTGCCCGTGCCGTCGTCCCCGATGGCGATTTTGACCTTGCGCCGGGCCAGGGCGCCGGGCAGCGGCCGGGTTTCCCCGTCCAGCACCAGCCCGCGTACGGAGGAGGTGCCCAGGTCGAGCGCGAGAATGTTCATCGCCGGTCAAGTTACCCGGTGCCGGCCGCGCCGGGACGAGGGTCCGGCCCGGCACACCCGTACGCCGGAAGGGGTCCCGAGTGAGGCCTCGACCGCGTAAGGTGATGCGCATGCTCGCGCACCCAACCTCCTGGTGGCCCGCCGACCCGGCGGCCACCCCCCGCGCGTAGCTTCATCCACGCGGCCGCCACCGAGGCGGCCGCCGGATCTCCGGCCCGGATGGCCGCCCCCGATGGCGGCGCCCAGCGCCCACGGAGACCACGATGACCAGCCAGAACCCCCTGACCGACCTGCTCGCCGCCATCTCCCGGGGCGACGATCCCGGCCCCTTCGCGCTGCTGCGCCGCGAGGGCGCCGACGACCTGGAACTGTTCACCGGCCCGGTCGGCACCGTCGACCGGCTGGCGGACATCCCGCTGACCCCGGGTGAGCCCGGGGCGCGGACGTTGGCCCTGGTGCCGTACCGGCAGATCGCCGAGCGCGGCTTCGCCTGCGTCGACGACGACGCCCCGCTGGAGTGTCTCCAGGTCCGCGAACACGATCGGATTCCGCTGGCCGAGGCGCTTGCCGCGCTGCCCGACGAGCCGGTCCGCACCCGGGACGCCGCCTTCGACGTCAGCGACGAGGAGTACGCGCGGATCGTGCAGCAGGTGCTCACCGACGAGATCGGTCGCGGCGAGGGCGCCAACTTCGTCATCCACCGCACCCTGCACGCCACCGTGCTGGGTGCGCCGCTGGTGGCCGCGCTGGCCGCGCTGCGCCGGCTGTTGGTCGCCGAACGCGGCGCCTACTGGACGTTCGTGGTGCACACCGGCGCCCGCACCATGGTCGGGGCCAGCCCGGAACGGCACGTCAGCGTCGACGACGGGCTCGTCATGATGAACCCGATCAGCGGCACCTTCCGGCCCACCGGCGGCATCCCGGACCGGGCGGCGCTGCTGCGGTTCCTCGCCGATCCGAAGGAGATCGAGGAGCTGTACATGGTGCTCGACGAGGAGCTGAAGATGATGGCGACCGTCGCCGAGCACGGCGGCCAGGTCATCGGCCCTTATCTCAAGGAGATGTCGCACCTGGCCCACACCGAGTACCTGCTCGCCGGCCGGGGCACCCGCGACGTGCGGGAGGTGCTGCGGGAGACGATGTTCGCGCCCACCGTGACCGGCAGTCCGATGGAGAACGCCTGCCGGGTGATCGCCCGGCACGAGCGCCGGGGTCGGGGCTACTACGCGGGCGTGCTGGCGCTGCTCGGCCACGACGACGCCGGCCGGCAGACGCTGGACGCGCCGATCCTGATCCGTACCGCCGAGATCTCCCCGTCCGGTCGGCTGCGGGTGCCGGTCGGCGCCACCCTGGTCCGGCACTCGACGGCGGCCGGTGAGGTGGCCGAGACCCACGCCAAGGCGGCCGGGGTGCTGGCCGCGCTGGGTCTCGGCCCGGCGGCGTCCACCGGCGAGCGCGGGCCGGTCGTGCGGCTGGCCGACGACCCGGAGGTACGCGACGCGCTGGCCGCGCGTAACACGCCGCTGGCCCGGTTCTGGTTGGACCAGCGCTCGCCCGACGCGTCCGGGCTGCCCGGCCTGGCCGGGCTGCGGGCCCTGATCGTGGACGCGGAGGACACCTTCACCGGCATGTTGGCGCACCAACTGGGCGCGTTGGGTCTCGCGGTCACGTTGCGCCCGTGGCACGCCGGCGGCCCGGTCGACGGGTACGACCTGGTGGTGGCCGGGCCCGGCCCGGGTGACCCGGGCAGCCCGGACGATCCGAAGATGGCGGCGTTGCGGGACCTGCTCGGCGAGTTGCTGGCGTCCGGTCGACCCACCCTCGCGGTCTGCCTGGGGCACCAGGTGCTGGCCGGGCTGCTGGGGCTGCCCCTGCACCGCAGGGACGCGCCCTACCAGGGGCTGCAACGGGAGGTGACGCTGTTCGGCCGGTCCCGCCGGGTCGGCTTCTACTCCTCGTTCACCGCCCGCGCCCAGGTGGACCGGCTGGACACCGCGTACGGGACCGTGGAGCTGGCCCGGGACGTCCGCGACGGGTCCGTGCACGCCCTGCGTGGGCAGGGCTTCGCCGGGGTGCAGTTCCACCCGGAGTCGGTGCTCAGCCCGGACGGACTGACCGTGCTGACCGAGGTGTTGACCGACCTGCTGCCGGCGTCGCGCCCGGTCGGCCAGGGTTAGCTCCCGGCCACGGCATGGTCACCGTCGTCGCGGGGTAGGGCTGGTGCGACCGGTGGCGCGGGCGGGTCGAGAGCCCCCGTCCGCGCCACCGGTCGCCTCAGCCGCCCAGGCCCTGCTTGAGCGCCGCGCCGATCAGCACCGCACGGCGGGCGGTGAGGGCGCAGGCGCCCAGCGCCACCGCGTCCGGGGCGATCTCCCCGTTGTTGCTGGTGTGCGAGGCGCCGTACGGGTTGCCGGCGATGAACTGGCTGGAGTCGGTGTAGCCGGGAGGGACCACCACACCACCCCAGTGGTAGAAGACGTTGAAGAGCGACGTCAACGTCGTCTCCTGACCACCGTGCGACGTCGCCGTGGAGGTGAAGGCCGCGTACACCTTGTTGGCCAGCGCGCCCTGCGCCCACAGCGGGCCGGTGGTGTCGATGAACTGCTTCAACTGCGCGGCGATCATGCCGTACCGGGTGGGCGAGCCGAAGATCGTCACGTCGGCCCAGGCCAGGTCGTCGATCATCGCCTCGGGAACGTCCTGGGTCTCCAGATGGTGCGCCTGCCAACCGGAGTTCGAGCGGATCGCCTCGTCCGGCGCGAGCTCCCGTACCTTGCGCAGGCGCACCTCCGCGCCGGCTTCCCCGGCGGCCTCACACGCGGCCTGCGCCATCTGGTAGGTGATGCCGGTGGCGCTGTAGTAGATCACCGCCACCTTCGTCTGGGCAGCCATCAGAGTTGTCCCCTTCTCGTCTCGGGTCAGCTCCCGCGACTACCCCGGCGGTGCGGAGACAAACGACGGATCGCGGTGTTCCGGTCGTCCGGGTTCAAGTTTTCCGCAAGTTCCCGGACGTTCCGATCCGGCCGTCCGCGCGGGCGGCGATCCTGATGCCAACCGGTGCCGGCGTGCAATCCTGCCGCCCCCCTGGCACCGGCGCCTGAACGGGGGATCGCGCTCCGCCGGCAACGGCGCTGGCGCAGCGCGATCAGGGGTCCGCCGTCGTCGAAGGCCCCGCCCGCTCAGCCCACCGGCCGGTCAGCGGACCAGCATCGTCATCAGCCGGTCCAGCTCGGCCGCCGGGTCGGCGGTGAGGCCGGTGTGTACCGGACCGGCCTGGATCATCGTGCTGCGCGGCGCGACCAGCCAGTGGAAGCGCTCACCGAGCCGCATACGGGTGGCCGGCCCGTCGCCGGAGCAGGTCCGGTCCAGCGACTCCAGCACCGCGGCGACGGCCGGCAGATCGACGTCGGGCGCCAGGGCACGCGCCCGGTCGGCGTCCAGGTGCGTCCGCGCGGCCAGGAAGTCCCGCTGCTGGCAGTAGAGCAGCACACCCACGTTGATCTGTTCGCCGCGCTCGACGCGGGGCACCAGCCGGATGACGGCGTACTCGAAGGGATGCCTCACGCCGCGCTCCCCGCCGGCAGCCAGTCCGCCGGGTCGGCGACCCGCCGCGACAGGTGCGACACGTACGCCTCGCGCGCCTCGTCGGCCGAGTCGAAGTCGGCCGCGGTCAGCCACTGAGCCGGCACCAGCGCCAACACCTCCCGGAGGAGGTCGGGGGTGACCCGGGCGGCCAGCTCGTCGTTGGCCTCGGCGACCCGGGCGGCGTACGGCGCGAGCACGTGGTCCTCGGCCCGGTAGGCGCGGTGCACGGCGGCGTCGGCGCGGGGCCAGTTGTGGTGGAAGTACAGCGCGGCGCCGTGGTCGATGAGCCACAGCTCCCGGTGCCAGATGAGCAGGTTGGGGTTGCGCCAGCTCCGGTCGACGTTCTCCACGTACGCGTCGAACCACAGCACCCGGGAGGCCAGCAGCGGATCGACGGGGTGCGCCACCGGGTCGAAGCCGAGCGCGCCCGGCAGGAAGTCCATCCCCAAGTTGGCGCCGCCGCTGTTGCGCAGCAGCTCCTGTACCTCCTGGTCGGGCTCGGCCCGGCCGATCACCGGGTCGATGTCGAGGACCACCAGCGGCGGCACCCGCAGGTCCAGCCGGCGGGCCAGCTCGCCGCAGATCACCTCGGCGACGAGCGCCTTGGGCCCCTGCCCGGCGCCGGTGAACTTCGCGACGTACGTGCCGAGGTCGTCGGCCTCCACGACGCCCGGCAGTGAGCCACCCTCCCGCAGTGGGGTGACGTAGCGGATCGCGGTGACCTGGCGGAGCACGCCGCCCACCCTACTGTGATCTCCGGTCAGCGGGGTCGCTGGAGGCCGCGCAGCAGCAGGTCGACGAGGCGGCGGGGGTCGTAGTCCGGGTCGTTGTCGCGACTGACGCAGAGGTTGCCGATGCCGCGCATCAATTCGTACGGGCGCGTGCCGGGGGTGATCTCGCCCGCGTCGACGGAGGCGTCGAGCAGTTGCCCGCAGACCGGCACGAGGCGGTCGAGGAACCAGGCGTGCAGCGTGTCGAAGCCGCCGGCGTCCGACTGCAGCGCGCTCGCCAGGCCGTGCTTCGTGACCAGGAAGTCGGTGAAGAGGTCGACCCACTGGCGGAGGGCCGCCAGCGGGGAGGCGGCGTTCGCCAGCAGGGTCGGGCCCGCTTCGGCGCAGGCCTCGACCTGGTGGCGGTAGACGGCGACGACGAGGTCCGCCCGGGTCGGGAAGTGCCGGTAGATCGTCCCGATGCCGACCCCCGCGCGGGCCGCGATCTCCCGGATCGGCGCTTCGACGCCGGAGGTGACGAAGACCGCGGCGGCTGCCGTCAGGAGCGTCTGCTGGTTGCGCACCGCGTCGGCGCGGCGGCCTCGGGCCGGCATCTCCGGGGACTGGCTCGTCGCCGACACGGTTCTCCTCCACACGCCGTTTGGAAAACGGATCAGCGTTCCGTATATTAGTGGAACGGCGATCCGCTTCAACTGTAGCGGAGGCGGGGACACCCCTGCCGTGCCACCTCCGCACCACGGGAAGGCAACCATGACCACATCGACCCTCGTCGCCGACACCATCAGCACCCCGATCGTGTCCGTCGGCCCGATCACGCTGCCGGCCCCCGGCCGCGCCGTGGACCTGCAGGTACGCGTCTCCGCGCCGATGACCGGCACCCGGCTGCCGATCATCCTGCTCTCGCACGGCCACGGGCACTCGAACAACCTCTCCTCGCTCAACGGCTACGGGCCCCTCGCCAACCACTGGGCGGCACTCGGCTTCGTCGTGATCCAGCCGACCCATCTGGACTCGAAGACCCTGAGCCTCAACCCCGGCGACAACGAGGCACCGCTCTACTGGCGTTCACGGGCCCACGACATGACGCGCATCCTCGATGCGCTCGACACGATCGAGGCCGCCGTCACACAACTGCACGGCCGTCTGGACCGGGACAGGGTCGCCGTGGCCGGGCACTCCATGGGCGGGCACACCGCCAGCCTGCTGTTGGGCGCGCGGCTCACCGACCCGCACGACGGGACGCCCGTCGACCTGACCGAACCCCGGATCAGCGCGGGGGTGCTCCTCGCCGCCCCCGGCCGGGGCGGGGACGCGCTCAGCGAGTTCGCCCGGAGCTACGGGTTCTTCCAGACCACGGACTTCTCCGCGATGACGACGCCCGCGCTCGTCGTGGCCGGCGACCGGGACACCTCCGAGCACCTGACGGTGCGGGGCGCGCAGTGGCACGCCGACCCGTACGTCCTGTCCCCCGCCCCCAAGTCGCTCCTGACCCTCTTCGAGGCGGAGCACGGTCTCGGCGGGATCTCCGGCTACGACGCCGCCGAGACCACCGACGAGAGCCCGCGACGGGTGGCGGCGGTCGCGGCGCTCACCGCGGCATACCTGCGCAGCACGCTCTACCCGGGAGATCCCGCGTGGCAGTCCACCCGCGCGGCGCTCACCTCGGGGGTCGACGCGGTCGGACGGGTCGAGTCCAAATAGGCCGGGGTGGGGGCCAGCGGCACGCCCTGGCCCCCAGCCACCCGGGCCCGGTGTCAGTCGAGCTTGTCCCGTAGGTCGTCGACCTGGTTCTGAAGGCGGTCCACCGCGCCCTTGTTGTTGACGAACGTGGTGATGCCCGCGGCGAGGCCCAGGCCGATCAGGACCGCCAGGATGCTCAGCACCAGGCCGCCGATGGACACGCCCCGGCCGGTCACGCCCGGCCGGCGGGCCATCTTCAGCCCGACGATGCCGAGGACGATGCCGATGATGCCGAGCACCAGTCCGACCCAGGCGAGGATGGCCGTCAACACGCTGAACAGGCCGGCCACACCGAAGACCAGAGCGAAAGTGGCGGCCGCGCTGGTCTTGGCGCCGGTGGACGCCCGATGGGCCCGAGAATCGGCCGGTACGCCGGCACCGCGGGCCGGTTGGCTTGCGGCAGTCATGAGACTCCCTTCCGTACGCGCGGCGCGCGTACTTCCGGCCGGCCGCATTCCCACCGGCACGGCGGTTAACCGTGCGTGTCGGTCCTCGGGCCTAGGCTGCGGCGTGGCGACCGGAAGGAGTGCGATGACTGCCGACCTCAGCGCGGCCGAAGCGCTGGCACTGCGGATGACCAGCCTGCTGCTGCGCCCGCCCGGCGGGCCGGGCACCGTCGCCGAGGTGGTCGAGTGGTTCGGGGCGATGCAGGCTCAGGACCTGGCGAGCGGGCTGTGGTCGCTCGGCGCCCGGCTGCCGGGGTGGACGGTGACCGACGTGCAGGCCGCGCTGGAACGCCGCGAGGCGCTGCGCACCTGGCCGATGCGGGGCACCGTGCACCTCATCCCGCCCGCCGACACCTGCTGGATGCTGGAGCTGACCGGCGTACGCGCGCTGGCGGGCTCGGCGACCCGGCGCGTACAGCTCGGGCTGACCGAGGCCGACGAGGCGCGGGCGCTCGACGTACTCGGCGTCGCGCTGGCCGGCGGCGGCCGGCTCAGCCGGGCGCAGTGTCTCGCCACCCTGCGCGCGGCCGGCATCGGCACCGACGGCCAGCGCGGCTACCACCTGCTCTGGTACGCGAGCGTGCGCGGGGTGACCTGTGTGGCGCCCACCATCGGCACCGAGCAGACGTTCGTCCTGCTCGACGAGTGGGCGCCGGAGCAACGCCGCCCGGAGCGGGACGAGGCGTTGGCGCTGCTCGCCCACCGCTACGTCCGGGGCCACGGGCCGGTCACCGACCGCGAGTTCGCCGGGTGGAGCGGCCTCACCCTGACCGACGCGCGGCGCGGCCTGACCGCCGCCGCCGACCTGCTGAGCACGGTACGCGTCGACGGCGAGCCGATGTACGTGGACGCGGCACTGGCCGACATCCCGCGCGCCCCGGCGCCCGAGGTGCTCGCGTTGCCGGGCTTCGACGAGTACCTGCTCGGCTACCGGGACCGCACGCTGATGCTCGACCCCGCGCACCGGGCGGCCGTGGTGCCGGGTAACAACGGCATCTTCCAGGCCACCGTGGTCCGCGCCGGTCGCGTGGTCGGCGTGTGGAAGCGCAAGGTCGGCCGGCAGGCCGTCACCCTGACGGTACGGCCGCTGGTGCCGATGACCGCCGCCGAACGGGTCGAGGTCGAGCGGGCGCTGACCCGGTACGCGGACTTCCTCGGACTGCCACCACGGTTCGACTGGTCGACCTGACCGGACGGGCTACTGGCCGACCGGGTGGGGCGGCCTACTGGCCGGCCTGACCGGGTGGCCTACGTGCCGGCCGGGTCGGGCGGCCTATCTCCGACCGGGTTCGGGGTGGTCCGCCGACCGGCCTTCTCCCCGGCCCGGTCGGGCGGGGTCGTCCGGGGACGGGCGGCGGTGAGCAGGTGGACGATCCGGGCCACGCCGGGGTCCGTCCGGATCTGCGCCACGCTGGCCGGCAGCGGCAGCCGCCAGTTCGGATACTCGTCGACGGTGCCCGGCATGTTGGGTTGGCGCACCTCCCCCAGCACGTCGTAGAGGGACACGCCGAGCAGTCGTGACGGGCTGGCCGCGAGCGCGGCGTGCATCGCCACCACCACGTCACCGTCGGCCGGGTCACCGTCGGCCCCCGCCCCGGAACCGACCTCGGCTTCGGCGGCGGCCTCTGCTCCGGCGGCAGCCTCGGCCCCGGCGGCGGCCCCTGCCCCGGCGGTCTCGGCTCCGGCGGCGGCCCCTGCTTTGGCGACGCGCGAGCCGGGCAGCAGCGCCTCGTTGCGCAGCATCGCCAGCAGCCGCTCGCGGTCGGCGGCGGCCCGGGCGCGTTCGACGGCCACGTCGGTGCCGAGCAGCTTCAACTCGTCACGCACCCGCACGTGCTCGCCGGTCAGGAATCCCGGGGCGGTCGGCAGGTCGTGGGTGCTGATCGTGGCGAGGGCGTTCGTGGGCCAGCGGGTCGGTGGGGTGAACTCGCCGTCGTCGTCCCGGGCGAACCACAGCACCGTCGAGCCGAGCATGTTGCGCCCACGCAGCCCGCGGGTCACCGCCGGCTGGACCGTGCCCAGGTCCTCGCCGACGACCACCGCGCCGGCCCGGTGCGCCTCCAGCGCCAGGATGCCGAGCATCGCCTCGGCGTCGTACCGCACGTAGGTGCCCTCGGCGGCCCCGGCGCCCGGCGGCACCCACCACAGTCGCCAGAGCCCGGCGACGTGGTCGACCCGCAGGCCGCCCGCGTGCCGCAGGGTCCGCCGCAGCATGTCCCGGTACGCCGCGTACCCGGTCTCGGCGAGCCGGTCCGGTCGCCACGCGGCGAGGCCCCAGTCCTGGCCGAGCTGGTTGAAGTCGTCCGGGGGCGCGCCGACCCGTACCCCCTGGGCCAGGACGTCGGCGAGCTGCCAGCCGTCCGCGCCGCCCGGGTCGATGCCGACGGCCAGGTCGTGCACCACGCCGACCGGCATGCCCGTCGACCGGGCCGCCGCCGTCACGGCGTCGAGCTGCTCGTCACAGAGGTGTTGCAGCCAGGCGTGGAACGCCACCCGGTCGGCGAGTTGGCGACGCTGCTCGGCGACCGCCGGGGCGTCCGGGTGGTGCAGCTCCGCCGGCCACGCCTGCCAGTCGTTGCCGTGCCGCTCCGCCAGCGCGCACCAGGTGGCGAAGCTGGTCAGCGCCGGGTCCGCGTCGAGGTCCATCGCCGGGGCGTACGGGTGCAGCAGCTCCAACGCGTGCCGCTTGGCGGCCCACACCTCGTCGTAGTCGATCAGGTCCCGGCGGTCGGGGCGTAACGCGTCGACCACCGCCCGGGTGGCCGGGTCCGCCGCCGTGTACGCGGTGGTGTCGCTGACGCGCAGGTAGAGCGGATTCACGAAGCGTCGGCTGGCCGGCGAGTACGGCGACGCGGCCACCGGGTGCGCCGGTCCGACCGCGTGCAGCGGGTTGAGCAGCACCAGTCCGGCGCCCGTTCCGCCCGCCCATCCGGTGAAGTCGGCCAGGTCGCCGAGGTCGCCCATGCCCCAGGACCGCTCGGAGCTGAGCGCGTAGAGCTGGAGCATCCAACCCCAGGTGCGGGGCGGCACGGGCAGCCGCCGGGGCACCACGACGAGGGTCACGTCCCGCCCGTCGCAGGCCAGCCGGTGCCAGCCCAGCGGCAGGTCAGCGGGCAGCTGCGCGTCAACCGTCCGGCGACCACCGTCCTCCAGGGACACCACACCCGGGCCGGGCAGCGCGTGTGTCGCGCCCTCGGCAAGCACCAGGGTCGGCGGCAGCGCGGTCCGGTCCACCGCGCGGGCGGCGGCGAGCGCGTCGGCGATCGCGGCGGGGCTGGTGGCGTCCACGCCGAGCAGCCCGAGCACGCCGACGACCGTCTCCGACGCGACCTCGACGCGGCGGTGCCGCCAGTCCTCGTACCAGGTGGACACGCCGTGCGCGGCGGCCAACGCCACAAGTCCCCGATCCATCACCAACCCACCCTGCCACGCCCACCCCCGTGCCGCAGCACCACACGCCCCCGCTCCCCTTCCCGCGATCTTGCACTTTCTGCGGCGACATAAAGGACCTTCCCCTCCATGTCGACGACACAAAGTGCAAGATCGACGGGGCCGGGGCCGGGGCCGGGTTAGTGGGACTTGTCGAGGGTTAGGTTGCGGCCGGTGGACGGGTCGAAGAGGTGGATCTTTTCCAGGTTGAACCAGGCTCGGCGGGATTGCCCTTCGGCGGCGCCGGACTCGGCGGACAGTCGGGTCACCAGGTTGCCGCCGCCGCCGGCGAAGTCGCCCGCACCCGCGTCCGCGGCCAACTCCTCCAACTCGGCGGCGCTGGCCCGCTCACCCTCCACGGTGAAGTACACGTACTTGTCCGAGCCCATCGACTCGACGATCTCCACCGGGGCTTCGAACTCCAGACCCCGGCGGCGGGTCTCGTCGTCGACCAGCTCGGCGTCCTCGAAGTGCTCGGGCCGGATGCCGAGGATCAGTTCGCGGGGCGCGTCGGCCGCCTCCAGCTCCCGGCGCAACCGGTCGTCGAGCGGCACGTCGCCCAGGGCGGTCCGCAGGCTGCCGTCCTGCACCGCCGCGTGCAGGAAGTTCATCGATGGCGAACCGATGAAGCCCGCCACGAAGAGGTTGCGCGGGTGGTCGTACAGCTCCTGCGGCGGGCCGACCTGCTGCACCGCGCCACCCCGCATGATCACCACCCGGTCGCCGAGGGTCATCGCCTCGGTCTGGTCGTGGGTGACGTAGACGGTGGTGGTGCCGAGCTGCTTCTGCAACCGGGACACCACCGTGCGCATCTGCACCCGCAGCTTCGCGTCAAGGTTGGACAGCGGCTCGTCCATGAGGAACGCCTTGGGCTGGCGGACGATCGCCCGGCCCATCGCCACCCGCTGCCGCTGACCACCCGAGAGGTTCGCGGGTTTACGGTCCAGCAGCGCGGTCAGCTCCAGCACCTTGGCGGCCTCGTCGACCTTGGAGTTGATCGTCTCCTTGTCCAGCTTCGCCAGCCGCAGCGGGAACGCCATGTTCTCCCGCACGGTCATGTTCGGATACAGCGCGTACGACTGGAACACCATGGCGATGTCCCGGTCCCTCGGCGCCTTGTCGTTGACCCGCTGGCCGCCGATGCGCAGCTCGCCGGAGCTGATGTCCTCCAGCCCGGCGATCATGTTGAGGGTGGTGGACTTTCCGCAGCCGGAGGGGCCGACCAGGATCACGAACTCGCCGTCGGCGATCTCCAGGTCGACGTCCTGCACGGCGACGGTCCCGTCCGGGAAACTCTTGCTCACCTTGTCGAGCACGATGTCAGCCATGACTACCCACCTATCCCTTGACTGCGCCGGAGGTCAGGCCGGAGACGATGCGGCGCTGGAAGAAGAGGACGAACAGGATGATCGGTACGGTGATCACCACGGCGGCGGCGCAGATCGCCCCGGTGGGGTCCTCGAACTGGGACGCGCCGGTGAAGAACGACAGCGCCGCCGGCACCGTGCGGGACCGCTCGGTGGAGGTCAGCGAGATGGCGAACAGGAAGTCGTTCCAGCAGAAGATGAAGACCAGGATCGCCGTGGTGAACAGGCCGGGCGCGGCCAGCGGGGCGATCACCCGCCGGAACGCCTGGGCCTGCGTGGCGCCGTCCATCTTCGCCGCCTTCTCCAGGTCCCACGGGATCTGCTTGAAGAACGCCGACAGCGTGTAGATCGCCAGCGGCAGCGCGAAGGTGATGTACGGCAGGATCAGTCCGGGCCAGGTGTCGAAGATCCCGAGCTGCCGTTCGATCTCGAACAGCGGCGACACCAGTGACACCTGCGGGAACATCGCGATCAGCAGGGAGATGCCGACCAGCAGCTTCTTGCCCGGGAAATCCAGCCGGCTGATGGCGTACGCGGCCATCGCACCGAGGACCACCGCGATCAGCGTGGCGATCAGTGCGATGCCGATGGAGTTGACGAGTGCTCGGACGAACTGGTCGGTGTCGAAGATCGTCCGGTAGTTGTCCAGCGTCCACTCGCGGGGGATGAACTTCCCGTCGGTGAGGGTGGCCGGCGTCTTGAACGACAGCGAGGCGATCCACAGCACCGGGACCAGCGCGAAGACGACCACGAGGATGTCCAGCAGGCCCCAGCGCAGCTTCGCGCGGGTGGTGGTTTCCGCGGCCATGTCAGCGCCTCTCCCCATCGTCGCTACCGGGGGCAGCGGTACCGAACAGCTTCACGAAGACGAACGCGATGATCGCCACGGTGAGGAAGACCAGCACCGACATCGTCGAGCCGATGCCGAGGTTGAGACCCCGCAGCAGGTTGTTGTAGGCGAGCATCGACACCGACGAGGTCTCGTTGCCTCCGGCGGTCAACACGAAGATGTTGTCGAACACGCGGAACGCGTCGAGCGTGCGGAACAGCAGCGCGACCAGGATCGCCGGCTTCATCACCGGCAGCATCACCTTGGTGAACTTCTGCCAGGCTGTCGCGCCGTCGGTGGAGGCGGCCTTGAGCAGGTCGTCCGGCACCAGGGCCAGCCCGGCCATCAGCAGCAGCGCCATGAACGGCGTGGTCTTCCAGATCTCGGCCAGCATGATGATCGCCAGCGAGCTGGCCCGCTCGGTGAGCGGAGCGCCGTCGCTGAACAGGTCGGCCAGGTAGCCGGTGCCGGGGGTCCAGGCGTACCGCCAGGAGAAGGCGGCGACGACCGTGACGATGCCGTACGGGATGAGCGCCGCGGTACGGACGATGCCCCGCCCGACGAGCGTACGGTGCATGATCAGCGCCAACCCCATGCCGAGCACCAGCTCGACGGCCACGGTGACCACCGTGATCAGCGCGGTCACCCCGAACGCCGTCCACCAGAACTCGTTGCTGAGCACGGTGACGTAGTTCTCCAACCCGACGAACTCGCGCTGGTCGGGAAAGCGCAGGTCGTAGCGCTGCAACGACAGCCAGAACGAATAGATGATCGGGTACGCGGTCACCAGCACCATGACCAGCGCGGCGGGCGCGCAGAGCAGCCAACCGAGCCGGCGTTCGGCCTTCTTGTTCTCGCTCAGCGGCGGCTTGCGGCGACCTCCGCGCTGGGTGGGTACGGCGGCGCGCTGGCCGTCGGTCACCTCGGTCGCCTCGGTCGACTCAGTGGTGGCGGGCCGGGTCATGGCAGCACCCCCTTCGATTCCAGGGCGTCGGCGATGGCGTCGCGCAGCTCGTCGGCGGTCTGCTGCGGGCGGATCCCGGACGGCGGCGACAGGATCGCCGACATGACGGTGGAGATGCTCTGGTAGGCGGGGGTCAGGGGGCGGGTCGCCGGGTCCTTCAGCTCTTCCAGGATGGTGTCCTTCATCGGGTACGCCTCGGCCATCTCCGGCTCGTCGAAGACGGCCTCGATGGTCGGCGGCACGCCGTCGTTGATCGCGGAGAACTTCTGGTGCTCCGCGCTGCGCAGGCACCGCGCGGCCTCGAACGACAGCTCCGGGTGCTTCGAGTACGAGCTGACGGCCAGGTTCACCCCGCCGATGGTGACCTTGCTGGGGGTGCCCTCGTCGACGCCCGGCACGCGGGCCCAGCCGACCTGCTTGGCCAGCTCCGGGTTGGCCTCCTGAAGGGCCGGGTAGACGAACGGCCAGTTCACCTGGAACGCGCCCGACCCGGACTGGAACTCCAGCCGGACCGGGTCCTCGGTGGCGTTGCTGAACGACGGCGAGGTGACGCCCGACGTGGCGAACTTCTGCAACTGCTCCAGCGCCCGGACCGTGCCGTCGTCCATCACGGCCTTCTTGCCGTCGTCGGAGAGGACCTTGCCGCCCGCGCTCTCGGCCAGGGTGTTGTAGAGGACGACCAGACCCTCGTACTGCGCGCCCATGGTGAGCACCTGGTACGGCTTGCCCTGTTCCTTGAGCTGCCGGGCAGCGGTGATCATCTGGTCCCAGGTGGTCGGTGGCTGCGGCACCAGGTCCTTGCGGTACCAGAGCAACTGCACGTTGGTGTTCTTCGGTGCGGCGTAGAGCTTGTCCTCGTACCGGGCGGTCGCCAGCGGCCCGGCCAGGGTGCCCTGCTCGACCTCGGCCTTGTCCTGGCCGGTCCACTCGCGGATCCAGTCGGCGCTGGCGAACTCCTGGGTCCAGGTGACGTCCAGTCCGAGGATGTCCATGCCGGTGTCCTCGGCGGCGAGCCGGCGCACCATCTGTACCCGCTGGTCGTCGGCCTGTCGGGGCAGCACCCGGTAGGCAATCTTGTACCGCCCCTGGGCCTGCGTGTTGCAGTCGTCGACGACCTTCTGCAGGTTCTGCTCGGGCGGGTAGTACAGGTTGAGCGTCGGTGGGCCACCGTCGTCGGCTGCGCCACACGCGGCGAGCGGCGCGACCAGCGCCAGCGCGGCGGCAGCCGCCCCGACCCGGGCAACCGGCCGGCGTCGGTGTCGGTGTCGGGCCGTTTCGGGGTCCGTCATCGCCTTCCCCCTCTCGTGCACAACGGACCGGGGAGGGCATCCGTGCCCCGGCGCACGGTGAGCTGTCTCCGAGCCCAGGAGCTGCAAAAACGCCCCGCTCGGGTACTCCGTGCGGCTACACTGCCCCACTCCCCACGCCGCGAAACCTGCCGGCAACACGACAGGCTCCCACCCCACCCAAACCCCCAACCCCCACCCCACCCCCACCCCCACCCCCACCCCCACCCCCTCTCAGCCCTGTTGATCAAGAGGTTTGCGTCAGGAAAGGCGTCTTTCCTGACGCAAATCTCTTGATCATCGGGAGCGGGCGGGGTGGGGCAGCCCTCAGCCCCGGGCCCGCGCCCAGGAGAGGAAGCGCTCGGTCATCCGGGCGGGCGGGTGGTCGGGGTGGAGTTGGGTGAGCTGCTGGGTCGCCTCGTTCATCAGGGTGCCGAGGTAGATCAGCAGTCCGGTGCGGTTGGTCCGGTACTCCGTGAGCAGGGCGAGCTTGGCCGGCTGGCAGGGCCACTCCCGGCCGCAGTTGCGGCACCGCCAGAGCGGACGCATGGCGACATGCGGAACGGGCGGACGGACCACCATCACCACCACCGCGCTTCGTCGTGGTCTCTCGGGCTGAGCACATCGACCTCCTCGTGCAGGGGAAGGGGGTCGCTCCCGCAAGGGGGAAACGGGAGCGACCCCGGGCAGAGCCCGCCACCGCCATTGCGGCCACCAGCGAACCCGCCATTGGTGACAGTCTGCGAGGAGTCAACTACGGTCGATCCGTGCTCGCGGCATCCGCGCAGCTCAGCGGTCCGGTCGAGCAGCCACGAGGGACACGCGGCTTCGGGTTGGGCAGAGATGGGGGAGTCAATGGGGACAGTGACGGACTACGTGCTGGAGGAACTGCGCCTGCTGCGGGCGGAGACAGGGCTCAGCCAGGACGACTTCGGCCGGGGAATCGGCTACTCGGGCTCGCACGTCAGCTCCGTGGAGACGGGCGGGCGACCGCCCACGAAGGAGTACATGCGGGCCATCGACAACCACCACCGGACGGGCGAGCGCTTCCAGCGGATGCTGGAACGGTTGGGCCGGCTCGACGCCGAGCCGGCCTGGCTGCGCGAATGGATCGAGTTCGAGCGGGAGGCGACCACGCTGCGCTGGTTCGAGTTGGCGTACGTGCCCGGCCTGTTGCAGACCGAGCGGTACGCCCGCGCCACGCTGGCCGGCGGGCGGTTCGACGCCGAGGACGTCGACCGGATCGTCGCGTCCCGGCTGGAACGGCAGGCGATCCTGCGCCGCCCGCGTCCGCCGCAGCTCATCGCCGTGCTGGACGAGGCGGTGCTCCGCCGGCCGGTGCTCGACCAACCGGGCCTCATGGTCGAGCAGTGCGAGCACCTGGTGGAGCTGGCCACCCAGGAGCACATCCAGGTGCGTGTCGTGCCGGTGGATGCTGGCATGTACCTGGGCTTGGCCGGACAGTTCATCATCGCCGAGATGCCCGACGGCGAACGGGTGGCGCACGCCGACAACCAGCTCATCGCGCAGTTCGTCGACGCGTCGACCGACGTCGCTAAGCTGGCGAAGACGTGGGAGATCGTCCGCAACGAGGCGCTCCCCCGCCGGCCGTCAATCGAGCTGATCAAGGAAGTGGCGAAGTCATGGACACCCTGACCCCACGGTGGCGCAAGTCGACCCGGTCCGGCGGTAACGGCGGCTCCTGCGTCGAGGTCGCCGACAACCTGCCGCACGTCGTGCTGGTGCGCGACACCAAGGACCGCGACGGCGGCACCCTGCACGTAACCCCGACGGCCTGGAAAACCTTCGTCGCCTACGCCAAGCAGCACTGACCGCACCCCACACGCAGACCTCCCCGCCCCCGCCCCCGGCACTCCGCCCCCGCCCCGCCCGCCCGCCCGCCCCCGGAACGGCCGAACGGCCGCCCGCGTCGATCTTGCAGTTTCGGTCGTCGAAAAGCCTGGAATGCCGCCTATGCCGGCACAGAAAGTGCAAGATCGCGGCCAGGCCCCGTCGATCATGGAGTTGTGGTGCCCGTCTTGGGTGGCGTGGGTAGTTTTGTCGCCCACCACAACTCCTTGATCGACCGGGCGCAGGGCGGCGACCGGGGCGCCGAGCGGCAACCGGGCGCAGTGCAGGAACCCGGAGGGCCGAGCGGCGACCGGGCGCAGCGCGGGGACCCGGGGGGCCGAGCGGCGACCGGGCGCAGTGCGGGGACCCGGGGGGCCGAGCGGCGACCGGGCGCAGTGCGGGGACCCGGGGGGCCGAGCGGTGATCGGGGGGGCGAGTGGCGCTGGATCCGTCACGCGGCGTCCCCCACGGGCGTGCCCGGAGCGGGCATGCTGGGACGATGATCGCTCGTTTCAAGGACCTCTGTCTGGACGCCGCCGACGCGCTCGCCCTGGGCGGCTTCTGGGCGCGGGTGCTCGACGCCGACGTCGCCGACGCGGGTGACGGCGACACCAGGATCGACCCTCGTTCGGCGCGGTCGGCCGCCGAGTCGATCTGGGTGAACCGGGTGCCCGAGCCCCGGGTCGGCCGTACCCGCGTACACCTGGATCTGCGGTTGGCCGACGCGGACACGGCGGCGCTGCTCGCGGCCGGCGCGCGGTCGGTGCGCGAGCCGGACGGCGACGTCGAGCGGTGGGTGCTGGCCGACCCGGAGGGCAACCAGTTCTGCGTGCTCCCGGCCGGCGGCGAGGCCCGGCCGGGCCCGGTCGAGTTGGTGGTGGCCGCCGTCGACCCGGCGGCGCAGGCGGCGTGGTGGGCCGGCCTGCTGGGCGGCACGACCGGGGCCGGGCCGAACACCACGTCGCTGCACGACGCCGCCGGTTTCCCGTGGCAGGCGTGGGTGTTCGACGGGGTCGACGAGCCCAAGACCGTGAAAAACCGGATGCACTGGGACGTCGAAATGACGGCCCCGGAGCCGACCGCGCTGCTCGACGCGGGTGCGACGCTGCTGCGTGAGCCGGTCGACCGGGCGCGCTGGTGGGTGCTGGCCGACCCGGAGGGCAACGAGTTCTGCGCCTTTTCGCCGTCGACCACCGGGTGAACGACCGACTACCGAGCGCGGGCGCGGTGCACTAGCGTCTTTCCCAGCGCCGCAGCCAGCGCGTTCGCCGCCGCCGTCGACACGCCTCCGGCCGACCCAGCCTGCCCGATCGGTTGGTTATCGCGGGAACGCCCCTCCGCCACTGCACCGGTTCGGCAGGATCGTCCCCAACGAGGGAGGTGCCGCCGTGCAGGACACCCGCGCTCTCGCCCTGACGTTCGAGGTGAGCGGCCTGCCACCGGTCAAGACCGAAGCGTTGTCCATCTTCGCCGCCGGGCACCGGCAGGCGACGAGGGTCCGCACCCTGCTCCAGGCCGCCCTGGGCGCGGCCCAGCGCACCGGCTGGACGCCGTTGCCCGGGCCGATCGAGGTGGACGTGGTTCTGCGGTGCCCGCCCGGGCACCGTACGTCCGACGCCAGCACCCTGCTCGGCGGCGTCTGCGCCGTGCTCCAGGACAAGAAGCGCGTCGCCACCATCGGCCTGGCGCATCTCGGCGTCCTGGTGGACGTCGCCCTCTACGACGACGACCGGCAGATCCGCCGGTTGTCGTACCACGAGGAACCGGCGGAAGACTTCTCCTACCAGGTGCGGGTCGCCGCCGTACCGACCGGAGTTTGACCGACGGCCGCGGTGGGGTATCGCGGACGCCGACGAAGGGAGCACCGATGTCGGAGCCACATGTCACGCTCGACCCGCGCGGGCTCGATCCTGTGCAGCAGAAGCTGCGTGGCCCGCTGGAGGACCAGCTGACCTCGGCTCTCCAGGCGGCCACCGACCGGATCCGCGCCAGCTACGCGGGCGAGCCGGTCGAGCAGGTGTGCCAGCGGCTGTTGGACGAGACCCGCTCCGGGTTGCACCCCGACATCGCGGCCGGCTTCAACCCGGACATGGACGAGTTCTGCCGCGTGGCGATCTCGATCGTCCGCGGCGGCTCGGACGAGGCGGACGCCCGCCACACCGGCGACGGCCGGCACCGCGCCTAGGTTCTGTCTCACAAGGACTGGCCGGGTCAGGACCGGGTCCGCAACTACCCGGCCCTGACCCCCGGCCGTCCGACGGGGGAGCGGCAGCTCCGGCATTCACCACGCGCGTGGGCGTGGCACGACGCCACGCGGCTCGGTGGGGAGGCCCGGCCGCCCTGCACTCAGCTCCACGGTGCCCACCTGTCGGACGCCGGTGCGCCCCCGGCACACCCCGAAAGGCCGCGAACGCCGGCTCAGGCTAGGCGGATCGCGCCGGGCCGGACAAGCGCTGCCGGGCCCGCCGCGACGTGACTGATCTCAAGGGCGAAAAGCGGCACGTCCGCGTAACGCGACCATGATCGGCGACGCTGTTCGGATTCGACGGTCAGAAGTGGTCCAGCAAGTCCCGGAAGGCCGCGAGCCGCAGCACGCCGGTGTCGGTCGGGTCCAACTCGTCGTTCTCCAACACCCAGGTGTTCTCGTTCGGAATGAACACCGCGTTCAGCCCGGCCGCCCGGGCCGGCAGGATGTCCGACTTCGGGGAGTTGCCGATCATCCACGCCTGGGCCGGCTCGAACCCGTGCTCGCGGACCAGCCACCGGTACGTGTCGACGTCCTTCTCGGCCACGATGTGCGCGGCCCCGAAGTGGTGCAGCAGGCCGCAGGCGTCCAGCTTGCGCTGCTGCTCGGCCTGCTCCCCCTTGGTCAGCACCAGCAGCTCGTGCCGACCGGCCAACTCGTCGAGCGCGTCGGCCACGCCGGGCATCAGCTCCACCCGGTGCTCCACCAGCGCCAACGCGAGCCGGTCGATCTCCTTGCGCTCGGCGTCGGTGGCCGGCCGCTCGCGCAGCCGCTCCAGACAGTCGCCCAGGCTGCGCAGGAAGACCTTGCTGCCGTACCCGTGGGCCACCGTGTTGGCGCGTTCGATGTCGTCGAGGATCGTCCGGATCTCCACGCGGTCCAGGGTGGGGTGATCGAGCCAGGCCAGGAAGTCGTCGATCACCCGCTCGAAGACGACGTTGTTCTCCCACAGTGTGTCGTCCGCGTCGAAGATCAGCACCTGCGCCTGCCGTCGAGACGTTTCGCTGGCGGCCATCCCGTACCCTCCTCATGTTCCTCACGGCCGAACTGAGCGATCAGGATAGGCGCGTGATCACGACGGCGTCGTCCCGCGCCCGAGGGTGCGTCCGCCGGTGGAATTCGCGCACCGCCGACGGTCGTGAGGGATGTCGACGTGATCGTGCGACGCGGCGTCCCATCGGGCAGTCCCCGGCCGACCGGCTCGGGCCAGAAGCTTCAGGAGCACGGCATGATCACGGTGAGATGGTGGGCGGGCGCCGCGATGCTGGCCTGCGTCGGGACACTGCTGGGGTGCGGCGACGGAGACGACCGGGTGCCAGGTGCCGCAGCGGGGACGCCGACCCCGTCCGCTGCGGCACCGTCGAGCCCGGCACCGTCGAGCCCGGCACCGTCGAGCCCGGCGGCCCCGGCCGATCCGCTCCTGTCCGGCAAGCGGGAGATCAGCATGGTGCGGGTGCGGGGGTCCGGGAGCGAACTGGAACTCAGCGGCAGCCTGGTGGAGGGCGGCGACACCGGCGGTCGAGTCCTGTTCGTTCCGGTCCCGATCGGAGATGACCGGTACGTGATCAAGGCGTACGGCACCGCCGACGGTCATCCCGCCAACGACGACCCGTCGTGTTGGCAGGTGAACGGCCTGGACATCGAGCCGGAGCTGACCATCCAGGCCTCCACCTGCGACGCTGACGACCCCATCCAGCGGTTCACCATCATTGCCCAGGGCGACGGGACGTACGTGATCGGCAGCGAGTCCCGGACGCTGCAACACGCGCCCGGCAACGGTCTGGTCCTCAAGGAGCGCGGCGACGCCCCGCCACCCACCACGTTCCGGTTCGTCGACAAGGGCCCGTTCAAGCGCGAGCCCCTCAACTGAGACGGCGCGGCGGGCGATCAGGGCCATCTCAGCAGGCCTTCCGCGATCATCGCTTCCCGCTCCTCCTGCGCCTCGGGGCGCAGGCGACCCCCACGGGTGAGCATGACGACGCCGTGCAGCAGGCTCCAGCCCAGCTCGGCGAGGGTGTCCGGGTCACGGCCCTGGGCCAGCGGGAGCAGGGCCGCCCGCAGCGCGGCAAAGACGGCCCGTGGCGCCGCCGGCACCCCGGCCGCGCCGAGGGCGAGGTCCGGCGTCAGGGCGAGCATGGCGTCGTAGACAGCAGGATTGGCGTACGCGAAGTCGAGGTACGCGCCCGCCATCACCGCCCACGCCCGTTCGGGGTACGGGTTGTCCGCGTGCGCCGCGGTCAGCGCGGCGGCCAGGTCAGCGAAGCCGTGCACCGCGACGGCGGCCAGCACCGCCTCCTGGTCCGCGAAGTGCCGGTAGAGGTCGCCGACGTCCGTGTTGGCCCGTTCGGCTACCCGACGGGCGCTCAGGCCCAGCCAGCCCTCGGCCTCGGCCAACTCGCGGGCAGCGGTGACGATGAGGAGTCGCCGGTCCTGCTCGGTGGCCTCCTCGGCGGGTACGGACACCGGCCGAGCGTAACGACCAGCACTGTTCGCATCTGTCTCGTGACGGATTGGTGACTGATCGCCTGCTCCGGGGCCGTTCGCTGCCCCACCCGGTGGTGCGTCGTTAGGTGATCAGGTCACCGCGACGGGAGGGCACGTGGTCGTTCGACGGCGTCCGCCCGCCGAGGCGGTCGGCGGATGAGCAAGATGCCCGGCGGGGGGTTGGTGCGGGGCGCGGGCGCCCGCGAGCGGGCCACCTTCCTGGAGCTGTTCCTCGACCTCGTCTTCGTCTTCGCCCTCACCCGGATCTCCCTGCGGCTGATCGACGACTTCACCGGGGGTGGGCGCGGCACTCTCGCGGGCCTCGGTCAGGCACTGCTGCTCTTCCTGGCGCTGTGGAGCGTCTGGACACTGACGGTCTGGTCGACCAGTTGGCTCGACCCGGAGGCGATGATCGTCCAGACCGTCATCGTCATCACGATGGCGGGCGCGATGACGATGGCCGTCGCCGTACCCGACGGATTCGGCGCGCGGGCCTCGCTCTTCGCCATCACGCTCGTGGCACTCCAGGTCGCACGGGTGGGGTACTTCCACATCGCCGGCCACGGTGGCCCCGACCCACACCAGTCCGTCCGGATCGTGTTCTGGCTCAGCCTGCACGCGCCGTTCTGGATCGTCGGTGGGCTCGTGAACGACGGCGACGTTCGCGGTTGGCTCTGGGCTGTCGCCGTCCTGGTGGACTACACCGGGTCGTACCTCGGGTGGCCGACCCCGGGACTCGGCGCGCAGCGACTCGGCATGCAGGGACTCGCCGCCGAGCACCTGGCCGAGCGCTACCAGCAGTTCCTGCTCATCGCGCTCGGCGAGGCCATCTTCGTCATCGGACTGGCGTTCAGCGGCAGCAGCTTCCATGCCGCGCAGACCGCCGCCTTCGTGCTGGCGCTGGCGACGACGGTCCTGCTGTGGCGGATCTACTTCCACCTGGCCGGCGGGACGCTGGACGCCGCCATCGGCAGCTCCCGTGACGCCGCCCGGCTCGCCACGCAGATGGCGTTCGCGCACCTGGCGATGATCGCCGGGATCGTGCTGACCGGCGTGGGGATGGAGCTGTACATCACCAAGCCGCTCGGCCACCTCCCGCCGACCTGGCTGATCGCCATCCTCGGCGGCCCGGCGCTCTTCCTCGCCGGACGGGCGGCCCTGGAATACCAGGTGTTCGACCGGATCTCCCGGTCCCGGACAGCCGGCCTGCTGGCCCTCGCCCTGCTGGTTCCGGTGGCACTCCCCCTGCGTCCGCTCGCCGTCGGCGCGGCCGCCGCACTGGCGCTGCTCGGCGTCGCCGCCGTGGACACCCGACGATCCCGTGACCGGCCCCGCGAAGCCGCCAGGCCACCGTTCTGACCCGCGTGGTCGTTCACCGGCGCAGCGCCGTGGCCTGGCGCATGTGCGACAGCTTCTCGGGATTGCGGACGGCGTACAGCCCGGTGACGATTCCGTCGTCGAGACGCACCGTCAGGACGGTGTCGAGTTCGCCGTCGAACCGGACGATCAGCGCCGGACAGCCGTTGACCTCGGCCGGGTGCAGCGACAGCCCGGCGACCTCCACCTGCCGGGAGGCCAGCAGACGGGCCACCTTGTCCGCGCCGACGACAGGCCGCAGTACCGCCTGCTTGATGCCGCCGCCGTCGCCCAGCAGGACGACGTCGGGCGCCAGGATGTCGAGCAGACCCTGCACGTCGCCCAGATCGACGGCCCGCTGGAACGCCTCCAACGCGCGCCGCGCCTCGGTCGCGGAGACCACACCGCGCGGTCGACGCGCGGCGACGTGCGCCCGTGCCCGGTGGGCGATCTGGCGAACGGCGGCGGGGCTCTTCCGCACGGTCGCGGCGATCTCGTCGTAGTCCACCTCGAACACCTCCCGCAGGACGAACACCGCCCGTTCGGTCGGGCCGAGCGTCTCCAGCACGAGCAGCATCGCCGTCGAGACGTGCTCCGCCAGCTCGACGTCGTCGGCGACGTCGGGTGTGGTCAGCAGCGGCTCGGGCAGCCAGGAGCCGACATAGGACTCCCTGCGCCGACCGATCGTCCGCAGCCGGTTGAGGGACTGGCGGGTGGTGATCCGGACCAGGTAGGCGCGCTCGTCCCGGACCGCCGCGTGGTCGGCGTCCGCCCACCGCAGCCAGGTCTCCTGGAGTACGTCCTCAGCGTCGGCCGCCGAGCCGAGCATCTCATAGGCCACCGTGAAGAGCAGGTTCCGGTGCGTGACGAACGCGTCCACGGCGGAATCCACCCGCGCCTCCTGTCCTCGACGTCGCTTCACCACCATCCGACACCGGTCGACGGTCTCCTGTGACACCACGGGCCTGTGCGGCACATCACCCACCGGGATGAGTCACAGCCACCGGGCCGGCGGTGTCTCCTGGTCGACCCCGACCGAAGGGAACGTCCATGAACATCGTGCTGTGGATCGCGGCCGGACTGCTGGCCACGGTGGCGCTGGCCGGCGGCATCACCAAGATCTTCGTACCCCGCAAGAAGCTGGCCTCGCACCGCGGCGGCGGGTGGACCGGGAACGCCAGCGACGGCTTCGTCAAGACCCTGGGGGTGCTCGAACTCCTGGCCGCCGTCGGCCTGATCCTGCCGGCCGTGCTCGACATCGCACCGGTCCTGGTGCCGGTCACCGCCATCTGCTGGATCGTGCTGATGATCGGCGCGATGATCACCCACCTGCGCTACGACGAGGCGAGGTTCGTCGCGGTGAACGCGGTGTACCTCGCCCTGGCCGCCTTCGTGGCCTGGGGTCGGCTCGGCCTCGAACCCTTCACCGGCTGACGTTCACTGGATCTCCACACCGCCTCGCTAGCCTGGCGCGATGACATCACCTCGACGCCTTCTCCTGGCCGGGCTCGGCGTCGTGGGCCTGCTGGCCTGCGGTTGGGGCCTGTGGTTCGCGTCGCTGTGGGCGTTCGGCGACGAGGGCTCGCTGCCGCCGAAGTGGCGGATCCCGGACGTGCCCGCCGGGGCGACGGTCGTCGACGAGAGCGAGACGTGCGCCTCCGGCGGGTGCTCGTGGCAGGTTACGGTGGCGCCCCCGGCCGGCCAGTCAGCGGAGGAGCTGGCCGAGCGGATGGGCCTGTCCGAGCAGCAGGACCTGCCGCCGAAGCTGCTCGACCCCGGGTCCGTCTACGTGGTGGCGGAACCCCGGAACGGGCAGTTGATCATCTACGTCGGCTACGAGTAGTCCGACGGGTCGACGCCTGCTCGGCACAGTGCCCCGCACCCGCATGATCGTGCTTGATCCAGGATGTAGTGGCCTCCCGCGCCGAGGACACCACTACAACAAGGATCGAGCACGATCATGCCGCGCCCGTCCCGAGACCCGCACAGATTCGGCGATGTTGCTGGCTCAGGCCGTCGTGATACAGCACCATCACCGTGGTTGCACGGATCTTGCGGCGCAGCGGCGCTCACGGCGCAGCGGCGCTCACGGCGCAGCGCGGCAAGGGTCGGTGTCAGCGGCGACGGCCTACCAGGGCTGACAATCAGCCCAGGCCGCGCTGCCGGGCGAGCAACTCGACGGCGTCCTTGGCCTCCCGCAAACCGGCACCGGTCGCCTCCCGGTATGCCTTGATGGCCTGGATCTTGCGGCCGGCGAGCAGCTCTTGCAGGACCGCCCCGGGGGCCTCAAGCTCCGGCTCGTGGATGTCGAGGTGCGCCATGATCAGATCCAGCTTGCGCTCGACCACGGCGAGCCGGCGAGCCAGCTGATCCGCGTCGGAACGACGGCCACCCCCAGCGACCAGGAACACGAGCACGAGCGACAACACGACGGCGATGGGCACTGTCCACTCCATAACGCGCCATTGAACACCGGCGCGGGTACTGACCGCACACCCGCACGCGTGATCCGCACACTTTCGGTGAAGTTGCTGCTTCCGGCCGCCGTGATGCAGCAGCATCACCGAAGTTGCGCGGATCTTGCGGGCACGGGCGTGGGCACGGGCACGGGCACGGGCACGGGCACGGGCTGGATCAACGGCGCAGGGTGAGGATCAGGTCGGCGACCAGAGCCGTCCAGCCGGTCTGGTGCCAAGCGCCCAGTCCGGCGCCGTTGTCGCCGTGGAAATACTCGGGGAAGGCGACCAGGTCCCGCCAGTCGGGGTGGGTCTGGAACAGCCGCGCCGCGCCGTAGATCGGTCGGCGACCCCAGTCGTCCTGGGTGAAGAGCGAGATCAGTCTCCTCGACAGGTCGTCGGCGATCTCGTCCAGCGAGAGCTTCACCCCCGAGCGCGTCGGATACTCCACCTGGAGGTAGTCCCCGAAGAACGCGGCGTAGTCGCGCAGCGCGCTGATCAGCAGGAAATTCGTCGGCATCCAGATCGGCCCGCGCCAGTTCGAGTTGCCGCCGAACAGGCCGCTCGTCGACTCGGCCGGCTCGTAGCCCACGGAGAACTCCTGCCCGCCGAGATTGACTGAGAACGGCTTGTCCAGGTGTGCGCGGGACAACGTACGGAGGCCGAAGTCGGAGAGGAACTCGTCGGTGTCGAGCATCCGGGCGAGCAGCCGGACCACCTGCTCCTGACCGACCATGGACAGCAGCCGCTGCTGGCGGCCGTCCGGGCCGATCCGTCGGGTGCCGATGACCTCGGCGTACTCCGGGCGGTTGGTGAGGAACCAGCGCAGCCGCGCGCCCAGCTCCGGCAGGTGGTGCAGGGTCTTGGCGGTGAGGCGGGTGGTGGCGGCCAGCGGCAGCAGCCCGACCACCGAGCGGACCTTCAGCGGCACCTTCGTGCCGTCGGCGAGCCGCAGCACGTCGTAGAAGAACGCGTCCTCGTCGTCCCACAGCCCCTGCTCGTACGCGGCGGCGGCGATGTAGAGGAAGTGCTCGAAGAACTTGGTGGCCGTGTCCACCCAGGTCCGGTCGTGTTCGGCCAGCACGATGGCCATGTCGAGCAGGTTGAGCGCGTACATGGCCATCCAGCCGGTGCCGTCGGACTGCTCCAGCACGCCGGCCACCGGCAGCGCCGCCGAGCGGTCGAACGGTCCGACGTTGTCCAGCCCGAGGAAGCCGCCCTCGAAGACGTTGTTGCCGCCGGTGTCCTTGCGGTTGACCCACCAGGTGAAGTTGAGCAGCAGCTTGTGCATCACCCGGCCCAGGAACTCGAAGTCCTTACCGCCGTCGATCTCGAACACCTTGAGCGCCGCCCAGGCGTGCACCGGCGGGTTCACGTCGCCGAACGCCCACTCGTACGCCGGGATCTGCCCGTTGGGGTGCAGGTACCACTCGCGTAGCAGGAGCAGGATCTGCTCCTTGGCGAAGCCGGGGTCGACCCGGGCGATGCTCACGCAGTGGAAGGCCAGGTCCCAGGCCGCATACCAGGGGTACTCCCAGGGGTCGGGCATGGAGATCACGTCGAAGCTGGTCATGTGCCACCAGGCGCTGTTGCGCCCGTGCCGACGCCCGGCCGGCGGTGTCGACCCGGGGTCGCCGTCCAGCCAGCGTTTGACGTCGAAGTGGTAGAACTGCTTGCCCCACATCAGTCCCGCGATGGCCTGCCGGGCGACGAGCGCCTCGTCGGCGGTGGCGGCCTCTGGGATCACGTTGGCGAAGAAGCGGTTCGCCTCGGCCCGCCGGGCCCACACCACCGACTCGAAGCCGTCGCGCAGGTCGGCCGGGGGCGGCGGGGCGGCGGCCGGAGGCGACGCGGTACGGGTCAGCCGCAGCCGGATCTGGCGCTGACCGCCGGCCGGCACGTCGAGCACGTAGTGCAGCGCGCCCTTGGTGCCCTCGCGGGCCGGGTTGACGGTGGGCGCGCCGTTGACGACGTGGTCGTTGATGCCGTCCTTCGGGTACGGCGAGCGACCCGCCAGGCCCCAGAGCCGCTCGGCGTTGGTGTCGTTGTCGCAGAGCAGCGGCACCGGGCCACCGTCGCCTTCGAGCAGCAGTTGCCCGAGCACCCGGTGCTCGCCGACCAGCCGGGTGCCCTCCCCGGTCAGCCGGGGAATCCGGTCGCCGCCGGGCAGCCCCCAGGCCCAGGTGTTGCGGAACCACAGGGTGGGCAGCACGTGCAGGGTCGACGCCGCGTCGCCCCGGTTGGCGACGGTGATCACCATGCACAGGTCGGTCGGGGACGCCTTGGCGTAGTCGACGGTCACCGCCCAGTACCGGTCGTCGTCGAAGATCCCGGTGTCCACCAGCTCGTACTCGGTGTCGTCCCGGCCGCGCAGCGCGTTCACCGCGACGAGTTCGTCGTACGGGAAGGCGGCCTGCGGGTAGTGGTAGCGCCAGCGCATCCAGGAGTGCGTCGGGGTGCTGTCGAGGTACCACCAGTACTCCTTGGCGTCCTCCCCATGGTTGCCGCTGTCACCACCGAGGCCGAACATCCGCTCCTTGAGGATCGGGTCCTTGCCGTTCCAGAGCGCCAGGGCGAACGCGAACGTCTGTCGGTCGTCGCAGACGCCGGCCATGCCGTCTTCATTCCACCGGTAGGCTCTGGACCGCGCATGGTCGTGTGGGAAGTAGTCCCACGCCGTACCGTGCTCGCTGTAGTCCTCCCGTACCGTCCCCCACGCCCGTTCGGACAGATAGGGACCCCATGCACGCCAGTCCTGCTCCCCCGAGTCGGCCTGGGCGAGCCGAAGCCGCTCAGCGTCGGGTGGCGAGGCGTCGGAGGACGATCCGTCAGTGATCACGTGCACATCTTTGACGTCGCCGCGGTACTTCACCACAGCGGCCATTCTCGCCGTGGCGTGTTACACCTCGACGGCGGTGGAGGAAAGTTGATCGACATTATTTTCGGACCGCAGGTCTGCGGCGACCTGACCAGCGCGTCCAGCCGGGAGTGGCTGGTGCCCGACGGCCTCGGCGGGTACGCGATGGGCACCGTCGGCGGGTTGCGGACCCGTCGCTACCACGGCCTTCTGGTGGTGCCGGGCGATACGCCGGCGTCCCGCCAGGTGGGACTGGTCAGCCTCGACCCGGCCGTCACCCTGCCGTCCGGGGCGCGGGTACGCCTCGGCGCGCACGAGTGGTCCTCCGGCGACGTCGACCCGCGCGGATTCGAGCTGCTGGAGCGCTTCGAGCTGGTCGACGGGCTGCCCCGCTGGCGGTGGCGGATCGGCGCGGTCGTCATCGAACGCGAGCTGGCCATGCTGCCCGGCCGCTCCTGCGTGGCCGTGGTGCACCGGCTGGTCGCCGGCGGTCCGGTACGGCTGGAGCTGTCCGCCGCCTGCACCTGGCGCGACGCGCACGGCGAGCGGCGGGCTGACGGGCCGACGCCGCAGGTCGAGGCGGTGGCCGACGGCGCGGTGGTCGAGGGCGCATATCGGCTGGCCGGACCCGGCTGGACGCCGGAGGGGCAGTGGTGGCTGGGCGTGCACCACCGCGAGGAGGCCAACCGGGGCCTGCACCCGGACGAGGACGTCTGGTACGCGGGCCGCTTCGCCGGCGATCTGGAACGCCCCGGTGACACGGTGTCGGTGCGGGCCTGGGCCGCTCCGCTGGACGAGGAGCCGCCGCCAGCCGTCGAGATCGTGGCGACGGCCCGGCGACGCAACCGGCAGGTGGTGGCGACGGCGAAGCCGGCCGACGACGTGGACGCGACGCTGGCGCTGGCCGCCGACGCGTTCGTGGTCCGTACCCGGCAGGCGGCGGTCGACGTGGTGGCCGGCTATCCCTGGTTCGGGGCCTGGTCGCGGGACACGATGATCTCGTACGAGGGGCTGTTCCTCTGCACGGGTCGGGCCGCCGAGGGGCGGGAGCTGCTGCGGGCGTACGCGGCGACCCTCTCCGAGGGGATGCTCGCCAACACGGCCGACACCGGCCGGGTGGAGTACAACACCGTCGACGGCACCCTCTGGTTCCTGCACGCGGTGAGCCGGCACGTGACGGTCACCGGCGACACCGATCTCGGCGACGAGCTGCTGCCCGCGCTGCGCGGGGTCATCGACGCGCACGTCGCCGGCACCCGGTACGGGATCGCCGTCGACCCGGCCGACGGGCTGCTCACCCAGGGCGCCCCGGGCACCGCCCTGACCTGGATGGACGCCCGGGTCTACGGCGTGCCGGTCACCCCGCGCACGGGCAAGCCCGTCGAGGTCAACGCGTTGTGGATCAACGGGCTGGCCGGGCTCGCCGAGTTGACCGAGCTGGCCGGGCAGGACGCGGGCGAGCTGTGGCGACTACACGGGCGGGCCACCACCTCGTTCCGGGAGCGGTTCCCCGCCCCGACCGGGTGGCTGCACGACGTGCTGGACGCGCCCGCGCCGGCGTACCCGCTGGGTGGGGCCGCCCTGCACGACGACGACGCGCTGCGGCCCAACCAGTTGCTGGCCTGGTCGTTGCCGTTCGCGCCGCTGGAGCCGGACGAGGCGACGCTGCGCCGGGTCGCGAACGGGCTGCTCACCCCGCTCGGGCCGCGCAGCCTCGCGGAGGATGCGGCCGAGTTCGTGGGTCGCCACCGGGGCGGCCCGGCCGAGCGGGACGGCGGCTACCACCAGGGCACGGTGTGGCCGTGGCTGCTCGGCCCGTACGTGGACGCCACTCGTCGGGGCAAGATGCCAGTCGATGACGCATTGATTGGCATTGAGTCCCATCTGACCGAATATGGGCTAGGATCGGTAAGTGAGACGGCCGACGGTGTCGCGCCGCACTCCGCGACCGGCTGCCCGTTCCAGGCGTGGTCGGTGGCCGAGTTGCTGCGGGTGCGCCGAAAAGGCCAGTAGCGCTTTACATGACCGCAACGGCGGTGTCTCCGCTGGTTATCTCGGCGCCGGCAGGATTGGCCCCGATCCAGACGCGACGGCGACATCGACTCCGGTGTCGGTCGGCGCGCGCCCGGGGACAACTCAAAGGGGGCCGCATGTCACCCGATGCCCACGTGATCGACATCAACCCCGCCCGCCAGCTACGGGTGCTGATGCTGTCGTGGGAGTACCCGCCGGTGCTCGTCGGCGGCCTCGGCCGCCACGTCCACGCCCTGTCCGTGGCCCTGGCCGCCGCCGGGCACGAGGTCACCGTCGTCACCCGCCACGCCGAGGGCGCACCCCTGGAGGAGTACGCCGACGGCGTCCGCATCCTGCGCGCCCCCGAAGACCCCGTCGCCTTCCCCCTGGCCACCGGCTCCCTGCTGGCGTGGACCATGGCGTTCAACCACACCCTCACCCGCACCGCCCTGCGCGCCACCCAGGCCGGCGCCTACGACGTCATCCACGCCCACGACTGGCTCGTCGCCCACACCGCCGTGACGCTGTCCGAACATCTCGACCTGCCGCTGGTCACGACCATGCACGCCACCGAGGCCGGGCGACACCAGGGCTGGCTGCCCGAGGAGATGAACCGCACCATCCACGGCGTCGAACACTGGCTCAGCGGGGCCTCCACCCGCGTGATCACCTGTTCGGGTTACATGCGCGACCAGGTCAGCTCGCTGTTCGACGTACCGGGCGGGCTGGTCGACGTGGTCCCCAACGGGGTCGACGACCGGGCGTGGCGGGCCCGACCACGCGCGGTCGCGTCGGCCCGCGCCCGGTTCGCCGCGGACGGTCCGCTGGTCGGGTACGCCGGCCGGCTGGTCTACGAGAAGGGCGTCCAGCACCTCGTGCACGCGGTGCCCCGACTGCGCGAGCGGCACCCCGGGCTGCGCGTGGTGATCGCCGGCGACGGCCCGTACCGCCCCGAGTTGGAGGCCGAAGCCCGTCGCCTGGCGCTCGGCTCGACCGTCCGCTTCACCGGCTTCCTCGACGCCACCCAACTGCCGGCGGTGCTCGGCGCCACCGACGCGACGGTGGTCCCCAGCCTCTACGAGCCGTTCGGCATGGTGGCCCTGGAGGCCGCGGCGGCCGGAGCGCCCCTCGCGGTAGCCCGTACCGGCGGCCTCGCCGAGATCGTCGAGCCCGGCGTCACCGGCGTGACGTTCCCGCACAGCGACCCGGTCGCCCTCGCGGGCGCGGTCGACCGACTGCTCGGCGACGAGGTCTTCGCCCGGCGGGTCGCCCGACGGGCCCGGACCATGGTCGGCGAACGCTACGGATGGGCCACCATCGCGGCCCGCACCGCCGCCAGCTACGCCACCGCCCGCCGCGAACACGGCCCGCTCCAGGCTCGCCGGGCCGCCGCCCGACTGGCCGGCGGACGGCACCGGATCGCCATTCCGGAGGGCAATCTGCTCGCCGCCGCCGACCACGCCGCCTGCTGAGATTCGTCGGACGACCTATAGGTACCTTCCGATCCGCTGGTTAGGGTGTACACCGGACAGCGGCCGAGGAGGAGCGTGCGCAGGTGCTGATCGCCGGTCGGTACCGGCTGCTCGACCTGGTGGGCCGCGGCGGCATGGGTCGGGTTTGGCGGGCCCGCGACGAGATGCTGCACCGCGAGGTCGCGGTCAAGGAGGTCGTACCGCCGAACTGGCTGGCCGACCACGAGCGGGCCGAGCTGCGCTCGCGCACCCTGCGCGAGGCGCGCACCGCGGCCCGGCTCAACCACCCCGCCGTGGTCCGGCTCTACGACGTCGTCCAGGTCGAGGGCAGTCCGTGGATCGTGATGGAGTACGTCCCGTCGCGCACCCTGCAGGACGTCCTCGACGCCGAAGGGCCCCTGGAGCCGGCCCGCGCCGCCCGGATCGGCCTGGCCCTGCTCGACGCCCTGGAGGCCGCGCACACGGCCGGGGTGCTGCACCGCGACATCAAGCCGCAGAACGTGCTGGTCGCCCACGACGGCCGGGTGATGCTCACCGACTTCGGACTGGCCACCTTCGACGGCGGGGACGGCGCGATGACCCGCCCCGGGATGGTGCTCGGCTCCCCGCAGTACGTCGCGCCGGAGCGGGCCGCGGAGGGAGTGTCCACGGTGGCCGCCGACCTGTGGTCGCTGGGCGCCACCCTGCACGCCGCCGTGGAGGGCCGCTCCCCGTACGCCCGCAGCAACGCGATGGCCACCCTCAGCGCGCTGGCGGCCGGTCCACCGGACCCGGCCCCGCACGCCGGTCCGCTCGCGCCGGTACTCGACGGGCTGCTACGCCGCGACCCGCACGACCGTCTCGACCACGACGAGGCCCGCCGGCTGCTCAGCGCCGCCGCAGGCCCGACCGGCATCTCGTCCACTTCCGGGGAGGTGACCCACTCCACCGCCCCGCAGCCCGTGCCCGACCCGATCGGCTCCGGCGTCGACCCACCCGGAGACGCTCCTCTCGATGATCGCCCGAGCGACGAGCCGGACGTCCGGTACCCGCCGGACGCCGCCACCGGCACGACGGGGCGAGCGGCCCGCCGGCCAGCGGCCCGGCGGGCCGCGCTGGTCGTCACGGCACTGCTCGTGGCGGCCGCCGCCGGGGTGGGCACCGCGCTGGCCGTGGCCGGCGACGCCCCGACCGGCACCGCCGGGCCGACCACCACCCCGACCACGGGACAGGTGGACGACGGCCGAGGGCCGGACGGGGAGTACGGCGACGACCGGGGCGGCCCGCACCGCGGCGGTCCGGGTCGGCCGCCGCCCGGTGGCCGCGACGTGCCCCCGCCGCCGTTCCCCTGCGTCCGCCCCGACGTCGTCGGCGCGCCGGTCACGGTCGGGTCACCCGCCGCGGGCGAGCGGTTCCGGCCGCCAACGGGGTGGGTGTGGCATGCCGACACCACCGGCTTCCGGGTCTCCGTCCCGGCGACCTGGTACTACTCCCGGGAGGGCACGGTGGCCTGCTTCCAGGACCCGGCAACCGGCCGGGCGTTGAGCGTCGCCGAGGGCGGCGCGGCCGACCCGATGACCCGATTACGGGCGGCCCGCGACGAGGCCGCTCGGGCCGGCGCGCTGCCCGGCTACGACGAGATCCGGCTCGCCCCCGGCGACACCGGCGCGGAGTGGGAGTGTCGGTGGGACGCCCCGGACGGTCCGCGGATCCACGCCCGGCAACAGATTGTGGGTGAGTCGCTCTGGACTTTGGGTTGGATCACCGACGACCGCGACTGGAACACCGCGGACGGGGACTGGGCCATTCTGCGAAACAGTTTCCGACCACCCCGCTGACCTGCGCCGTATGGCCGTGCCCGGCCCCCCGTCCGGCGTGGATCGAGGCCGCTCAGCGGATGAGAAAATCGGCGACGGTGGCTATCGTGTAACGCAGGGTGACCGAGGGGGAGCGACCGTGCAGCAGTTGCTGATCGCGGGTCGGTACCGGCTGCTCGACCTGGTCGGCACCGGCGGGATGGGCCGGGTGTGGCTGGCCCGCGACGAGATGCTGCACCGGGACGTGGCGGTGAAGGAGGTCGTGCCGCCGGCCTGGCTGGCCGAGGCCGAGCGGGCGGAGCTACGGCTGCGCACGCTCCGCGAGGCGCGCACCGCCGCACGGCTCAACCACCCCAACGTCGTCCGGCTGTACGACGTGGTGCACGACGGCGAGAACCCGTGGATCGTGATGGAGTACGTGGCATCCCGGTCGGTGCAGCAGATCATCAACGCCGAGGGTCCGCTCAACCCCACCCGCACCGCCCAGATCGGGCTTGCGGTGCTCGCCGCGCTGCGGGCCGCGCACACCGCAGGTGTCCTGCACCGCGACGTGAAGCCGCACAACGTGCTGGTCGCCGACGACGGGCGGGTGGTGCTCACCGACTTCGGCCTCGCCACCTTCGACGGTGGTGACGGGGCGATGACCGGACCGGGCCTGGTCCTCGGCTCCCCGCAGTTCGTCGCACCCGAGCGGGCGCGCGACGGTGTGTCGGACCCGCGTACCGACCTGTGGTCGCTGGGCGCGACGCTCTACGCGACGGTCGAGGGGCAGTCCCCGTACGCCCGGTCCAGCGCGATGGCGACGCTCAGCGCGCTGGCCACCGAGCCGCCGGATCCGATGCGCCGGGCCGGCCCCCTGCGCCCGGTGATCAGCGGCCTGTTGCAGCGCGATCCCTGGCGGCGCTTGACCGCCGCCGAGGCCGAGCCGCTGCTGCGCGCGGCGGCAGCGGCGGCCGACCACGACCAGCCCCAGCCGGCACGGTCCACCGCGGTGGCGGCGGTCCGCGGCGCGGCCCGGGCCGCCGCGTCCGCCCCGGGCCGCGCTCCGGATCCCGCGCCGGACCCGGCGACGTCGATCCGTCGCCCGAGGGACCGCGCCGCGGGCCGACGCGGACGGGTCATCGCCTGGGGCGGGGCGGCGACCGCGGTGGCCCTGCTCGTCACCGGTGGCGTCACGGCGGCGCTGCTGCACCGTTCGGACGACCGCACGCCACCGTCCGGCTCCGGCGGCGGCGCGACCGCCACCCGACCGGCCGCGTTCGCCTGCGCCACGCCCCCGCCACCGACGGCCACGCCGGTGCCCTCGACCCCACCACCGAAGGACGCGCGGTACGGGCTACGGGACGGCTGGACCTGGTACACCGACCCGACCGGCTTCCGCATCGCCGCCCCGGTGGGCTGGGCACGCTGGACCGAAGGGGCGGTGACCTGCTTCCGGGAGCCCAGCGGTGCGCGCGTGCTCAGCGTCGAGGCGGGACCGGCACGGACCGATCCGCTGGCGCACCTGAGGGCCCAGGAGGAGCGGCTCGTCGCCGCCGACGCGCTCCCCGGCTACCGCAAGCTGGACATCTCCGCGCTGGACGTGTTCGACGGCGGGGCCCTCTGGGAGTGCAGTTGGGAGAACGCCGCCGGCGAACGGGTGCACAGCATCCGGCTGCTCGCCAACACCTCGGCCGGACACGCCTACACCGTCTCGTGGTTGACAAAGGAGTTCGACTGGCAGGTCAACGCGGCATACTTCGTGATGATCCGGCAGAGCTTCACGCCCACCCTCTGACACTGTCCGCTGTGGACGGGTTAACTGACGCCCCTGCGACACCGGTGCTGGCTACAGTGGCGTAGTTTTGGCGCTCAAGATCCCTGGGGAGGGTGAGCCGAAGATGATGGGACCGTCGCACGCGCTGTCCGGCGCGGCGGTATGGCTGGCCGGGTCCTGGGCGCTGGACCAGTTCGCCGACTACCACCAGTCGCCGCTGGCGCTGGCGGTGGGTACGGCGGTGTGCGCGGGTGGGGCGCTCTTTCCCGACCTCGACCTGTCCGGCAAGGTGACCCGCAACCAGGGTGGCGCTACCGTCGCCCGCACGTTCGGGGTCTTCTCGCTCTTCGTGGCCGAGGTGATGGAGAAGATCTCACTCGGCGTCTACTACGCGACGAAGCTCAGCAAGGACCCGCGTCGCAACAACGGGCACCGCACGCTCACCCACACGCTCCCGTTCACGCTGCTGGTCGGCTGGGGCACCACCGCGCTCTGCGCCGCGTACGGCAAGTGGGCGGTGATCACGATCCTGTTCTTCATGTTCGGCCTGGCCCTGCGCGGGCTCTTCGACGAGTGGGCCGAACGGGCCGGCTGGGTGATCGTGACGCTCGCGTCGGCCGGGGCCGCCTGGTTCACCTTCGCCAACCTGCCGGGCGGACGCGGTTATCCGCTGATCGGCACGGCCGTCGGGGTGGGCTGCCTCGTGCACATCCTCGGCGACATGATCACCAGGGCCGGGGTGCCGATCCTCTGGCCGATTCCGATCCGCCGCCGCATGTGGACGATGATCGGCCTCCCGAACAGCATCGCGCTGCGCACCGGCAGCAAGACCGAGGTCGTCGTCCTGCGCGCCGTGTTGACCGTGATCGTGGTGCTCTCCACCGCCGGCCTGATCGCGCCCTCAGTCCTACAACGCCTCAACATAGACGTATAAAACCCACCCCGCACCAGGCCACACCCCACCGCGCTCACCGCGCTCACCGCGCTCACCGCGCTCACCGCGCCGATCTTGCACTTGCGGATGCCGATCCGTCCTGCTTCGCGCCCTATGTCGCCGCAGAAAGTGCAAGATCGACGCGATGCGGGGCGCCGCCGACGTCAAGATCGCACTCGATCCAGGATGTAGTGGCCTAACGTCGCGCTGACACCACCAGATCCTGGATCGAGTGCGATCTTGCCGCGCTGTCCGGGCGAGGGCCAGGCAGGACTTAACCGCTCGCGCCGATCTTGCAGTTACGGTCGACGGAGTGTTGAGGTTTGCGCGTTTTGTCGGCGCAGAAAACGCAAGATCGACGCGCCTCGCGCCTCGCGCCTCGCGCCTCGCGCCTCGCGCCCCGCGCCCCGCGCCCCGCGCCCCGCGCCCCGCGCCCCGCGCCCCGCGCCCCGCGCCCAAGATCCTCACAACATCACCGAAGTTGCTGCCTCAGCCTCGCCGGAGACAGCAACATCAGTGAAGTTGCTGCCCCGGCACGCCGAGGCGCGCCCAGACACGTGCTCCACACAGCGCAGCCGTGCCCTGGCGGGCATCTGCGGATCGCCGGTGCCAGCTCGCCGACTCCTTTTCGACATCGGCTATTGACGGTGCCGTAACACGTGACCTAGCGTCTGTCGAAACGTTTCGTCGAAACGCTTCGACGATCATCCCGAAGCGGTTCCACTCCGGGCCGGAGGAGGTGGGCGGTGGCCACGATGCACGACGTCGCCCGCCTTGCGCAGGTCTCGGTCAGCACCGTGTCGTACGTGCTCACCGGCGCTCGGCCGATCTCCCAGGCCACTCGCGCCAAGGTGCTCGCGGCGATGGCTGAGCTGGACTACCAGCCCAACGCCATGGCTCGGGGGTTGGCCAGCCGGCGCAGCCGCATCCTGGGTCTGCTGATGCCGATGGACGAGCGTGGTCTGGGCGCCACCGAGACCGCGTTCGTCACCGGTGCCGCCGCCGCGGCCAGCGCGGTCGGCTACCACCTCGTGCTCTCGCCGGTCGGCGGTGGCGACCTCGACGACCTGCGACGGCTGGCCAGTCAGCGGATGCTCGACGGCGTTGTGCTGATGGAGGTGCAGCTCGCCGACGAGCGGGTCACGGTGCTCCAGGAGGCGGGAGTGCCGCTGGTGCTGATCGGGCGTACCGGCGACGCCACCGGGTTGTCCTTCGTCGACATCGACTTCGACCAGACCGTGCGGGAGGCCGTCGCGCACCTGGTCGGCCTGGGGCACCGCCGGATCGTCTACGTCAACCACTCGGCGGCGACGCTGGCCAGCGGTTACGGCCCGGCGTTGCGTACCCGGGACGCGTTTGTCACGGCCATGACCGGCCACGGCCTGGAACCGATCATGATCCCGGCCGAGGACAGCGCCGCCGGCGGGCGGGCGGCCCTGGCCGCCGCGCTCACCCGGGCCCCGGAGCTGACCGCCCTGCTGGCGATGAACGAGACGGCGCTCTTCGGCATCCTCGGTGAGCTGACCGGGCGCGGACTGTCGGTGCCGGACGACGTGTCGGTGGTCTCCATGGTCACCTCGCCGCAGGTCGCCGAGTTGGCCACCCCGGCGTTGACCGCGATGACCTCGCCCGGATCGACCCTGGGCCGGATCGCGATCGAGGCGCTGGTACGCCACCTGGACGGCCCCGGCGACGAGCGCCACCAGCAACTGCTGCCGTGCTCGCTGGAGGTGCGGGGATCGACCGCGGCACCACGACCGGAGCGACCCCATGGGGGCTGACCAGTAAAAACGGCCCGCCGCCGCGCGGCAACGCGACGACGGGCCCAGTGAGATACCGGGCTCGATACTCAACGAGGAGGATAGCAATGCAGCGATTTCGCCGGATCGTCGCGGCGATCGCCCTGGCGGCGACCGCGACGACCACCGTGGCCGCCTGCGGCGGCGGCGAGAGCGAGGACGACAGCGGGGCCAAGACCCTCAAGCTCTGGCACTACGAGAGCGAGAACAGCGCGATGGGGGTCGGCTGGAACAAGGCGATCGAGATCTTCAAGGCCGAGCACCCGGGCGTCGAGGTGCGCTTCGAGCGCAAGGCGTTCGAGCAGATCCAGCAGAACGCCGGGATGATCATCAACTCGTCCGAGGGCCCGGACATCATGGAATACAACAAGGGCAACGCGACGGCCGGCCTGCTGTCGTCGCAGGGTCTGCTCACCGATCTGAGCGCCGAGGCCGACAAGCGTGGCTGGGCCGGCAAGCTCAGCCCCAGTCTGCAGACCACCGCGCGGTACAGCGACAAGGGCGTGATGGGGTCGGGCAACTGGTTCGGCGTGCCGAACTACGGCGAGTACGTCACGGTCTACTACAACAAGGACCTGTTCGACCGCAACGGCGTCAAGGTGCCGACCACGCTGGCCGAGATGACCGCCGCGATGGACACCTTCGTCAGCAAGAAGATCACCCCGCTGGGCATGGCCGGCGCGGAGTACCCGGCCGGGCAGCTCTTCTACCAGTTGGCGCTCTCCAAGGCCGACCGGCAGTTCGTCGACAACTACCAGCTCTACAAGAATCCGGTCGACTTCAAGGCCGACCCGCTCAAGTACGGCGCGGACACGTTCGCCGAGTGGGTGCGCAAGGGCTACGTCGCCAAGAACTCGGCGAGCCTCAAGGCCGAGGACATGGGCACCGCGTTCATCGCCGGCAAGACCCCCATGATCGTCTCGGGTAGCTGGTGGTACGGCCGGTTCAAGACCGAGATGAAGGCCAACTGGGACACGTTCCTCTTCCCCGGCAACACCCTCAACGCCGGGTCGTCGGGCAACATCTGGGTGGTTCCGTCGAACAGCAAGGCCAAGAGCTTGGCGTACGACTTCATCGACATCACCCTGCGCCCGGAGATCCAGGATCTGATCGGCAACAACGGTGGCGTTCCGATCGCCGCCGACGCCTCGAAGATCAGCGACCCGAAGGACCGCAAGCTGATCGAGGACTTCAACACGGTCAGCAAGCAGGACGGTCTGGCCTTCTACCCGGACTGGCCGGTGCCCGGCTACTACGACGTGCTGGTCGGCGGCTTCCAGGGCCTGATCAACGGGTCGAAGTCCCCGGACCAGGTGCTCGACACGATCGCCAAGCCGTACGCCGATGGCGTCAAGGAGATCACCGGCAAGTGACACGGCGAGCGGCGGGCGTGACCGGCACAACCGGAGCGCCCGCCCGCCCCGCCGGGAAGGATCTTCCATGGCAGTCTCCGAGACCGTCGCCGCCACCACACCGACGGCGACACCCACCCCGCCGACGCCCCGCCGCCGACCTCGCGGCCGTGACGCCGCGTACTGGCTCTATCTGATCCCCGGGGCGGCGCTGTTCCTCCTGGTGATCGGCGCGCCGCTGGTCGGCACCGGTTACCTGTCGCTGACCAAGTGGTCGGGCATCGGCGACCCCACCTTCGTGGGGTTCGACAACTACCAGCGGCTGCTGGACGACGAGGTGTTCTGGGCCTCGTTCCGCAACACCGTGGCGATGATCGTCGCGATGGTGGTGGTGCCGACCCTACTCGGGCTGCTGCTCGCCTCGGTGCTCTTCGACGTCATCGGCCGCCGGTTCCAGCCGCGTACGGCCGCCGGCCTGCGGGCCGCCTTCTACCTCCCGCAGGTGCTGCCGGTGGTGGTCGCCGGCATCGTGTGGGGCTGGATCCTGCGCCCCGACGGCGCGTTCAACAGCCTGCTCGACGCGGTCGGCCTCGGCGCGCTGCGCCACGACTGGCTCGGCGACCCGGACACGGCGCTGCCGGCCGTGATGGCGGTGATGATCTGGGTGCAGATCGGCTACCCGGTGGTCGTGTTCATGGCCGCGTTGCAGCGGGTGGACCCGGAGCTGTACGAGGCGGCCGAGGTCGACGGCGCGAACTGGCTGCACCGGTTCCGGGCGATCACCCTGCCGCAGATCCGGCCGGAGACCTTCGTGGTGGCCCTGACCTGCACCATCGCGGCGTTGAAGGTGTTCGGGCCGATCTTCGCGCTCACCCGGGGTGGCCCGGAGAACGCCACGAACGTGCCGTCCTACTTCGCCTACTACACCTTCTTCAAGAAGCTCCAGGTCGGCTACGGCTCGGCGATCTCCACGGTGCTCACACTGATCATCGTCGTGGTGGCCGGGGTTTTCATCTGGTGGCAGGCGCGCACCGAGCGCCGGGACCGGGGGTTCTGACATGGCCGTGACGCTCACCCCGGCCCCGGCCCCGACGCCGGTCCACCGGCACGCCCGCGACCGGCACCACCGTGGCGTCGGCCGCTGGGTCGTGCTCGCCCTGGTCACCGTCGGCGCGCTCGTCATGCTGGTGCCGTTCGCGTTCATGCTGCTCAACGCGTTCAAGTCGCCCGGTGACTATTCGTCGGCCGGGCCGCTGAGCTGGCCCAGCGAGTTCTACACGAAGGGCCTGCGGACGTACTGGAACGAGGTCGACTTCCCGCTCAAGCTGTGGAACTCGGCGCTCATCGCCGGTTCCGTGGCGGTGCTCGGCGTCCTCGTGTCCCTGCTGAACGCGTACGCCCTCGGCATTGGTCGGGTCCGTGGCCGACTGTGGATCGTCGGGCTGTTCCTGTTGGCCAACATGCTGCCGCAGGAGGCGCTGATCTACCCGCTGTACTACGTGGCGAAGGAGGTCGGCCTCTACAACACCCGGCTCGCGGTGATCATCATCTTCACCGTGATCCAGAGCGCCTTCGGCACGTACCTGCTGGCCTCGGTCCTGGGCACCTTCCCGCGCTCGCTGCTGGAGGCCGCCGCGCTGGACGGCGCGGGCAAGTGGACGGTGCTGTGGCGGGTGGTCTTCCCCAACCTGCGACCCACCCTGGCCGTACTCCTCATCTTCTTCTTCATCTGGACCTGGAACGAGTTCCTCATCCCGCTGGTCATGCTGATCGACAACCAGACGCAGACCATTCCGGTCGCGCTCGCCTCGTTGCAGGGCGACCGTCTGATGGACGCCCCGACGACGAACGCCGGCGCGCTGATCAGCCTGGTGCCGGCCATCCTCTTCTTCCTCATCTTCCAGCGCACTCTGGCGCGCGGCATCACGGCAGGAGCCGAGAAGTGAAGTTCACCGACGGGTACTGGCAACTGCGCCCGGGGGTCAGCGTGCTCCGCCCCGGCGCGGTGGAATCGGTCGAGCCGGACCAGAGCGGCTTCACCGTCTTCGCGCCGGCCGGTCAGATCACCGGTCGGGGCGACACCCTGAACCGGCCCGTCGTCACCGTCCGGTTCTTCTCTCCCGCGCCGGGCGTCATCGGGGTGACCATCGGTCACCACAGCGGCGGGCTCCCCCGCGAGCCGCACTTCGAGTTGACCGCCGACAGCGGCCAGCCGGTCACCGTCGACATCACCGGCATCACCGCGTCGCTGACCACCGGCGAACTGACCGCGCGGGTCGCGCTGGTCGACGGCTGGCGGGTCCAGTTCCGGCACGGCGACCGGTTGCTCACCGCGTCCACCGCGCGCAGCGTCGGGATCGTCACCGACGGCCAGGGCCGGCGGCACGTGCACGAGCGGCTCGCCCTCGGCGTCGGCGAAACGGTGTACGGGCTGGGCGAGCGCTTCGGCCCGTTCGTGAAGAACGGCCAGACCGTCGACATCTGGAACGCCGACGGTGGCACCGCCAGCGAGCAGGCGTACAAGAACGTGCCGTTCTATCTGAGCAGCGCCGGCTACGGGGTCTTCGTGGACCACCCGGAGCACGTGTCGTTCGAGGTCGGCTCCGAGGTCGTGGCGCAGAACCAGTTCAGCGTCGAGGGCCAGTCGCTCACCTACTACGTCATCGACGGGCCCACCCCGAAGGACGTGCTGCGCCGGTACACGGCGCTGACCGGCCGACCGGCCCGGGTGCCCGCCTGGTCGTACGGGCTGTGGCTGTCCACGTCGTTCACCACGTCGTACGACGAGAAGACCGTGACCGAGTTCGTCGACGGGATGGTCGAGCGGGACCTGCCGCTGTCGGTGTTCCACTTCGACTGCTTCTGGATGCGCCAGTTCCACTGGGTCGACTTCGTCTGGGACCCGGCGACCTTCCCCGATCCGGAGGGGATGCTGCGCCGCCTGCACGAACGCGACCTGAAGGTGTGCGTCTGGATCAACCCGTACATCGCGCAGCGCTCGTACCTCTTCGAGGAGGGCCGCCGGGCCGGCTACCTGGTCCGCAACCCGGACGGCTCGGTCTGGCAGTGGGACAAGTGGCAGGCCGGGATGGCGCTCGTCGACTTCACCAACCCGGACGCGGTCGCCTGGTTCACCGGCAAGCTCAAGGTCCTGCTGGACATGGGCGTCGACTGCTTCAAGACCGACTTCGGTGAGCGCATCCCCACCGACGTGGTGTGGCACGACGGCTCCGACCCGCAGCGGATGCACAACTACTACTCCTACCTCTACAACAAGGCCGTCTTCGAGCTGCTGGAGACCGAGCGCGGCGAGGGCGAGGCGGTGGTGTTCGCCCGCTCGGCCACGACGGGCGGGCAGCAGTTCCCGGTGCACTGGGGTGGGGACTGCGAGGCGACGTTCGTCGCGATGGCGGAGTCGCTGCGCGGCGGGCTGTCCCTGGCGGCGTCCGGCTTCGGCTACTGGAGCCACGACATCGGCGGCTTCGAGGGCACCCCCGACCCGGCCGTGTTCAAGCGGTGGATCGCCTTCGGTCTGCTCTCGTCGCACTCCCGGCTGCACGGCTCCGGCTCGTACCGCGTCCCGTGGGCGTACGACGAGGAGGCCGTCGACGTGCTGCGGCACTTCACCCGGCTCAAGCTCAGCCTGATGCCGTACCTGGCGGCGGCGGCCGAGGAGGCGCACCGCGACGGAATCCCCATGATGCGCCCGATGATCGTGGAGTTCCCGGACGATCCGGCCGCCGCGTACCTGGACCGGCAGTACATGCTCGGCTCCGACCTGCTGGTCGCGCCGGTGCTCAGCGCCGACGGTCAGGTCACCTTCTACGTCCCGGCCGGGACCTGGACGCACCTGCTGACCGGCGCCCAGCTCACCGGTCCGGCCTGGGTGACCGAGAAGCACGAGTTCGACAGCCTGCCGGTGCTCGCCCGGCCGGGCGCGGTCATCGCGTTCGGCGCGCGCTCCGACCGGCCCGACTACGACTGGGCGGACGGTGTCCGCCTGTGCCTCTACGCTCCGGCCGAGGGGCAGCGGCGGCGGGTACGGATTCCGTCGCCCGGTCAGGGGGCCGGCGCGGAGTTCGAGGTAAGTTTCCGCGACGGCGTGGCCAGGGCGGACCTGGTGGCGGGTGAATCGTCGGCGTACCACTCGGAGGTGGCAGGACAGTGACGGCACATGCCTTTCCGGAGAGTTTCCTGTGGGGTTCGGCCACGGCGGCCTACCAGATCGAGGGCGCGGCCAGCGAGGACGGCCGGGGCCCGTCCATCTGGGACACCTACAGCCGCACCCCGGGGCGGACGCTGAACGGCGACACCGGTGACGTGGCCGCCGACCACTACCACCGCTGGCCGCAGGACCTCGACCACATCGCCGAGCTGGGCCTGGGGGCGTACCGCTTCTCGATCTCCTGGCCCCGGGTGCAGCCGGGCGGCTCCGGCCGGTTCAACCAGGCCGGCGTGGACTTCTACTCCCGGCTCGTCGACGGCCTGTTGGAGCGCGGCATCCGCCCGGTGGCGACCATGTACCACTGGGACCTGCCGCAGGAGCTGGAGGACGCCGGCGGGTGGCCGGTACGGGACACGGCGCTGCGCTTCGAGGAGTACGCGGCGGGGATCGTCGCCGCGCTCGGCGACCGGGTGCACACCTGGACGACACTCAACGAGCCGTGGTGCTCGGCGTACCTGGGTTACGGCTCCGGCGTGCACGCGCCGGGTCGGACCGAGCCGGCGGCGGCGCTGGCGGCCGTGCACCACCTGAACCTCGCGCACGGCCTGGCGGGTCGCGTGGTCCGGGAGACGGCGCCGGCCGCCGAGTTGTCGGTGACGCTGAACCTGCACGTCATCCGCCCGGCTTCGGACGCGGCGGCGGACGTCGACGCGGCCCGCCGCATCGACGCGCTGGCCAACCGGGCGTTCCTCGGGCCGATGCTGAACGGGGCGTACCCGGCCGACCTGCTGGCCGACACGGCCGGCGTCACGGACTGGTCCTTCGTGCGCCACGGCGACGAGAAGGTGGCCGCCGTGCCGCTGGATGTGCTGGGCGTCAACTACTACTCCAGCACCCTGGTCCGCGCCTGGGACGGGCACTCGGCCCGCTCGGACGCCGACGGTCACGGCGCGTCGGCGCACTCGCCGTGGGTGGGCGCCGACGACGTCGACTTCCTGCCGCAGCCCGGCCCGTACACGGCGATGGGGTGGAACATCGACCCGCCGGCGCTGACCGAGCTGCTGCTGCGGCTCCAGCGCGAACATCCCGGCCAGCCCTTGATGATCACCGAGAACGGGGCGGCGTTCGACGACGAGGTTGCCGCCGACGGACGGATCCACGACGACCTGCGGATCGACTACCTGCGTCGGCACATCGGCGCGATGGCCGAGGCCCGCGCGCAGGGCGCCGACGTGCGCGGCTACTTCGTCTGGTCGTTGCTGGACAACTTCGAGTGGGGTTACGGCTACGACCGCCGCTTCGGGATCATCCGGGTCGACTACGACACCCAGGAGCGCACCTGGAAGGACAGCGCGCACTGGTACCGACGCCTCGCCGCGACCGGCAATCTGGACCAGCCCTAGCGCCCGCTACACGCCGACGCGCTGCGGCGGGACGGTGAGGCCGTAGAGCTCCATCAACTCCGGGCTGTCGACCCGGCTGCCGTCGGCCACCGAGTCGCAGGCGATGTCGACGATCTGGTCCTTGTGCGCCAGCAGGTACGGCCGCGCGCCCACGTCGGCGCTGGCCAGGGTGGCGATGCCGGACCAGTGTCGGCGGCCGAACAGCATCGGGTAGCCGCGCAGCCCGTCGTAGGTGGCGCAGACCAGCACGTCCGGGTACGGCAGCGCGGCCACCCGGCGTACGGCCGCCGCGGTCAGGCCCGGCATGTCGACCGGCACCACCACCACCGCCTCGATGCCCGCGTCGTCCATCGCGGCCAGGCCGGCGCGGATGGACGAGCCGACCCCGGTGCCCCACGCCTTGTTGACCACCACGGTGGCCCTGCCCAGGTCGGCGGTCTCCCGGACCTGGTCGGCTGCGGCGCCCAGCACGATCACGATCTGCTCGCAGCCCGCCTCGGTCATCGTGTCGATCATCTGGTTGACCAGTGGCTTCTCGCCCTGGTGCAGCAGCGCCTCGGGACCGCCGATACGGCGTCCACCACCTGCGGCGATGATCATTCCTGCGATCCGGTTCAGCTGGGCCCCCTCAAGCACGGGACCGACCGTGACCGGCCGGCCCCTCCTACGGACACTGCAACGAGGAGAGCCGCGCACGGGTGGCGGGGCGAAAAGGGAAAATAGTGCAACCGTTACGCAACGGACGGGTGATCCACTCCCGATCGCCGAGGTGGCGGCATCCCGACGCCGGGAAACCCCCAGGTCGCCGATCTGGAGTCGATCATCAGCGCCAGGGGCCGCGTCAGGCGGCGTCCGCGTAGCAGTCGACGATGGACAGGTCGAGCGGGAAACGCACCGGAGTCTCGCCGAACAGCAGCGCGGTGGCCCGCTCGCCCGCCCGGCTCACCGCCGCCGCCACCGCCTCGGCCTGCTCGGCGGGGCAGTGCGCCACCACCTCGTCGTGCTGAAAGAAGACCAGCTCGGCGTCGGTGCCGGCCAACTCGGCGCGCAGGGTGGCCAGCAGCGTGGAGGCCCACTCCGCGGCGGTGGCCTGGATGACGAAGTTGCGGGTGAACCGACCCCGGGACCGCGCGGCACGCGCACGCGGGCTCTGCCGGTCAGCGGCGGCGTCCGGGTCGATCGGCCCCTCGTCCGGGTCGGCGGGCCCCACGCCACCCGGTGGGCACGTCCGACCCAACCAGGACCGCACCAGGCCGCCCGCCTCGCCGGTACGCGCCGCCGCCTCCACGTAGCCGAACGCGGTCGGATAGCTGTTTCTCAGCACCGCCAACGCGGGCACCGCCGCCCCGCCGGTCTGCCCGTACATGGCCCCCAGCAACGCCACCTTGGCCCGGGGACGGTCACCGCCGAACGACTCCCGCGCCAGCGCGGCATAGAGGTCACCGGCCCCACCCGCCGCCGCCAACCGCCCGTCCCCGGAGACCGCGGCCAGGACGCGGGGCTCCAACTGACCGGCGTCGGCCACCACCAGCCGCCAGCCCGGGTCGGCCACCACCGCCCGACGAATCACCTTGGGGATCTGCAACGCGCCACCGCCACGGGTCGCCCAGCGGCCGGAGACGACCCCGCCCGGCACGTACTCCGGCTGGAACCGCCCGTCGCGAACCCACTGCTCACGCCAGGACCAGCCGTGCGCCGTCCAGATCCGGTACAGCTCCTTGTATTCCAGGACCAACGGCACCGCCGGATGGTCCACGCCGCGCAGCACCCAGGCCCGGGTGTTGGGCAGCTCCACGCCGGCCCGGGCGAACGCCCGGAGCAACTCGGCCGGAGAGTCGGCGTGCAGCCGCCGGACGCCGAACGCGTCGGCGATCCGGGCCGCCAACTCGGCCAACCGGCGCGGCGGCCCGCCGACCGGGGACGGCTCACCCAGCAACTCGGCGAGGATCTCGTCGTGCACGTCCGCACGCCAGGGCAGCCCGGCGGCACCCATCTCGGCAGCGATCAGGGCGCCAGCCGACTCGGCGGCCACCAGCAACCGGAACCGGCCGGGGTGCTCGGTCCGCAAGACCCGGGCGAGCTGATCGGCGTACACCTGGGTCAGTGCCTCAAGGCCCGGGCCCGGCGGGCCCGGCAGCGTATCGAAGAGCGCGCCCTGGCCGTGCCCGGGCGGCGCGGCGGCACGCGGCGGCGGGTCGGCCGGCACCGGCCCGCCGGTCAGGCGGGCCCAGGCGGCGGCCAGCGCGCGGGGCTCGCCCCACCGACCGGCGTGCCCGAGCAGCAACGCCTCGGTCAACTCCACGTCGTGGCACCGCTCGACCCGCACCCCGGCCCGTAGCAGCGCCGGGTAGATCGTGCCCGCGCTCGCCCAGACCCAGCGCGGGCGCGCGACCGCCTCCCGGGCGGCCACCGCAGACGCGAGGTCGGTGACGGTCTCGGTCGGGCCGGCGGGGCGGCCGGCGGCGTCGAGCGGGCACAGCTCTCCCCCGCCCTGCTCATCTGCCACCACCGCCACCAGCACGAATGTGATTCTGCCTGCACCCTCCGACAGGAAACGGGTCGGTGGGTCGGCCCGCCGCTCGGTAGCGTTACCGAGTGCCCGTCCAGATCCCGCACCCCGACCCTGGCACCCCCGACACCCGTGGTCCGATGCGGTACCTGTGGTGGCTGGTGCGTCGCCAGCCCGGCCGGGTGCTGCGCGGCAGCCTGCTCGGCACGGCCTGGATGGTCGGGCTGTCGGTCCGGCCCTACCTGATCGCCCGGGCCGTCGACGACGGGCTGCGCGACCGCGACACCCGTGCCCTGGTCCTGTGGGTCGCGGCGATCGTCGTGGCGGGTGTGGGGTTGTCGTACCTGGGGATCATGCGGCACCGCACGATGACCTTCATCCGGGAGGACGCCAAGGCCCGCTCCGCCGAGGTGCTGCTGCGGCACCTGTCCCGGGTCGGCGCGGCGCTGCCGCGCCGCTCCGCCGCCGGTGAGGTGGCCACCGTCGGCGGGTCCGACATCGAGTGGTCGGCGCAGGTGCTGACGCTGACCGGCCCCGGGGTCGGGGCGGTCGTCGCGTACGGGGTCATCGCCGTGGTGCTCTGGTCAATCTCCCCGCTGCTGGCGCTCTGCGTGCTGGTGGGCGTGCCGGCGGTCGCGCTCGTCGTCGGGCCGCTGCTGCGCCGGCTCGAACGGGCCGAGTCGGTCTACCGCGGGCAGCAGGGCGCGCTGACCGCCCGGTCCGGCGACATCGTGGCCGGGCTCCGGGTGCTCGCCGGGGTGGGTGGCCGGGACCTCTTCGCCCGCCGGTACGCGGCCCGATCGCAGGCCCTGCGGGCCGAGGGCTACCGCGTCGGAGCGGTGATCAGTTGGATCGACGCGGCGACGGTCGCCATCCCCGGCCTCTTCCTGGCGGCGGTGGTGTGGCTGACCGCGCGGATGGCCGTCACCGGCGACGTCACGGTCGGCGAGCTGGTCGCCGTCTACGGCTACGTGGCGACGCTGATCGTGCCGGTCTGGTTCCTGCTGGAGGGCAGTCACCAGCTCATCCGGGGTCGGGTCGCCGCCCGACGGATCGCCGGCCTGCTCCGGCTCGCCCCGGACGACGTCGGTGGGCCGGGCCGCCGGTGGCCGGCCGGGGTCCCCGGCGCCCGCGACCCGCACGCCGTCCCCGCGCCGACCGGTCCCGCCAACCTGCACGACCCGTCGACCGGGCTCAGGGTACGCGCCGGCCAGCTGACCGCGGTGGCCGCCGACGACCCGGCCGACGCCGTGGCGCTGGCCGACCGGCTCGGCCGCTACGTCACCAGCGACGTCACCTGGGGCGGCGTACCGCTGACCGCAGTCGCCCTCGACGAGGTCCGGGCCCGGATCCTGGTCGCCGACCACGACTCGTACCTCTTCGCCGGCACGCTGCGCGACGTGCTGAGTTCGGGCGCCGACGACGCCGAGATCCGCGCCGCCCTGCGGACCGCGTCGGCCGACGACATCGTCGACGCCCTGCCGGCCGGGCTGGACACCCCGCTGGACCCCCGCGCCCGGACGCTGTCCGGCGGTCAACGCCAACGGGTACGGCTGGCCCGGGCGCTGCTCGCCGAGCCGGAGGTGCTGATCCTCGTGGACCCCACCTCGGCCGTGGACGCGCACACCGAGGCCCGGATCGCCGAGCGGCTCCGGACCGCGCGGGCCGGGCTGACCACCGTTGTGCTCGCCACGTCACCCCTGCTGCTCGGCCGCGCCGACGAGGTCGCGTACCTGACCGGGGGCGGGATCACCGCCACCGGCACCCACGACGGCCTGCTCGAATACGTCCCCGGTTACCGGCACCTGGTGGCCCGGGGCAGCGATGACGAGCAGCACTCCGACGCCGAGGAGGCGTACCAGTGAGCCGCCTGCCGGTCGCCGACCGCGGCACCGTACGCCACGCCCTGCGGGACATGATCAGCAGACATCGCCGGGCGGTCGGCGTCGTGCTGGCGCTGCACAGCGCCGCCGCGCTCGCCGGGCTGGCCCCGCCGTGGCTGCTGGGCACCATCGTCGACCGGGTCACGGCCGGCGCGGGCGTGGCGACGGTGGACCGGCTGGCCCTGGCGATCGCCGGCTGCGTCGTGGTGAGCGCGCTGCTCGCCCGGTACGCCCAGTACGCCGGTCACCGCTTCGGCGAACGCGCCGTCGCCGAGCTGCGCGAACAGTTCGTCGACCGGACGCTCGCGCTGCCCGTGTCGGTCGTGGAGCGGGCCGGCGCCGGGGACCTGGCGACCCGCAGTTCGGTGGACGTGGCGACCGTCGGCACCACGGTCCGGGACGTGGCGCCCACCATCGTCATCGCCTCGGTGCAGTTGACGTTGCTGTTCGGCGCGGTGTTCCTGCTGCACCCCCTGCTCGGGCTCGCGGCGCTGGCCGGGCTGCCGTCGATCGTGGCGGCGACCCGGTGGTACCTGCGGCGGGCCAGCTCCGCGTACCTCACCGAGGGCGCGGAGGCGGCCGAGCTGACCGAGGCGTTGACCACGACCGCCGAGGGCGCCCGCACGGTCGAGGCGCTGCGGCTGGCCGACGACCGCTTCCGGTACGGCACCGCCCGCGTCGCCCGCGTGTGGCAGGCCCGCCGGGCGACGCTCGCCCTGCGTACGGTGTTCTTCTCGGTGGTCGAGGCCAGCTATCCCCTGCCGATCGCCCTGGTGCTCCTGGTCGGCGGCTATCTGCTCTCCGCCGACCTGGTGTCCCTCGGATCGGTGGTCGCCGCCGCGCTCTACCTGCAACAGGCCATCGACCCGATGGACCGCTTGTTGCAGTGGACCGAGCAGGCGCAACGTGGGTTCGCGTCGTACGCCCGGGTGCTCGGGGTCGGGCTGGTCCCGCCCGAGCCGCCCGGCGGCACGGCCACGTCGCGGGGCGAGCGGCTCGTCGTGACCGAGGCGCGGTTCTCGTACGCCGACGGCCACGACGTGCTGCACGGCATCGACCTGGAGGTGCGGCCCGGCGAACGGCTGGCGATCGTCGGCCCGTCGGGCGCGGGCAAGTCGACGCTGGCCCGGCTGCTCGCCGGGATCGACGCTCCCCGGCAGGGCGTCGTCAGCATCGGCGGTTGCCCGGTCACCGACCTGGACCCGGCCGAACGACGACGGCGGATCGCCCTGGTCACCCAGGAGCACCACGTCTTCATCGGCTCGGTCCGCGACAACCTCGCGTTCGCCGCCCCGGACGCCACCGACGACCAGATGCGCGCCGCGCTCGCCACGGTGGGCGCCGACTGGTTCGACGCGCTGCCCGACGGTCTGGACACGGCGCTCGGCGACGGCGCCCGGCAGCTCGGCGCGGCCGAGGCCCAGCAGGTGGCGCTGGCCCGGTTGGTGCTCGCCGACCCGCACACGCTGATCCTGGACGAGGCGACCGCGGCCCTCGACCCGAGCACCGCCCGGCGGACCGAGCGGGCCCTCGCGGCGGTGCTCGTCGGGCGGACGGTCATCGCCATCGCGCACCGGCTGAACACCGCGCACGACGCCGACCGGGTGGCCGTCCTGGCGGACGGCCGGATCACCGAGATCGGTAGCCACGACGACCTGGTGGCGGCCGGCGGGGCGTACGCGGCGCTCTGGCGCTCGTGGCACGCCCGCGCCGACGCGCGGTGACCGGAGTTACTTGACCGCGCCGGAGGTGAGCCCCGCCTGGATCTGCCGCTGGAACACCGCGTACACGATGATCATCGGGAGGATGGCGATGGTCAGCGCGGCGAACAGCCCGGACCAGTCGGCCTCGTAGCCGGCGTTGACCGAGATGTCGGCGATGCCCTGGGTGAGCACCCACTTGTCCTTGGCGTTGGAGAGCAGCACCAACGGAAGCTGGTACTGCGCCCACTGGCCGATGATGTTGAAGATCGCCACGCTGATCAGGCCCGGCTTCGCCATCGGCATCATGACCTGGAAGAACAGCCGGGTGTGCCCCGCGCCGTCGATCATCCCCGCCTCGGCGACCGAAGTCGGCAGCGTCTTGAAAAACGCGGCCAGGAAGAAGATCGTGAACGGCAGCGAGTAGGCGATGTAGACCAGGATGACGCCCTGGTAGGTGTCCAGCATGCCGAGCTGCTTGACCACGAAGAAGAGCGGCACCAGAGCCAGGAACACCGGGAACGCCAGCCCCGAGACGAACAGGTAGTAGATCGCCCGGTTGCCCCAGAACTTGTACCGGGCCAGCACATACGCGGCCATCGAGCCGAGCAGCATGGTGCCAAAGGTGCTGCACGCGACCACGAAGACGCTGTTGAGGAAGTACCGGCCGACGTTCGCCTTGGTCCACGCCCGGCCGAAGTTCTCCCAGCGCAGCTCGGCCGGCAGGGTCCACGGGCTGCTGAAAATCTCGCTGGTGTTCTTGAACGCGGCGAGGAACGTCCACAGGATCGGGACGATCACGATCACCGCCCACACGGCGAGCGCGATGTGCCCGAGGCTGGCGAAGAGCCGTACCTCCGAACGGGGGCCCCTGCCCCGCCGGCCGCCGGTCGCGGACGGATCGCCGGTCTTCGGCGGTAGCGCCGCCGGCGTCGGCGGCAGCGTCGACTGCGGGTTCATCAGTACTCCACGCTTTCCCGCTTGGTGAGCCGCAGCGTCAGCGCCGCGAACGTGAGGGTGAGGAAGAACAGCGCCACGCCCATCGCGGAGGCGTAGCCGTACTTCGAGTAGACGAACGCGTTGCGGTAGATCTCCATGGCCAGGACGGTGGTGGCGCCGTCCGGGCCACCGCCGTCCACCGAGAGCACGGCCACGATGGCGAACGCGTCGAACGCCGCGATGCCCAGGTAGACCCACGCGACCTGGAGCGTGTCCCAGAGCAGCGGCAGGGTGACCCGGAAGAACAGCGTCACCTTCGTCGCCCCGTCCATCTCCGCGGCCTCGTAGATCTCGCCCGGGATGGAGGCCATCCCGGCCGAGAAGAGCACCACGTAGAAGCCGACGGCCTGCCAGACCAGCACCGCGATGATCGACCAGAGCGCCAGGTTCGGCTTGATGAGGAAGAGGATCGGCTCCAGGCCGAACTTCATCAGCACACCGTTGATCAGACCGGACTCGTTCGGCCGGTAGACCATCTGGAACAGCACCGCGATGATCGCCACCGCCAGGACCTGGGGGAAGAAGAACACCACCCGGTAGAACTTCGCCCCCCAGACCCCCTGGCGTTGACCGCCGCTGCTCTTGCCACCCACGTTGAGCAGGAAGGCGAAGAACAGCGCGATGGCGATCGTGATCAGCGGCAGGGCAAGCAGCAGTACGCCGTGGTGCTGGACCGCCTTCCAGAAGGCGCCGTCGTCGAGCAGCCTCCGGTAGTTGTCGAAGCCCACCCACTGCGGGGCGGAGAGCCCTCGCCAGTTGGTCATCGAGATCTGGAACGCCTGCGCGTACGGCCAGATCACGAATGTCACGTACAGCGTGACCGGGAGGAACAGGAACCCGACCACGAAGGGATACTTGCCGTGCCGCATGACCCTAGCTCCGATCGATCAGCGCTTGAACTTGGCGACCGAGCTGTCCTTCTTGATCGCGTCGGCGCGCTTCTGGATCCGCTCCACGAAGGCGTCCGCGTTGATCCGGCCGAACATCAGCTCGTTGGTGGCGCTGCGCGCCTCCGTGTCGAGCTCCTTGTACCAGCCGTCGAAGTACAGGTTGAACACGTCCTGACCGGCCGCCTTGAGAGCGGCCTGCGAGCTGGCCACACCGGGCGGGAAGGCGAAGCCCTCCGAACCGGCGGTGACCACGGTCGGGGCCTTGACCACCTCGGTGAAGCCCTTCGCGCCCTCCTTGGACAGCATCTGGCGCATGTACTCCAGACCGCCCTTGGGGTTCTTGCTCTTGGCCGAGACGAAGTAGCCCTCGCCCGCGGTGGCCCGCAGCGCGGTGGCCGGCAGCTTGTCCGACGCGGTGAGGCTCGGCACCGGCATGAGCTGGTAGTCGAAGCCGGCTGGGGTGTCCTTCTTCTGCTCGCCCTCCAGCCAGTCACCGCTGGGGTACAGGGCCACCTTGTACTGGTTCTGCCGCAGCTGCACGTCGGTGTGCTTGAGCCCTTCGAAGCTCTTGTCGCTGAACTTCGCCCCGACCTCGGCCCACGCCGTGGCCGCCTGCTTGACCGCGTCCTGCTTCCAGGCGCCGTCCTCCAGGTTGTCGATGTTCTTCAGCACGTCGGTGCCGCCGATCTTGGCGGCCTGGGTGAGGATCACGTTCCACTGGTAGTAGGCCGCGTTCGCGCCCGCGTACCCGTACGGCGTGATGCCCTTGGCCTTGATGGCGGTGAGCAGCTTGATGAAGTCGTCCCAGGTCTTCGCCGGGGCCCAGCCGTTGTCCTTGAACAGCTTGGCCGAGTACCAGATGCCGAAGACGGTGGAGACGTAGTAGAGCACGTACGGCTTGCCGTTGAACGAGCCCGCCTCGACGGTGCCCGGCACCACGGTGTCGCGGACCTTCTTGGCCGGGTCGTCGACCGACGGGGCGTCCCACAGCTCGGTGAGGTCCTGGAGCTGACCGTCGGCGACCAGCGAGCCGAAGTCGATCAGCTTCTCGCCCGAGTTGTTGACGAACTCCGGCGGGTTGCCGGACGCGAACCGCGGCTGGAGCACCGTGGAGACGGCCTGCGTGGACTGGTGCTTGATCTCCGCCTTGGGGAACGCCTTCTTGTACAGCGGCTCGTGCACGTCGGTCGCGTACTTCTCGCCGTAACCGCCGTTAAAGATGATCACCTCGATGGGAGCGTCTTCCTTGACGCCCAGCGGGTTCTTCTCGCTCTTGGTGCCCTCGGCGGCCTTCTCACTGTCCTTGTCACCGCCGCTGCTCGTCGCGCAGGCGCTGAGCAGGCCGATGGCCGGGGTGGCGAGCATGCCCACGGCGGCGGCGCGACGCAGCACCGTGCGGCGGTCGAGCGCGGCCGGGTGCTCGGGGGTAATCGACATCGTCGTCTCTCCTTGTGGAATTCGGGTCAGGCGGTACGCCGGAGACGTCCGGCGTACCGCGACTCGAGGGCGATGTTGTGCTCGTCCCCACCGGGGACGTTGGCGGAGAGGTAGATAGGGGGCACCTCTCCGGCCTGGTGGAACCGTCGTACGACCTCAGCGGTCAGCAACTGCGCCAGCAGCGCGGTGGTGACCGAGGAGACCGCACAGACCGCGCCGCCGCCCTCGAGCGGCAGCAGTGCGTCACCGTACGGCGCGCCGTTGTCCAGCACGACGTCGGCGAGGTCGGCGAGCCGTTGACCGGACGGGTGCCGTGGCGCCACCCGCGCGGTGTGCTCGACCGAGGTGACCGCGATCAACGGGTGACCGCGCTCGGTGACCAGCGCCGCCAGCTCGACCACCGAGCCGTTGATGCCGGACTGGGACGCCACCACGAACACGTCGCGCGGCTGGGGCGCCGCGAGCGCGTAGATCTGGCGGGCGATGGAGGGATCACGTTCCAGCTTCGGGTCGGCGAGCACGTCGCGTGGGGCGTCGCCGTGCACCACCAGGTCCCGTACCGAGAGCCGGTTCGTGGGGACCAGCCCGCCGGCACGCGCGACCAGCTCGGCGGCGAACGCCTCGGAGTGCCCGGCCCCGAACGCCTGGAGCACGCCGCCGGCACGCAGGCTGTCGGTGATCAGGTCGGCGGCCCGGGTGATCCCGTCGGCCTCCGAGTCGAGCAGGCGGTCGAGCACCGGCCGGACCGCGTCCGCGTACCCCTGTGCACTGATCATGAGAGGACCCCCTTGGCGGCCTTGTGTCCGTCGACGGCCTGCGCGGTACGCCGGAAGGCCGCGTGGGCGCGGTCGTGGGTGCGCTGTGCGACGGCGATGTAGAGCAGGTCGAGCACCACCAGTTGCGGGTGGCGGGCGGAGAGCGCGTCCGGCCGGAAGGTGGTCGCCTGGCTGGCCGTGAGCAGCACGATGTCGGCTAGCTCGGCCAACGGCGAGCGGGGGAAGCCGGTCAGGGCGAGGGTCGTGGCGCCCCGGCTGCCCGCCTCGGCGAGCATCTCGATGGTCTCCCGGGTCTGGCCGGTGTGCGAGATGCCGAGCGCGACGTCGCCGACGCCGAGCAGCGCGGCGCTGGCCAGCCCCTCGTGCACGTCGCTCCACGCCCAGGCGGCCACCCCGATGCGGTGCAGGCTGAACTGCATCTCCTCGCCCACCAGGGCGCTGCCGCTGGCCCCGAAGATGTTCACCCGGGTGGCGCCGGCGATCGCCACGGCGGCGCGTTCCACCTCGCCGAGGTCGAGCAGCGCGGCGGTGTCGTGCATGGCCCGGGTGTCGGCGGCCATGATCTGGTCGAGGACCCGACCGAGGGGGTCGTTCGGCTGGATCTCGCGGCCGATGTCGACGGTCCAGCCGGCCGAGCGGGCCCGCCCGGTCTCGGCGGCGATCCCGAGGCGCAGGTCGGCGTACCCCTCGAAGCCCATGGCCCGGCAGAAACGGGTGATGGTGGCCGGTGAGGTGCCGCTGCGCTCGGCCAGCTCCACGATGGTCGAGCGCGCCGCGGCCTCGGGGTCGCTGAGCACGTGCTCGGCGACCCGGCGTAGCGCGCCGGTCAGCTCGCCGAGCCCGTTGCGCACCCGGGCCAGCACCCCGTCGGAGGCCGCGCTCCTTCGGTCGATCGCGTGGGCGTCGACCACCGCGGTCCCCGCGGCGGTGTCCACCTCGTGATCAACCATGGGACGCCTCACCTTTCCGAAAAGACTGTTAACTGTTAGTGGTAAAAGTTCTTACTGAACGGCCCTCCGTGTCAAGACTGTGGGCGAAGTTTTCAAACTGTTACCTGGCGCACAGCCGTCCGGGCCCTCCCGGAGTTGCCCTCCACGGCCGTGCCGACCAGCATGAACAGGCCCGTGACCGCGCAGCGCAAGGAGGCCCGTGCCGATGTCCGACACCGTCGTGGTCGGTCTCGACGTCGGGGGTACGTCCACCCGGGCGACCGCCCTGACCCTCGCCGGCGAACGCCTCGGCACCGGCAAGGCCGGGGGTGGCAACCCCACCAGCCACGGCGCCGAACGGGCCGCCGCCGAGGTGCTGACCGCGCTGCGCGCCGCGCTCGCCGACGTCGACCCGACCCGGGTGGCCGCCGGCACCATCGGGCTGGCCGGCGCACCCCGTCTGCTCGCCGACCCCGCCGGACGCGCCGCCTTCGACTCCGCCTGGCACGACGCCGGCCTGCGCTGCCCGTACGCCGTGCACGGCGACGCCCTCGTCGCCTACGCCTCCGGCACCGCCGAGCCCAACGGGACGATCCTCATCGCCGGCACCGGCGCGATCACCGCGCAGGTCGTTGACCTGCGGCTCGACCGGGTCGCCGACGGGCACGGCTGGCTGCTCGGCGACGCCGGATCGGGCTTCTGGCTCGGCCGCGAAGCGGTCCGCCGACTCCTCGCCGACCTGGACGCCGGTCACACCCCGGGCAGGCTGGGCGCGGCCGTGCTCACCGAACTGCTGGGCAGCGCCGACGTGGCCCCCCGCCCCCGCGACACGGTGGACGCCACGATCCAGGCGGTCACCCAACGACCGCCGATCGACCTCGCCCGGCTGGCGCCGCTCGTCGTCACCGCGGCGACCGACGGCGAGCCGGTCGCCACCGCCCTGATCGCCGAGGCCGCCGCCCACCTGGCCGAGAGCGTCACCCGCATCCGCTCGGCGGAGTCGACGACGCCGGTCGTGCTCGGCGGTGGACTGCTCATCGCGGACACCCCGCTCGCCAGCGCCGTCCGCGCCGAGATCGGTCGACGCTGGCCGACGGCGCCCCTGCGTACCGCCGGCGACGGCGCGGCCGCAGCCGCCTGGCTCGCCGCCCGCGACCTACCCGAGGTCACCGACCCGGCAGCCCTACACACCCTCCTCTTCCCCACCCCCTGACCACCCGCGCCGCCACGCCGCCGTGCCCGCACGCGCGGCCCCGCCGCCACACCGTCCCGCCGCTACGCGACCGTGCCCGCACACGCCGTCCCGCCGCCACGCCGCCACACCGCTGTGCGACCGTGCCCGCACGCGCGGCCCCACCCCCTTGATCGCGCTCGAACCAGGATGTAGTGGCCTCACACCGCGAGGAGGGGACTACATCCAGGATCGAGCACGATCAAGGCGACGCCCGACCCTCCAGATGCGCCTCGACGCGCTCACCCCTACGCCCGCCCCCTCCGCCCGCCCCCTCCGCCCGCGCCGCACAAGATCCGCGCACTTTCTGGGAAACTGCTGCCTCAAGACGCGCTGAGGCAGCAGTTTCCCCGTAGTTGCGCGGATCTTGACAGAGGCTGGCCGGCCCCTGGCCTCCAACCTGGTGATCAAGAGATTTGCGTCAGCAGGAGCGCGTTCCATGACGCAAACCTCTTGATCACCGAGATCGGGCGGTGGGTGGGGGTGGGGGTGGGGGTGGGGGGGAAGGGGTGGGGGGTGGGTGATCGGGATCGGTCAGGTTTGGGTGGGGAAGCCGAGGTTCACGCCACCGTGGCGCGGGTCCAGCCACCGGCTGGTGACCACCTTGCTCCGGGTGAAGAAGCGCACCCCGTCCTCGCCGTGGGCGTGCAGGTCGCCGAAGAGGGACGACTTCCAGCCGCCGAACGAGTGGTACGCCATGGGCACCGGGATGGGCACGTTGATGCCGACCATGCCGACCTCCACCTCGTGCTGGTAGCGGCGGGCCGCCCCGCCGTCGTTGGTGAAGATCGCCGTGCCGTTGCCGTACGGGCTGGCGTTGACCAGTGCCACGGCCTCGTCGTACGAGCCCACCCGTACGACGCTGAGCACCGGCCCGAAGATCTCGTCGGTGTAGATCGACATGTCCGGGGTCACCCGATCAAAAAGGGTCGGGCCGAGCCAGAAGCCGTCCGGGTCGCCGTCGGGCGTCACCTCCCGCCCGTCGACGACCGGTACCGCCCCGGCGGTCACACCCGCGTCCACATAGGACCGCACCCGCTCGGCGTGCGCGGCGCTGACCAGCGGCCCCATGTCGCAGCCCCGCCGGCCGTCACCGGTGCGCAGCCCGGCCATCCGGGCGGCGATCCGCTCCACGAGGGCGTCCGCGACCGGCTCCACCGCCACCAGCACGGAGATGGCCATGCACCGCTCCCCCGCCGAGCCGAACCCGGCGTTGACCGCCGCGTCGGCCGCCAGGTCCAGGTCGGCGTCGGGGAGCACCACCAGGTGGTTCTTGGCCCCACCGAGCGCCTGCACCCGCTTACCGGCGGCGGTGCCGCGTTGGTAGACGTGCCGGGCGATCGGGGTGGAGCCGACGAACGACACCGCGCGCACCTCGGGATGGTCCAGCAGCGCGTCGACCGCCTCGGCGTCACCGTTGACCACGTTGAACACCCCGTCCGGCAGGCCGGCCTCGGCGAACCACTCGGCCAGCAGCAGCGCCGCGCTCGGGTCCTTCTCGCTCGGCTTGAGCACCACCGCGTTCCCGCAGGCCACCGCCACCGGCACGAACCACAGCGGCACCATCACCGGGAAGTTGAACGGCGAGATCACCGCCACCACGCCGACCGACTGCCGGATCGTGTACGAGTCGACCTCGGTGGACACGTTCTCGCTGAACGCACCGCGCAGCGCCGCGGGCATTCCGCACGCGTACTCGATGACCTCCAGGCCGCGCTGCACCTCGCCGGCGGCGTCGGCGAGCACCTTGCCGTGCTCGGCGGTGATCACCTCGGCGAGCCGGTCCCGGCGGGCGTGCACCAACTCCCGGAAGGCGAACAGCACGGCGGACCGCCGGGCCAGCGACGCGTCGCGCCAGGTGCGGGCCGCCTGGGCGGCGGCCCGCACCGCGACGTCCACGTCCGCGGTCGAGGCCAGCTCGACCTCGGCGGTACGACGACCCGTGGCCGGATCGAAGACGTCACCCCGTCGCTCGGACGTGCCGCCGACCCGCTTGCCGTCGACGAAGTGGCCGATGCTCACGCCGCCCAGACCGCCCGTGCTCACCCCGCCCAGACCGCCCGTGCTCACGCCACCCAGACCGCCGGTGCTCACGCCACCCAGACCGCCGGTGCTCACGCCGCCCAGACCGCCGGTGCTCATGCCGTCACCTCCGCCGACGAGCGGATCGCGTCGACCAGGATCGCCAGGCCCTCGCGGGCCTCGTCCTCGGTGAGCGTCAACGGTGGACCCATCCGCAGTACGTTGCCGTAGAGCCCGCCCTTTCCGGTGAGCAGACCACGGTCGCGGCACGCCTCGAAGACCCGGTTGGTCAACGCCGGATCCGGCTCGCCGCTGCCCGGCCGGACGAACTCGACGCCCAGCATGAGCCCCTTTCCGCGTACCTCGGCGACGCAGTCGAGGCCGCCCACGGCGGACCGCAGGCCGTCGGCGAGGATCGCGCCGACGCGGGCCGCGTTCGCCTGGAGGTCGTGCGCCACCAGGTAGTCGAGCACCGCGTTGCCGGCCGCCGTCGAGATCGGGTTGCCGCCGAAGGTGGAGAAGCTGATCCCCGGCACCGCCTCGAGCACCTCGGCCCGGCCGACCACCCCGGCCAGGGCGAAACCGTTGCCGATGCCCTTGGCGAAGGTGAGCAGGTCCGGGGTCACACCGTGGGCCTGGTAGCCCCAGAAGTGCTCCCCGGTACGCCCCCAGCCGGTCTGCACCTCGTCGGCGATGAACAGGATGCCGTGCTCGTCGAGGACCTTCTTCCAGGCGGCGAAGAGCCCGTCCGGTGGGTGCACGAACCCGCCCACGCCCTGGATCGGCTCGGCGATCAACGCGGCCACGTCGCCGGACGTCTGGGTGGCCAGCACCTCGCGCAGATCCTCCACGGCCGCGTCGAGGCGCTCGTCGGCGCTCAACCGGGCCAGCAGGCCGCGTACCCGGTCACCGGAGTGCAGCCAGGCCACCTGCAACGGGTTGAGCGCGCTGGCCGACCAGGTGCGGTTGCCGGTGACGCCCATCGCCGCGTACGACCGGCCGTGGTAGCTGTTGCGCACCGCCAGGACCTGGTGCGAGCGGCGGTAATTGGTGGCGACCAGCAACGCCGCCTCGTTCGCCTCGGTGCCCGAGTTGGTGAAGAACACCCGGGCGTCCGGGATACCGGAGCGCTGGGCGATCTTCTCGGCCAGCTCGACCTGCTGACGGATCAGGTAGAGCGTCGAGGTGTGCACGATGCCGGTGGCGAGCTGCCGCTCGACGGCCTCCCGGATCTCCGGGATGTCGTACCCGAGCATGTTGGTCAGCACGCCGCCGAAGAAGTCCAGGTAGCTGCGGCCCTGCGCGTCGGTGACCCGGCGGCCGGAGCCGGAGACCAGCTCGATCGGCTCGGCGTAGTACAGCGGCATCCAGGGTGGGAGAACGGCCCGGTGCCGGGCCAGCAGGTCGTCGGTCATCGTGGCACCCTTCAGCGGCGTTCGTGGATACCGCACGCTCCCACCGGCGGCGAGCGCGGACAACTGGCAGGGTGTAGCGCAGAGCGGGTACGACCTGACAGGTACGTCCGCCGTCGCGCGGCCGACTGTCCGGGCTGGCCCGTGCCCGGCTCAGGACCCGCGCGGACGCGGCGGCAGGTGCAGGGCGGTGGCGACCACCGCGAAGGCCAACCAGCCCGCCCCCAGCGCGCCGGCCGACGAGACGTCCTGGACGTAGTGGTAAGCGGTGAGGAAGCCGACGAGCGCGAGGCTGTTGCGGGCGAAGTGCCCGCTGAACTCGGACAACTGGTGTCGGGCCTCGACGGCGACCAACACCCCCGAGTACGGGAACGTCACCACCATGCCCCGCAGCACCGCGCCGAGCAACGCGGTGAGGATCGCCCCGACGAGGATGACCACCAGCTTGAGCAGCGCCGGCAGTCCGGCGGCACGCCCTCCTGCGGCTGCCTCGTCGGCGGCGGCGACGGTGGGCGGGCGGGCGCGACGGCGACGCAGCAGCATGGCCGCCAGCCAGAGCGCGACCGTGCCGGCGAGGGCCGCCTCGAACGGGATGTGGACGGCCACCAGGCCGGCGCTCAACGCCACGTACGCGGCGATCCCCGCGCCGTCGGCGAGCAGGATGGGCCAGCGCAGCCGCTGGTAGGTGACCGCCACGATGCCGAAGAAGAGGTTCAGCCCCAGCACACCGAGCACCTGCGCGCCGTCCACGCCGTAGGGGGTGCTGACCAGGGCGAGCGTCATCGGCAACGGGAGGCTGTAGACCAACGCGCGGAGCCGCACCGAGCGGATCACGCTGACCGCCCAGACGACGGCCGTCACCAGCAGGACCGCGCTCCACGTCATGGGGTCGCCGTCGTGTCCTCGAAGGTCGCCGCGCCCACGCAGGCGTCGAACACGCGGGTGAGACGCTCGACGTCCGTGCGGTTGACCGAGAACTGGTTCTCACCGATCTCACCGTGGGCGGTCATCCGGGCCTCCCAGCAGCTCACGGAGTCCCAGAGCGTCAGGTTGACAAGGAGGTGCGGACCCACCGCGCCGAAGGGCAGCAGGCCCACCCGGGCCCCGGCCGCGCGTTGCCGGCCGACCAGGTCGGACAGCTCGTCGGTCAACGTGGCGTACACGAAGACCCGGGTGATCCGGACGCCGCGTCGCAGGGCATCGACGTTCGCCTCCCAGTAGCGGCGGCCGATCTCGCCACGCCACCAGCTCAGCTCCCCGCTCGCCCGGGGCATCACGTTCGTCAACGCGTCCAGCCGGTGCGCGCAGGTGCGGGTAGCGCCGACCAGATCCTCGTCCTCGTCGCCACGCCGGATGATCCGCCCCTGCGCGAGATGCTCGGCCTCCAGCCGGAACTGCTCGTAGCGTCGCTGCGCCTCCACCGCCACCCGGGTGCCCGCGTGCTGTTCGGCCGCCGCGCGCATCGCGGCGGCCACCTCCGTGGTGGTATGGACGAGCCACGGCGGGCCGTCCAGCAACGTCCGTAGGTGAAACCGGCGCTCCGCGCGGGCCAGCGAGTCCACCAGCAGCGAGATGGTGATGCCCATCAGGCCGGCCAGCAGCGACTCCACCCCGGAGGCCGCGTTGGTGAGGTCGAGCAGGACGCTGAGGCTGATCGACAGTGTGATGCCGACCAACGCCACCGGGTCGGTGTGCGCCACCAGCCGGAGGAAACCGCCCGCGGAGGTGCCGCCCCATCCCCGCCGACGCGCACCGTCACGGGTCATCGGAGTCCCCCCTCAGCCGCTGCCGCCAGCGTAAACAGCGGCTACAACCGCGGACGCCGCCGCGGCGGCCGGTAGCATCCGGCAGGTGCAGGAAGCGGAGACGGTCCCCTCGGCAGGTTCGGCCGCCGAGCGGATCATGCCCGACGTCGAGGCCTGGGTCTGCTCCACCGCGCTGCGCGGCCTGGTACGGAACTTCGGCGGCGACTGGCCCACCGGCGACCTCGCCGAGGTACTGCGGTTCCTGGACGACTTCTCCGCCCGCCACTGGGACTTCCGGGGCGGGCGGGAACGACCCGACGCGCGCGAGCCGGACCTCGATCCGGCCACCGCGACGCTGGTCCTCGACGCGGCCGCCGCGCTCGGGCTCGTCCACCCGGTACCGCCGGCCCGGTCGGCGTACGCCCATCTGGTCGTGCTCGGCGGCCTGGCGCACGCCTGCGTGCGGCGCGTCGGGTACGCGGCGCACCTGCTGCGCGCCGGCCTGACGGTACGGGGCGAGGTCGCCGTGCTGGGCAGCTTCCGCCCACTGTCCGAGTGGGAACGGGCCACCCTCGCCGACGCGGGTCTGCCGGCCGACGAGACCGAGGTCGACGTGCTGGACACCGCCGTCCGGCGGGTGTTCGGGGTGGCCGCACCGGCGGAGCAGGCCGGTGTCGACGCCGGCCACCCCCACCACTCCTGGTCGTCGCGGACCTACCGGCTGGCAGGCCTGCCACCGGTACGGGTGCTGGCCGCGCCGTCCAGCGAACCGGACCGGCGGCGGGCGCACACCGCCGACACCCAGCGGTTCTGGGCCGGGCACGTCCGGCTCGCGCCGGGCGACGAGGTGCTGACGGTCACCGCGCCCATCTACGTGCCGTTCCAGCACTGCGACGCGCTGCGCACCCTGGCCCTGCCCTACGGCTGCGACATCGACACGGTCGGGGTGGATCCGGCGGTGGCCGACGTGGCGGTGCTACCCGAGCAGACCCTCACACCGGGCCGCTACCTCCAGGAGATCCGCTCGGCGATCCGCTCGATGCGCGCCCTGCACGAGAGCCTGGTCGCCCAGCGGTGACCCGACCGACCTGCCTCATCATCCTGTTGCCCGCCGGGTCATCCCGTCGCGGATTCGGCGGGTGCGGCACGCCCGGTGGTCGTGGCCGGCGCGAGGCGGCGGTGCCGCGGTAGCACGACGCCGGCGGCGGTGGCCGCGAAGGCGAGCGCGGCGGAGACGCCCATCGCCGGGACGTAGCCGTCGCTGAACACGCCAGCGGTGGCGTAGCCGCCGGCCGTGGCGAAGACGGCACCGGTGAGGGCGACCCCGAACGCGCCGCCGAACTGCCGGAGGGTGCTGAAGGTGCCCGATGCCCGGCCGATGTCCTGCGGCGCGACACGGCTGACGACCGATTTGGTGACGGCGGGAAGGGCCAGCGAGAACCCGAGGCCACCGACGGTCATCGCCACGGCGGTCGTGGCGTAGCCGATGCCGGGCTCGGAGATCAGCGCGATCCAACCCATGCCGACGCCGAGCAGGAGAGTGCCGGCGATGACCAGCGCCCGTTCGCCGATTCGATCGGTGAGCGCGCCCGCCCGTGGCGCGATCAGGAACGGTGCGATGCCCCACGGCAACAGCCGCAAGCCGGCCTGTACCGCACCGTGGCCGAGGGCGACCTGCTGGAACTGAGCGGTGAAGAAGATCGCGCTGGTCAGCGACGCGTTGATGAAGAACACTGCGGCGTTGCCGGCGGAGAAGGCCGGTGAGCGGAACAACCCCATCGGCAGCATCGGGGCGGGGGTCTTCAACTCCCTGACGACGAACAGGCCACCGAGCACGATCCCGCCGACCAGCGTCGACCGGGTCTCGGCGCTGCTCCATCCGGCCGCGTTGCCGCGTACCAGCGCCCAGGTGACGCCCAGCGCCGACGCGGCGGCCAGGGCCAGACCCGGGAGATCGAGTGTGCCGCCGGGCCCGCGGGCCTCGACGATCCGGCCGAGCACCAGCGGTATCGCGATGAGTGTGAGCGGAACGTTCAGCCAGAAGATCCACTGCCAGGCGAGGTTCTGGGAGATGACGCCGCCCAGAACCGGTCCGGCGATCGCGGCGAGCCCGGTGACGCTGCCGTAGACGCCCGTCGCCCAGCCACGCCGCTCGGGCGGGAAGGCGCCGTTGAGCACGCCCAGCGCGACCGGCATGATCATCGCCGCTCCGGCCCCCTGCACCACCCGCGCCGTGATCAGCGGGCCCGCCTGGGTGGACAGCGCGCACGCGGCCGAGGCCACGGCGAACAGGCCCAGCCCGATCGCGAACATTCGACGCCGCCCGTAGCGGTCGCCCAGCGCCGAGCCGGTCATCAGCAGGACCGCGAAGCTGAGCGTGTAGGCGTTGACGGTCCACTCGAGCTCTTCGAGCGAAGCGCCGAGGTCTCGCTGAACGGCGGGCAGCGCGGTCGCCACCACCAGCATGTCCAGCACCACGACGAACGATGCCAGTGAGCTGAGGGCCAGAGCCCACCGCTGTGCCGGCGTGGAGCGCGTTCTTGTTCCTGCCTTGTCCACGTTCTTCTCCAGAGTTGTTCGGGGTGTTCCGCCTCGCTGTCAGGGGCGGACGAGGCGCAGCGGTCAGGCCGCGGGGCAGTCGTGGTACGCCTCGACGAGCCATCGCCCGGAACGACCGGACAGGACCCACGTGGCGATCGACCAGCGCTCGTCGCCTGGCTCGTTCTCGCCGACGGCGATGGTCACGCTGCGGCTGACCACGATCGCGGTGACGTCGTCGAGGAACCGCACGCCCCGCACACGATGGACGCGCCGGGTGCCCTTGAGCTGGTCGGCGAACGCCGCCGCCATCGCGGTTCGGAGCACCGCCTTGCTCAGCAGGGCCACCCCGGGCAGTACCGCGGTCGCGTCGTCGGCATAGTGGGCGACGAAAGCGGCCACGTCGTTGTCGACCCACGCGGCCGAGACGGCGTCGATCACCGCTCGCACCGGTTGCTCCGCGGTGTCCGGGCTCGTCGTGGAAGTCATCGGTCGTCCTCTCCTCGGTGTGGGAGGTGCCTCGGGTGACCTGGGGACCAGGCGGATTCGGCAGCTCACCGGTCAGGAATGGAGACTCGGTGGAGGGATCGGACTGGTCGGCCGCCGACGGCGACGTGGGCTTGGCCACACCGCAGCCGCAGCCGATCAGTTCCCGACGGATCGCGGGTCCTTACCAAGACAGGTCAGACCGCAGACGGGTGGAGTGACACATGACCCAGGCAGCGCAGGCTCCGGCGCAGGGGACGGGCGACGAGGAGTTCTCCCGACTCACCGAGCCGTTCCGCCGCGAACTTCTGGCGCACTGCTACCGCATGCTGGGCTCGACGCACGACGCCCAGGACGTCGTCCAGGAGACCTACCTGCGGGCCTGGCGCGGCTTCGCCGGTTTCGAGGGTCGATCGTCGCTGCGGGTCTGGCTGTACCGCATCGCCACCAGCGCCTGCCTCACCACACTGAAGCACCGCAGTCGACGGGTCCTGCCCTCCGGGCTGGGCCCGTCGGGCGACCCGGACCAGCCGTTGACGGTGGCCGGCCCCGACGTCGCCTGGGTCCATCCGCTGCCGGAGGCGGAACTGCCCGGCGCGGATCCCGCCACGATCGTCACCACCCGCAGCAGCGTCCGGCTCGCCCTGGTGGCGGCTCTGCAATATCTTCCGGCCCGACAGCGGGCCGTACTGATCCTGCGCGACGTGCTCGCCTGGCACGCCTCCGAGGTCGCCGACCTGCTCGACACCACTACCGACGCGGTCAACAGCGCGCTCGCGCGGGCCCGCGCGCACCTGGCTCGCACCGGCCTTACCGAGGACATGTTCACCGAACCGGTCGATCCGGCCGACCGGCTGCTGCTCGACCGGTACGCACGGGCCTTCCAGAACGCGGACACGGCGGCACTGCTACAGGTGTTACGCGAGGACGTCACGATGGAGATGCCGCCACACCTCACCTGGTTCGCCGGACGCGACGCTGTCACTCGCTTCCTCGCCACGACCGTGTTCGGCCGCGCCGGCACGGTCCGCACAATTCCGGCGAGGGCCAACGGTCAGCCGGCGCTCGCCACGTACACCCGGAGCACCGCAGGGCTCTACCACCCGCACAGCCTCCAGGTGCTCACCCCCACCCGAACAGGCGTCTCCCGGATCGTCTCCTTCCACGACCCGAGCCTCTTCGCACCCTGCGGTCTCCCGCCGTGTGTCGACGAGACCGGCCGACCCGTCGCAGGACGGTAGTCCCGCCGGGCCGAGCATCCGTGGGAGGAGAAGCCGCCGGACCCTACGCCCCGGCGGTGTCGGCGACGGCCTGGGCGAAGACCTCGGAGCGGTGCTCGAAGTTGCGGAACCGGCCGTAGCTCGGGGCGGCCGGCGACAGCAGCACCACCCCGCCGGTCGGGGTGACCTCCCGGGACAGTCGCACCGCTTCCACCAGGTCGTCGACCAGTTCCGTGCGCACCTTCGGCAGGTTGGCCAGCGCCTCGACGATCCGCGCGCCGCTGTCCGGGATGCCGATGACGGTCAGCTCGCGCTCGGCCAGGTGCTCGGCCAACGGGGTGTAGTCCAGCCCTCGGTCGTTGCCGCCGACGATCACCGTCAAGGGCCGCCCGTCGTACGCGTCGATGGCGTGCATGGCCGCGTACGGGCTGGTGGCCAGCGTGTCGTCGACGAAGGTCAACCCGGACGGGTCGGTGATCTCGGTGAGCCGGTGGGCCAGCCCCTGGAACTCGGCGACGGCGACGGCGAGGTGGTCCTTGGCGGCCACCACGTCGACACCGAGCGCGTCGAGCACGGCGAGCGCGACGCAGAGGTTGCCCTCGTTGTGCCGGCCCACCAGGGGCAGCACGGCACGCGGGAAGAGTGGGTGGTCACCGAGGTGGAACCAGGGCGTGCCGTCCGCGCCGGTGGCGACGTGGGTGGTGTCGGGCCGGCCGGCCCGGGTCGCGGGCAGGTCACCCAGCTCGGCGGCGAGCCGCGGGTCGCCGCCGTTGACCACGATCGTCTGCGGGTCGTGGGCGAGCAGGTTGAGCTTGTCGCGGTAGTACTCCCGCTCGCCGCCGTGCGCGTCCAGGTGCTCGGGGAAGAGCGCGGTGACCACGGCGACCCGGGGCGAGTCGGTGAGGTCGCTGCACTGGTAGCTGGACAGTTCCAACACGTACAGCTCGGCGTCGGGCAGGTCGAGCGTGGGCACCCCGATGTTGCCGCCGAAGACGTTGGGTCGGCCCATCGCGGTGAGCAGATGGCTGATCAGGCTGGAGGTGGTGCTCTTGCCCTTGCTGCCGGTGACCCCGACGGTGCGGGCGGCGTGGTCGGCCATCCACAGGGCGGTGCCCTGGGTCACCGGGACGCCACGTCGCCGCAGCTCGACCAGCCACGGGTGGGTCTGCGGCACCCCCGGCGAGCGGACCACCACGTCGGCTGCGGTCAGCCGGGCGAACCCCGCCTCGCCGGTCACCAGGGGGGCCGCCTCGGCCAGCGGACCTTCCCACGGCAGCGACAGGAAGTTGGCGCTGTCGTCGACGGCGACCAGATCGGCGGGGCCGTGCGCCGCGATGGCGGTCACAGCAGCCCGGCCCTCCCGACCGGCGCCCCAGACGGCGACGGTACGTCCGCGCAGGTCAGACAGGCGCACGGGGCTCTCCTCGGGGGTCACGGCGGCGGCTGGCGGGGCCCGGTCCGGACACGGCCGGACGAACCAGGGCCTAGTATGGCGTGTGCCCAACGAGCAGCTCCGGCGGATGGACGCCTTCACCTTCCCGTCCTACTCGATCGACTTCGCCACCGGCGAGGTGTTGTTCGACTACGCGCTGACCGGCCCGGCCGGTGAGCAGCGGTTCACTGAGGTGATCACACTTCCGCTGCCGGCGGAGCCGCCGTCGGACGAGACGGTGGCGACCCTCGACCGGGTGCTGGAGGTGCTGCACCTCGTCGCCGGGGTCAGCTACTACAAGGCCGCCGCGCCTCCCCGGCTGGTGCTGCCGGCGCCGCTGGGCGCGGCCACCGTCGACTACGTCACGGCCGTCTACACCAAGGGCCTCGCCGAGTACGCGTACCGCAACGAGCTGCCGTACGTGCTGGAACTGCGTCCGGAGGTGCCGGCCGGCTCACCGGAGTCGCCGCGCGTCTACGACAACTCCGACCGTCGCCCGCTCTCGGCCGTCGGCGGCGGCAAGGACTCGATTGTGAGCTTGGAGGCGCTGCGCCGCGCCGAACTGGACCCGGTGCCGTTCTCGGTGAACCCGAACCACGTGATCGTCGCGGTGAACGAGGCGTCCGGGCTGACCGCGCTCGCCGCCCGTCGACGGATCGACCCGGTGCTGTTCGACCTCAATGCCAGCGGGGCGTTGAACGGCCACATCCCGGTCACCGCCATCAACTCCCTGATCGCGGTGGCGACCGCTGTGCTGCACGGGCTGGGCCCGGTGGTGATGTCCAACGAGCGCTCGGCGTCCGACCCGAACCTGATCTGGAACGGTCACGAGATCAACCACCAGTGGTCCAAGGGCGTGGAGGCCGAGGGGTTGCTGCGGGGGGCGCTGGCGGAGCACGCCGGGCTCACCGAGCCGTACTTCTCCCTACTGCGGTCGCTGTCGGAGCTGCACATCGCCCGGCTGTTCGCCGAGTTCACCCGGTACGACGACGTGGTGACCAGCTGCAACGCCGCCTTCAAGCTGCGTGACGCGTCCGAGCGCTGGTGCCGCAACTGCCCGAAGTGCCGGTTCGTCTTCCTGGCCATGGCGCCGTTCATGCCCCGGGAGCGGGTCACCCACATCTTCGGCGGGGACCTGCTCGCCGACCCGGACCAGATTCCCGGCTACCGGGAGCTGCTGGGCGTGGACGGGCACAAGCCGTTCGAGTGCGTGGGCGAGGTCGAGGAGTCGGTGGTGGCCCTCGGCCTGCTCGCCGAGCAGGACCAGTGGCGCGACGCCCCGGTGATCAAGGCCCTGGTGGAGGCGGTCCCCGCCACAGCCTGGTCCGCAGTGGCGCACACGGACGTCTTCACCCCCGGCGGCCCCAACCACATCCCCCCAACCTACGCAAAAGCCCTAACCGCCCTCTCCTAACCCACCCACCCCCACCCCACCCCCACCCCCACCCTCCCCCACCCGGCCTCCGCGCGGGCGCTCCGCCCCACTCCGCCTACTCCCGTTGATCAAGAGGTTTGCGTCAGGAAAGACGGCTTTCCTGACGCGAACCTCTTGATCAACAGGGCTGAGAGGGGGTGGGGTGGGGTGGGGGGGTGGGGTGGGGGGTCTGGGTTAGGGGGCGCGGACTGCTTCTAGGGCTAGGAGGGCCACGTGGAGGGAGAGGCTGGCCTCTACCGAGTCGAGGTCCACGTCGAGGATGCGGGCTATCCGGGCGAGGCGTTCGTAGAAGGCCGGTCGGGACAGGTGCGCGGCCGCCGCGCCGGCGGATTTGTTGCGCCCCTGCTCCAGGTACGCGCGCAGGGTGTCGAGGAGCCGCTCCCGGGGGTGCTGGGCGTCGTACTCCAGGAGCGGGCCGAGTTCCCGCTCGACGAAGGTCTGGAGTCGGGGCTCGTCACGCAGCAGGTGCAGCAGGCCGGCCAGACCCACGTGCGGCAGCCGGAAGACGGGCAGGTCACGCCGGTCCCGGCGGGCGGCCTCGGCGATCTGCCGCGCCTCCACCAGCGACCGCCGGGCCTCGCGCAGGCTGCTCACCCCGGACCCGGCGGCCACGAAGACCCCGACGGGGGCGTTGGACACGGCCCGGCCTGTGGCGCCGTCGAGGCGTACCCGACGAAGGGCCTCGGCGAACGCGGACAGCGCGCGGTCCTCGGCGGCCGGGTCGGTCAGGGCCAGCAGCGCGCCCACCGAGTTGTCGTCGACGGCGCTGGTCAGTGCCGTCAATTTGGCCTCCCGCAGCGCCTGGCCGACGGCCTCGGAGAGGTCGCGTAGCCGGGCCTGGCCGGCTTCGGGGCCGCCGTCCGCGGCAGAATCGTCGGTTCGGTGGCGGACCAGCACGCCGACGAGGTGCCGACGGTCCAGCGTCACACCGAGCGCCTTGGCGCGCAGCGCCACCTCGTCGACCGGCCGGGAGTGGTCGAGCAGGGCGGTGAGCAGGGTGCGGTGCAGCTGTCGTTCCAGCCCTTCGGCGTCGCGGCGGATCAACCGGCCCAGCGCGAGGGTGGACGCGGCCCGCTCGACGAGGATGCTCAGCCGATTGGGGGGAGCGTCGGTGGGCGCGTCGCCGCTCGCCGGCCAGCGCAGCAGCAGCCGTCCCCAATCCTGGCCCCGCGCGCCGACGACGGTCACCAGCCAGCCACTGTCCGGGTCGTACGCGGTCCGGCCGGCGGGCCGGATGCGCCGGGAGTGCTGCTCCCAGCCGTCCAGCAGCAGCTCCGCGCTCTCCCCCGCCGGGTCGTATCCGAGGACCTGCCGGGACAGGTTCTCCAGCACGACCGGGCAGCCGGACAACTCGGCGGCCTGCCGGATCACCTCGGCGGCGTCGGCGCCCTCGACGGAGAGGTCGGTGAACCGCTGGTGGATCTCCTCGGCGGCCCGCAGCTCGGTGAGCTGCGCGTCGACGATCAGCGCGTGCACGGCCTCGGTGATCCGCACGAACGGGGTGGCCCGGCGTAGCTCGACCAGGGGTAGGCCGCGCCGTTCGGCGGCGGCGGTCATCACCCGGGGTACGCCGCTGACGTAGCGGCGGCCCAGTTCGACGACGAGTCCGGAGACGCCCACGTCGGCGAGGTCGCCGATGAACGCGCGCAGTCCCGCGTCGTCGGCCGGCAGGCCGATGCCGGTGGTGAGCACCAGTTCGCCGCCGCCGAGGAGGGTGGCGATGTCGGGGACCTCGGCGACGTGCACCCAGCGGACTGGCCGGTCCAGCCCGGCGTCCCCGGCGACCACCCGCGGGGCGCCGTGGCGGACCGGGTCCAGGGCCAGGACCTCACGCACGGTAGGGAACACGGCCGACACGCTACCGTGCGTGACCCCGGACCTCGGCCTGCCGGTACCGGTCAGTCGACGCCGAACTCCATGGCGGCGCGGTCGAGCGCCTCGTCCGCGGCGGTGGCGACGCCTCGGGAGGCGATGGCTTCCGCGCCGCCCTCCGGCATCGCGCCGATCAGTCCGGTGGAGGCTGCCTGTGCGGCCCCGATCATCCGCTCGCTTCCCGCGCCACCGACCATGCCGAGGGAGGCGTACTGCTCCAGCTTCGCCCGCGAGTCGGCGATGTCGAGGTTGCGCATGGTGAGCTGGCCGATCCGGTCCGACGGGCCGAACGCCGAGTCCTCGGTGCGCTCCATCGACAGCTTGTCCGGGTGGTAGCTGAACGCGGGGCCGGTGGTGTCGAGGATCGAGTAGTCCTCGCCCCGGCGCAGCCGCAGGGTCACCTCACCGGTGACGGCCGTGCCGACCCAGCGCTGCAACGACTCGCGCAGCATCAGCGCCTGCGGGTCCAGCCAGCGACCCTCGTACATGAGGCGGCCGAGGCGGCGACCCTCGCTGTGGTAGTTGGCCAGGGTGTCCTCGTTGTGGATGGCGTTGACCAGCCGCTCGTACGCGGTGTGCAGCAGCGCCATCCCGGGCGCCTCGTAGATGCCCCGGCTCTTGGCCTCGATGATCCGGTTCTCGATCTGGTCGGACATGCCCAGGCCGTGCCGGCCGCCGATGGCGTTGGCCTCCAGCACCAGGTCGACGGCGCTGCCGAACTCCTTGCCGTTGATCGTCACCGGGCGGCCCTGGTCGAAGCCGATCGTGACGTCCTCGGTGGGGATCTCCACCGACGGGTCCCAGAACCGGACGCCCATGATCGGGCTGACCGTCTCGATGCCGGTGTCGAGGTGCTCCAGGGTCTTCGCCTCGTGCGTGGCGCCCCAGATGTTGGCGTCGGTGGAGTACGCCTTCTCGGTGCTGTCCCGGTACGGCAGGCCGCGCTCGATCAGCCACTCGGACATCTCCTTGCGCCCACCCAGCTCGGTGACGAAGTCGGTGTCGAGCCACGGCTTGTAGATGCGCAGCATCGGGTTGGCCAGCAGGCCGTAGCGGTAGAACCGCTCGATGTCGTTGCCCTTGAAGGTCGAGCCGTCGCCCCAGATCTGGACGTCGTCGGCGATCATCGCGCGGACCAGCAGGGTGCCGGTCACCGCCCGACCCAGCGGGGTGGTGTTGAAGTAGGAGCGTCCGCCCGAGCGGATGTGGAAGGCGCCGCAGGTCAGCGCGGCGAGGCCCTCCTCGACCAGGGCGGCGCGGCAGTCGACGAGTCGGGCGACCTCGGCGCCGTAGCTGAGCGCACGGCCGGGGACCGAGCCGATGTCGGGCTCGTCGTACTGGCCGATGTCGGCGGTGTACGCGCAGGGGACGGCGCCCTTGTCGCGCATCCACGCGACCGCGACCGAGGTGTCGAGGCCGCCAGAGAAGGCGATGCCGACACGTTCGCCGATGGGCAGGGAGGTGAGAACCTTAGACACGGGGAAGATTATTCAACAAGACGCATGATCATGCAAGCGGATCGTCGCGTCCCAGTTCCCAGAACGCCACGGCCGCCGCCGCGGCGACGTTCAACGAGTCCACTCCACGCCGCATCGGCAGGACCACCCGCACGTCGCTGGCCGCCTGCGCCGCCGCCGTCAGGCCGGGCCCCTCGGCGCCCAGCAGCAGCGCCGCCCGCTCGCGCTGCGCCGGGGTCAACCGCTGCATGGGTACGGCGTCCGGCGCGGGCGTCATGGCGAGAACGGTGAACCCCGCCTCCCGTACCTCGTCGAGACCGGCCGGCCAGCGGTCGAGCTTGGCGTACGGCAGCGCGAAGACCTCCCCCATGCTCACCCGCACGCTGCGCCGGTAGAGCGGGTCGGCGCAGGACGGCGACAGCAGCACCGCGTCGATACCCAACGCGGCGGCCCCCCGGAAGATCGCGCCCAGGTTCGTGTGGTTGTTGACGTCCTCGAGGATCACCACCCGGCGCGCGCCGGCGAGCACCTCGGCCGCCGTCGGCAGCGAGCGGCGGTGGAACGACGCCAGCACCCCCCGGTGTACGTGGAAGCCGGTGGCCCGTTGCAGCACGTCCTGGGTGGCGGCGTAGACGGGCGCGTCGCCGGTGTCCAGGTCGGCGAGCTGGTCGACGCGCTTGGCGTCGACCAGGTACGACCGGGCCGGATAGCCGGCCCGCAGCGCCCGGCGCAGCACCAGCTCGCCTTCGGCGATGAACAGGCCGTGCGGAGGCTCCCAGCGGGTGCGCAGCTCGACGTCGGTGAGCGCGCGGTAGTCGGCGATCCGGTCGTCGTCAGGGTCGGTGATCTGGTGGACGGGCACCCGACGATTCTGCCGGACGGCCGGCGGCCGTCCCGACGTCCGCCCGGCGGGGGTGTTTTGTCCGGTCGAGAAGGGGAACGACCGGTGGGGTACCGGACGCCACGGGAAGGACCAGCCAGGTGAGCGCAGAGCACACGGCAGCGGCCGAAGGGGGCACCCTGCCCCGCCGTCCGACCGTCGCGGACCACATCGTCTCCCGCCTGTTCAGCTGGGGCGTACGCCGGTACTTCGGCTATCCGGGAGACGGCATCAACGGCATCACCTCCGCCCTGCAACGCACCAACGAACGCGCCCAGTTCGTCCAGGTGCGGCACGAGGAGACCGCCGGGTTCGCCGCGTCCGCGCACGTCAAATACGGCGGCGGCCCACTCGGCTGCGCGCTGGTGACCAGCGGCCCCGGCGCCATCCACCTGCTCAACGGCCTGTACGACGCCAAGCTCGACCACCAACCCGTGGTCGCCCTGCTCGGGCACACGGCGGTCACCGCCGAGGGCGGCGGCTACTACCAGGAGGTCGACCTGCTGGCCCTCTACAAGGACGTGGCGGCGGCCTTCCTGGCCCAGCTCGACCACCCCGCGCAGGTCCGCCACCTCGTCGACCGGGCGTGCCGCACGGCGCTGTCCCGTCGGACGGTGACCGCGCTGGTGCTCCCCTCCGACATCCAGGACGAGCCGGCCGTCGTGGATCCCCCGCACGCGCACGGTTACTACCACACCAGCAACGTGCCGAGCAGTACGCCGACCGTCCCGCCGACGGCCGACCTGCGCCGCGCCGCCGAGGTGCTGCGCGGCGGCGAACGGGTGGCCATGCTGGTCGGTCAGGGCGCGCTCGGGGCCGAGGCCGAGGTACGCGAGATCGCCCACCGGCTCGGCGCCGGGGTCGCCACCGCGCTGCTCGGCTTCACCGTCGTCGACCATCGCGAGCCGTGGGTGACCGGCGCGATCGGGCTGCTCGGGACCCGGCCGAGTTGGCAGCTCATGACCGGCTGCGACCGGCTGCTGATCGTGGGCAGCAACATGCCGTACTCGGAGTTCTACCCGCCGCCCGGCCAGGCCCGCGCGGTGCAGATCGACCTGGACGGCACGCAGCTCGGCCTGCGGTACCCGACCGAGGTGAACCTGACCGGCGACGCCCGCCCCACCCTGCGGGCGCTGCTGGACGAGCTGGGCCCCGGCCCCGGGCCGACCGCCTGGCGGGCGGAGATCGCCGAGGCCACCTCGGCGTGGCGACGCGCCCAGCGCGACCTGGCCGGGCAGCGCGCCGACCCGGTCAACCCGCAACTGCTGTTCAGCACCCTCAGCGACCGGCTCCCCGACGACGCGATGCTCGCCGTGGACTGCGGCACGGCGACCGCCTGGTACGCCCGGCACGTGCAGGTCCGGCCCGGGATGCTGGCCAGTCTCTCCGGCACGCTGCTGTCCATGGGCGGCGCGATGCCGTACGCGCTGAGCGCGAAGTTCGCCCACCCGGACCGGCCGCTGATCGCGATGATCGGCGACGGGGCCATGCAGATGAACGGCGTCAACGAGCTGATCACGGTGGCGAAGTACTGGCGCGGCTGGGCCGACCCACGGTTCGTGGTGCTGGTGCTCAACAACCGGGACCTGGCGTTCGTCAGCTGGGAGCAGCGCTCCTCGGAGGGGACGCCGATGTTCCCGGACAGCCAACAGCTCCCGGACATCGGCTACCACCAGTGGGCCGAGGTGCTCGGGTTGCGCGGTGAGCTGGTCGACTCGCCCGATCAGATCCCGGGCGTCTGGGATCGGGCGCTCGCCGCCGACCGTCCGGTGGTCATCAACGCGCTGGTCGACCCGGCCGAGCTGATGCTGCCGCCACACTTCACCGCCGAGCAGGCCCGCAAGACCGCGGCCGCGGTCCTGCGCGGCGACACCGACTGGGCCGGCATCATCCGCCGCGGCCTACCCGCGACGATCGCCAGCTACCGCCCCCGCCGCCGCGAACGCTGACCCACCCCCTCCCCCTCCCCCTCCCCTAGCCCTCCCCCCGCGATCTTGCACTTTCGGTGGGGACAAAGCGCCATAGGGGCGGCGAATCGGCAACCGAAAGTGCAGGATCGCCGGGGATGGTGGGTGGGACGGGGTGCGGGCGAGGCGTCGCTAGTCGCCGTCCCCGTCGCGGCTAGCGCTGACCGGGCCGGACAGGGCTTCCCGCGCGGCTTGGAGGATCTCCGCCGACAGGGGCGTCTGGCCCGTCGCACGGGCCAGCGTGAGCGCACCGACCATCGTCGCGAGATCGACAAGCGCCACCCGACGGGCGTCGGGCCCGTCTCGGCCGGGCGCATCCTCGATGTCAGTCAATCGCCTGATGGTCTCCTGGACACCCTCCGCGTACGACATGCGGAGCGGGCTGTCGGCGGGCGACCGGGCGGCGTCGGCGGCCAGCGCGGTATTGGCACATCCCGTGCCGGGTGTGTCGCGATGCTCGGGTGACAGGTAGTGCCGCAGCAGCGCGTTCCGCGCTTCCGAGCGGTCGGGGAAATCGTCGGAGAGTTGGTCCAGCAGGGCCAGGAGTTCGCCGAAGGCCGTCGCGGCGGCGATGCCCAACAACTCGTCCTTCGAGCTGAAGTGCTTGTAGAACCCGCCGTGGGTCAGCCCGGCGGCACCCATGAGGTCCTGCACGCTCATGCCCGCCGCGCCGCGTTCACGGAGCAGCCTCGACGTGGCGGCCACCACTTCCTCGCGGTGCCTCGCCGCTTCCGCACGGGACGTCCTGCCCATCGCGCCCCCCCTCTCACCAGTCGACCCCCCAACTATAGAGGACGACCCTAATCCAAAACTTGCCGCAGCTGCGCGCCTCGGTTAGATTATGGGCGTCATCCAAAATTCGAGGACTGGAGGTCCCCATGAGCACCTACCTGATCAACCACCTGCGCATCCCTGGCGGCATCCCGAACGAGGCGGGGCTGTCGTACCTGGAGCAGGTCGAGGCCACCGTGCACCCGTACGGCGGCAAGTGGCTCGCCCAGGGCGACGTGGACGTGGTCGAGGGAGCCTGGCCCGGCTCCGTCGTCCTGATGGAGTTCCCCAGCCGCGCCGACGCCGAGAAGTGGTACAACTCGCCCGAGTACCAGGCGATCCTGCCGCTTCGGATGAACAACGCGATCTCGGACATCATCCTGGTCGACAGCCTGGCCTCGGACTTCACCGTCGCCGGTTTCGCCCAGCAGGTGCGCGCAGCGATCTCGGCAGCCGCTACCAACCGCTGAGGCCGCGCCCGGTCACGTCGCCTCCCGAGGTCACCGCCAAGCTCGGCGGTGACCTCGGGCGTGACCGAGGCCAGCCAGCGGGCGTGTGGAAAGAGCACGGCGGCCCGGCCCGAGGTGAGCCAGGCCGCCGCTGGATCCGGGGTCAGCCCCGACGGTCGAGCCAGCGTTGCAGGGCCGAGAGCGGGTCCTGGTCCGGGGTGGGCTGCTGGCGTTCGGGGACGGCCGGGCGCTCCACCGGGCGGCGGGGCTCGCCGGCCAACTCCTTGCTGGGGGCGGTGAACGCCTTCTCCGGCTGGCCCTTCACGGCGGTGGCGATGACCCGCGCGACCGCGTCGATCACCTTGCTCTGCACCGCCGAACCCACCGAGTCGGCCGGGTCGTCAGGGTTGGCCGCGATGCCCGCGACGGCCACCTGCGGGGTGAAGCCGACGAACGTCTCAGTGGCGTTCTCCTCCGAGCTGCCCGTCTTACCGGCCACCGGACGGCCGTCGAGAATGTCGTTCACACCGGTGGCGGTGCCGCCGTTGCACTGCCCGTACGGCGACTGCTGGCCCACGGGGCAGCGGGCCGCGTCGGTCGCGGCGCGCGCCACGTCGGCGTCGAGGACCTTTTTGCAGGACGGCTCACCGACCGGCACCTTCGTGCCCTTCGCGTCGGTCACCGAGACCACCGGCACCGGCGTGCAGTAGGTGCCCTCGGCGGCCACCGTGGCGTACGCGTTGGCCAGGTCGAGGGGGGTGGTGGCAGCCACGCCGAGGGTGAACGATCCCCAGTTCGCCGCGTTGTTCTTGGCGAAGGCGGCGTCGGTGTCGGCGCGGAACGTGATGCCGAGCCGCTGCGCCATCTCGACCACCTTGTCCTGGCCCACCTGCTCGGCCAGCCACACGAAGTACGTGTTCACCGAACGGCCGAAGCCGTCCCACATCATCCGGTACCCGTCCATCCACGCCGGGTTGGCGTTCGCCGGGCACCACTTGCCGTCACAACTGCCCGGCCCCTCGGCCGGGTACCGGGTGGGCAGCTTGGCGGGGGCGTCGAACCCGGTGGAGAGGGTACGGCCCGACTCCAGCGCCGCGAGCATGGTGAACAGCTTGAACGTCGAGCCCGCCTGGTACCCGTCCACGCTGGCCCCACCGGAGATCAGCGGGTTGACGGTGTTGGGGTAGTTGCCCTGCCCGGCCGGGTTGTCGGCGAGGCTGTAGTGCCGGTTGACCGCCATGGCGAGCACCCGCCCCGTGCCCGGCTGGACGGCCGCGATCGGCAGGGCGCGCTTGTTGTCGTACCCGTAGACCTTGGTGGCCTGCTGCTGCGCGGTGGCCTGGATCTTCGGGTCGAGCGACGTGACGACGGTGTAGCCGCCCGCGCGCAGGGCCTGCTCGCGCTCGGCGGGGGTGGCGCCGAACGCCGGCTGGGTCAGCCACCACTGGCGCAGGTAGTCGCAGAAGTAGCCCCAGTCGTCGTGGCCCTGGGCGACGGCGGTGCAGCCGTTGGGCTGGGCGGTGGGGTGCAGAGCCAGCGGCTCGACCTTGGCCTGGGCGGCCTGCGCGGCGGTGATCGCCCCGGTGGCGACCATCGAGTCCAGCACGTACGACCGGCGGGCGAGGGCCTGGTCCTTGTCGCCGCTGATCGGGCTGTACGCGTCCGGGGACTGCACCAGACCGGCGAGCAGGGCCGACTCGGCGAGGGTCAACTGCGCCGGGGGCTTGCCGAAGTAGCGCTGGCTGGCCGCCGCGATCCCGTACGCGCCGGAGCCGAAGTAGGCGATGTTCAGGTACCGGCCGAGGATCTCGTCCTTGCCGAGGCTCTTGTCCAGCGCGCCCGCGTACCGAATCTCCTGGATCTTCCGACCGACGGTGGGGTCGGTCGCGGCGGCCCGCTCCTCGGCGGTGCGGGTGGGGTCGGTCTTGAGGACGTTACGGACGTACTGCATGGTCAGCGTCGAGCCGCCCTGCTCGGTGCCACCGCCCTTGACGTTTGCGACCAGCGCCCGGGCCAGGCCGCGCAGGTCCGCGCCACCGTGGTCGTAGAACCGCCGGTCCTCGGCCGCCACGATCGCCTGCCGCATCACCGGGGCGACGTCCGCCAACGCGACGTCCGTCCGGTTCACGTCGTAGAACGTGGTGAGCAGCGTCTTGCCGTCGTTGGCGTAGAGGTAGGAGCGCTGCGGCGTCGCCGGGGTGCGCAGCGCGTCGGGCAGCGCGGCGTACGAACTGAGCGCGGCGCGCGCGGTGAACCCGACCAGCAAGTTGCCCGGCAGCGCCGCGGCGGCCAGGACCAACCCGGCCAGCAGGCCGGTGAGCAGCACGGTGAACAGCCGCGACAGCGGCGAGCGGGGGGCGGCCATGCAACCCAGGATTGCCACAAATAACGCCAACCGACCACCCCCTGTGGCCAACCTCACCCCAACTCCCCCACCCCACCCCACCCCACCCCCGCCCACCCCCACTGCCACCCGGTGATCAAGAGGTTTGCGTCAGGTAAGGGCCGATTCTTGACGCGAACCTCTTGATCACCGAGGCGAGGCGAGGTGGGGTGGGGTGGGGTGAGGCGGGGCCGGCGCGGGTTCGGGGGGTTGGGGGTTGGGGGGGTTAGGGGGTTGGGGGGGTGGAGAGGCTGGCGTTGGCGGCGTCGTCGGCGGTTTGGCGGGGCATCAGGCGGCCGCTGCGGTAGCCGATGCCGATGCCGGCGATCAGCACGAAGATCGCGCCGAACGTCTGGAGCGACCCGATCAGGGCGCCGCCGAGGCCGAGCAGCGGCGCGGCGATGATCAGCATGACCCCGTCGCCGAGGCTGAAGGTGCCCGAGCGGGCCACCGCCCACCCGGTGAGGAACCACCCCGCGCTGTAGAAGGTCGCGCCGAGCAGCACCAGCGACCGCGCGGTGGTGCCGAAGACCGGCGTCTGCTCCTCGAACCCGGCGAACGGCAGCATCAGCACCGTGCCGGCGATGCTGACCAGCAGCCCGGCGGCGGCCACCCGCCGGCTGCGGGTCGCGGCCAGCAGGCCGGTGAGGGCCAGCAGCGCGAGCAGGCCGAGCCAGACCGCCGCCACCCAGCCGATCAGGTACACCGCCTGGCCGTCCGCCGGATACGGGTCGTTGCCCACCCCGCCGTCGCTGGCCATCGCCACCGCGCCGTAGAGGATGGCGTACGCGGGCAGCAGCCACACCGCGGCCCGCGCGAACCGGCGTACCGACCAGGCCCAACTGGCGTTCGTGGCGGGCGCGAGCGGGCTGGGCTCGCCGACGAATGGCAGTACGCCGAAGCCGCCGCCGCTGCGCCGGGAGCCCAGTGGCGCGACCGGATCGTGCGCGCCGGGTACGGGGGCCGAGGACCACATCCGATTCGCCGGATCCTTCATGCGTCACCTCGCTCGTCCACGAGCGGTGCGGGACGCGCCGGGGCGCCCCGATTGCCTGGTCACCACCCGTCCTAGGACCGATCGTGGCAGGCGTCGGAGCGCCCCATGAGCCTTTCTCGCATTTACCTCCGGCGTCCGGACCCCGGCCCGGCACCGCCCGGCCAGCCGCACCCACTCGACGCCGCCGGACGCGCTTTACCCGGCGCTCGGTGCCGCGCGGCGGCCCGCACCGCGCGGCCCGGGTGCCGGGTCAGCCGCGCTCGCGCTGGTCCGTCGGGTCGTTGACCAGACTGTCCGGGGTGACCGGCTCCGGCGCGGGCAGGCCCTGCGGCTTGTTGCCGCCGGTGGCCTGCGCCTCGGCGACGCGTACCTCGTCGTGGATCTGCTGGGCGGCGGCGGCAGCAGCCTGCGCCGCCGCCGCGGCCTCGCGCTCGACCTGGCTCGCGTGGTCGGCGGCCTCCGGCGCGGGCACGTCACCCACCATCTGGCTCAGCCCACCGAGCGCGCCACCCATGCCCTCCAGCGCCTTGGTCAGCTCGGCCGGCACGATCCAGACCTTGTTGGCGCTGCCCTGTGCGATCTGCGGCAGCGCCTGCAGGTACTGGTAGGCGAGGACCTTCTGGCTCGGGTTCGCCTGGTGGATCGCGTCGAACACCGTCCGGATCGCCTTCGCCTGGCCCTCGGCCTGCAGGATCCGGGCCTGCCGGTCACCGTCGGCCCGCAGCACCGCGGACTGCTTCTCGCCCTCGGCGGTGAGGATCTGCGACTGCTTGTGCCCCTCGGCGGTGAGGATCGCGGCGCGGCGGTCCCGCTCGGCGCGCATCTGCTTCTCCATCGAGTCGCGGATGCTGGCCGGCGGCTCGATCGCCTTGATCTCGACCCGGGTCACCTTGATGCCCCAGCGGCCGGTCGTCTCGTCCAGCACCCCGGAGAGGTGCCGGTTGATCTCGTCGCGGCTGGTCAGCGCCCGCTCCAGATCGAGCGAGCCGATCACGTTGCGCAGCGTGGTCACCGTCAACTGCTCGATCGCCTGGAGGAAGCTGGAGATCTCGTACGTCGCCCGGACCGGGTCGACCACCTTGAAGTAGAGGACCGTGTCGATCGAGACCACCAGGTTGTCCGAGGTGATCACCGGCTGCGGCGGGAAGCTGACCACCTGCTCGCGCATGTCGACCTTGGTACGGACCGCGTCGATGAACGGCACCAGCAGGTTGAGACCGGGGCTGAGGGTGCGCTTGTACTTGCCGAGCCGTTCCACCACGTCATGGCGCTGCTGCGGCACGATCCGCACCGCCTTGGCCAGCGTTATCACGGCGATCAGCGCCACCGCGATCACCAGCACCCCGAATATCGTCATCCCGTTCACCCTCTCGCTTCCGGCAGCTCGCCGGCGGAAGAAACGTCGTCCTGCCACACCAGGGCGGTCGCGCCCCGGACCTTTATCACCCGAACCCGTTGACCGGGCTCGAAAGTCTGCGTCGTGTCGTACGCCCGGGCCGTCCACAACTCACCGTCGATCTTGACGAGCCCGTGGTCGGCGTCCACCCGCTCCAGCACCAGCGCCGTGGAGCCCTCGATGGCCTCCACGCCGAACGGCTGTTCGCCGCTCTCCAGCGCCGACCGGCCGTGCCGCTTGATCACCGGTCGGACCACGACCAGGCTCAGCGCGGACACCACCGCGAAGACCAGCGCCTGCACGGCGACCGGCGCGCCCAGGGCCGCAGCGCCCGCGGCGGCGAACGCCCCGGCCCCGAACATGATCAGAAACAGGGTCGTCGTGAAGATCTCGGCGACCGCCAGCACCACACCCAGAACGATCCACACCACCGCGTCCACACCACGATCGTGACACGCAAATGCTCGCGCGGCTCCCCCGCGAAGATCAGTAGGCTCGGCGAGGCCCATCCAGCGGCGGCCCGACCCGAGGAGATGCGTTGACCCTGCTACCCGAGACCGCCCGACAGATCGACGCGCGGGTCGCCCAGGCGCAGGCCGACGGCCACGTCCCGTCCCTGGTGCTGGGCGTGGTCCGCGACGGCGCGCTGGCGCACCTGGCCGTCGCCGGCGAGCACCCCCGCCCGGACGTCGACCTGCAGTACCGGGTGGGCTCGATCAGCAAGACGATGACCGCCACCCTGATCATGCAGTTGCGCGACGCCGGCCGACTGGCTCTCGACGACCGGCTGGAGCAGCACCTGCCGGGCACCGGCCTCGGCGCGCTCACCCTGCGCCAACTCCTCGGGCACGCCAGCGGGATCCAGCGCGAACCCGAGGGCGACTGGTGGGAGCGCAACGAAGGCGTCGACCTACCGACCCTGCTCGCCGGGGTCACCGCCGACAAGATCGCTTACTCCCCGCACAGCACGTACCACTACTCCAACCTGGCGTACGGGCTGCTCGGCGGGGTGCTCGAACGACTCACCGGGACGCCCTGGGCAGACCTGCTCGACCAGCGGATCCTCACCCCGCTGGGCCTGCGCCGCACCACCTACGCGGCCACCGAGCCGTACGCCCGCGGTTACGTCGTCCACCCCTGGCACCACACGTTGCGCGAGGAGCCGCGCACCGACACCGGCGCGATGGCCCCGGCCGGGCAGCTCTGGTCGACGATCGAGGACCTGGGCCGCTGGGCCGCGTTCCTGGCCGACCCCGACCCGTCGGTGCTGGCCGCCGAGACGCTGACCGAGATGTGCGCCCCCGTGGTGATCAGCGACCTCGACTCCTGGACCGGCGGGCACGGCCTGGGGCTGGAGCTCTACCGCGACGGCGAGCGCGTGTACGTCGGGCACGGCGGCTCGATGCCCGGGTACGTGGCCGCCCTCGTGGTGCACCGGCCCAGTCGTACCGCCGTGATCGGCTTCGCCAACTCGTACGGCTTCCCGATCACCACACTCGGCCGTCGGCTGTTGACCACCGTGCTGGATGCCGAACCGGCGCTCAGCCAGCCATGGCGGCCCGCCACCACCGCGCCCGCTGCCGACGTGGCCGAGCTGACCGGTCGCTGGTGGTGGATGGGCACCTCGCTGGACCTGAGCTGGGATGCGGGTGAGCTGGTGGCTCACGTACGCGGCGAGCGGGTGAGCCGGTTCACCGCCGAGGGGACGGACCGCTGGCGGGGACGGTCCGGTCCGGAGAACGGCGAGATCCTGTCGGTGCTGCGCGACGACGACGGACGGGCGACGGCGATCGACATCGCCACATTCGTCTTCACGCGCAGCCCGGACGAGGCCCCCTGACCCGCCGTCCGACCTTGGGCGCCCGGCCTCGAGCGCCCGGCCTCGAGCGCCCGGCCTCGAGCGCCCGGTCGGCGGTCACGGCGGAGCAGGCGGTCAGGCCGGCTCGGTGACGAAGTCGATCAGGCGCTCCATGGCGTTGATCAACGGAGTCTCGACGTCGGCGAAGCTGTTCACCCGGGACAGGATGTGCCGCCACATGTCGGCCGGCTCTGCCACCCCGAGAGCCGCGCAAACGCCCTCCTTCCACGGCCGCCCCGGGGGCACCACCGGCCAGGCCGCGATGCCCAGCGCCGCCGGCTTCACCGCCTGCCACACGTCAACGTACGGATGCCCGGTCACCAGCACGTACGGCGAGGTCACCCGGGCCACGATGCGGCTCTCCTTGCTGCCCGGCACCAGGTGGTCGACGAGCACGCCCAGTCGTCGGGTCGGACCGGGGGCGAAGTCCCGCACCGCCGCGTCCAGGTCGTCGATACCGTCCAGCGGCTCCACGACCACACCCTCGACGCGCAGGTCGTCGCCCCAGATGCGCTCGACCAGCGCGGCGTCGTGGATGCCCTCGACCCAGATCCGGCTGGCCTTGGCGACCTGGGCGCGGACGTTGTCCACCGCCACCGAACCGGACGCGGTCCGCCGGCGGGCCGCCGGCACCACAGCGCGGGTCGGGCGGCGCAGCGTCACCGGGCGGCCGTCGAGCAGGAACGCCGCCGGCAGCAGCGGGAAGTTACGCCGTTTACCGTGCCGGTCCTCCAACACCACCGCGCCGGCCTCGAAACCCACCACCGCGCCGCAGAAGCCGGAGTCGGCGTCCTCCACCACGAGATCCGCTTCGGCGTCCACCTCGGGGGTGACCTTCCGTCGCCGCCAGTCCCCCGCCAGCACGTCCTCGCCGTATCGCCCCGCCATGGAGATCACGCTAACCCGCCCTCCCCCCACCCCCTCCCCCCGACACACCGCCAAGCCCCGTTCCCACCCCGCCCCGCCCCAACCCGCCCCGCCCCACCCGCCGCGCCCCCGCCGCGCCGCGCCCCGCCCCGCCCCGCCCCGCCCCGCCCCGCCCCGCCGATCATGGAGTTGTGGTGGCGCACGAAGCCCTATCAACCGTCAGCAATCAGGCACCGCAACTCCATGATCGACGGGATCGGGGGTGGGTTGGGGGGCGGGGTGGGGGTGGGTTGGGGCAGGGCGGTAGTGGACGGGGCGAAGGGGGCAGTTCGGGGCAGGCAGGGCGGCCGGAGCGGCAGCCGAGACAGGGCCACCGATCACCACGTACCCTTTCGGCATGTCCACCCCCGCAACGGGCGCGGCCACGCTTGCGCCGCGCCGGTCGAGCCGGTTCGTTGCCTGGGTGCGCGCGTGGCGCGCCGGGTTGGTGCCGTACGACGAGGTCGCCGACGCGATCGCCGGTGACGAGGAGCATCTCGTCGCGGACGCCCCGGGCACCTGGACCGACGTGCCGCTGGGTGCCGCGCTGCCCACCCTGGCCAAGCTGTCGCCCGACGAGATCCGGCTGGTGCTGCCCGCGCCGGGCGACCCGAGGGGTCTGCCCGGCCCCGGCGACTTCGCCGGAGCGGCGCTGGTGGCGGGCGAGGCGGTGGTGGCCGGTGGGCTGGGCCTGATCCCGCAGGTGCGCAGCCACACCTCCGGCTCCGGGGACTGTTTCGAGACGGTGTTGTGGCGGGTCTACCCGCTGCCGGCCGACGCGCCGGCCGCCTCGCTGTCGCTGCCCGGGGCCGCCGAGGCCGAGGCCGAGTTGGCCGCCGCGCTGGCCGAGACGACCGCCGTGCTGACCCGGCTCGACGTGGCCCAGTGGCGGCCCGAGCTGGCCGGCGCGCTGGCCGCGCTGCGCCGCCCGGACGGCACCACCGACCTGCCACCGGGATTCGACCCGCGGGCCCGTCGGCTGTTCGCCCGGGCTGCGGTGCTCGACCGGGTGCTGGCGTTGGCCGGGCACGCCGCCCCGGGCGGCGCGATCAACAACTACGAGGCCCAGCAGCGCGACGCCGCGCTCCGCCCGCTCACCGCAGCCTGCCGCCAAGCCCTGGTGGCCGCCTGCAACGCCCCCCTACGCCCGTAACGCCCCCGCGCGCCACGCCCCAGCGCCGCGCCGCGCCGACTCACTACGTCGATCTTGCACTTTCTGCTGCGACCTAAAGGGCGTCACGCCCCATATCGGCGACGGTAAGTGCAAGATCGACGAGAGCGGGGCGCGCGGGCGGGGTCACACCTCGTCGATCAGGTCCGCGACCGAGTTGACGATGCGGGACGGGCGGTACGGGTAGCGCTCGGCCTCGGTACGGCTGCTGATGCCGGTGAGCACCAGGATGGTCTCCAGCCCGGCCTCCAGGCCGCAGAGGACGTCGGTGTCCATCCGGTCGCCGATCATCGCGGTGGTCTCCGAGTGCGCGTTGATCGTGTTCAGCGCCGATCGCATCATCATCGGGTTGGGCTTGCCGACGAAGTACGGCTCCACCCCCGTCGCCTTGGAGATCATGGCGGCGACCGAGCCGGCGGCCGGCAAGGCCCCCTCGACGGACGGGCCGGTCACGTCCGGGTTGGTGCAGATGAACCGGGCCCCGTCGTTGATCAGCCGGATCGCCTTGGTGATCGCCTCGAAGCTGTAGGTGCGGGTCTCACCGAGCACCACGTAGTCCGGGGCGAAGTCGGTGAGCACGTACCCGACGGCGTGCAGCGCGGTGGTCAACCCGGCCTCGCCGATGACGTACGCGGTGCCGCCCGGCCGCTGGTCGGCGAGGAACTGGCCGGTGGCCAGCGCTGAGGACCAGATCGACTCCTCCGGCACGTCCAGCCCCATCCGGCTCAACCGGGCCGTCAGGTCCCGCGGCGTGTAGATCGAGTTGTTGGTCAGCACCAGGAACGGCTTGCCGGAGGCGCGCAGCCGGTTGACGAACTCCGGCGCTCCGGGCACCGGCTGGCCCTCGTGCACCAGCACGCCGTCCATGTCGGTGAGCCAGCTCTGCACGGGCTTGCGGTCATGCATCGGGGCCCCCAGCAGGCGTCGGTCGGCGGGTCGGTACACAGCAGACGGTGGGACAGGTGTCCCACCTGGGCAGGTCCCCGAGGCGCCGGCGCAGCTGCGCGCCGTCCGGATCGGTGCGCTCGGTGACCAACTCCCGGACCATGGTCACGAAGCGCGGGTCGGTGCCCGGGGTGCCGGCCCGGACGAAGTCGAGGCCGAGCTGCTTGGCGGTCTCCAGGGCCTCGGTGTCCAGGTCCCACACGACTTCCAGATGGTCCGAGACGAACCCGATCGGGCTGACCACCACGCCGGTGACACCGCCCTCGGCGAGCGCGTTGAGGTGGTCGTTGATGTCGGGTTCCAGCCACGGCACGTGCGGTGGGCCGGACCGGCTCTGCCACACCAGGTCGTACGCCAGGTCGGGGGCGGCGGCCGCGGCCACCAGGCGGGCGGTCTCGCGTAGCTGCGCCTCGTAGCGGCCGCCGTGCGGGCCGGCGTTGGCCGCCATCGAGGTGGGGATGGAGTGGGCGGTGAACACCAGTCGGGTGGTGACCCGCTTCGCGGGGTCGAGCTGGGCGAGGGCGGCCCGGACCGCGTCGACGTGGGGCTCGACGAACCCGGGGTGGTCCCAGAACTGCCGCAGCTTCTCGATCACCGGCGCGTCGGGCCCGACGGCGGCGCGGGCGGCGGCGATGTCCTCCTGGTACTGCCGGCAGGACGAGTAGCCGCCGTACGCGCTGGTGACGAAGGCCAGCGCGCGGGTCACGCCGTCGTCGCGCATCTGGCTGACGGTGTCGGCGAGCATCGGGTCCCAGTTGCGGTTGCCCCAGTAGACGGGCAGGTCGACACCGTGCGCGGCGAAGTCGGCGCGGACGGCGGCGAGCAGGTCACGGCACTGCTGGTTGATCGGGGACACCCCGCCAAAGTGCTGGTAGTGCTCGGCGACCTCGGCCAGCCGCTCGGGTGGCACCCCCCGGCCTCGGGTCACGTTCTGTAGGAACGGCATCACGTCCTCGGGCCGTTCGGGCCCGCCGAAGGACACCAGCACCACCGCGTCGTACGCCATGGGGGTCATTCTTGTCCCTCGCCCAGGACGGCCCGGCGACGCCCCCTGCCGGCGGGTGCGGGCGCCGTGTTAGGAAGGGCCCCCTGCTCTACGGCAAGCGTTAACAGGGTGCCCTTCCTTACAACGTCAGGAACCCATGGCGTGGTAGCCGCCGTCGACGTGCACGATCTCGCCCGTGGTGGCCGGGAACCAGTCGGAGAGCAGCGCCAGGCAGGCCCGCGCGGCGGGCTCCTGGTCGTTGAGGTCCCAGCCGAGCGGGGCACGCTCGACCCAGGCGTCCTCGAACTGGTCGAAGCCGGGGATCGACTTGGCGGCGATGGTACGCAGCGGCCCGGCGGCGACCAGGTTGCTGCGGATGCCCTGCTTGCCCAGGTGCAGGGCCAGGTAGCGGGAGGCGGACTCCAGGCCGGCCTTGGCGACGCCCATCCAGTCGTAGACCGGCCACGCCTTGGTGGCGTCGAAGGTCAGACCGACCACCGCGCCGCCGGCCGACATCAGCGGCAGCGCCGCCATCGCGAGGGACTTGTACGAGTAGGTCGACACGTGCAGGGCGGTCGCCACGTCCTCCCACGGCGCGTCGAGGAAGCCACCGCCGAGGCAGCTCTGCGGGGCGAAGCCGATCGAGTGCACCACACCGTCGAGCCCGTCGACGTGCTCGCGGACCCGGTCGGCGAGGCTGGCCAGGTGCTCGGCGTTGGTCACGTCGACCTCGATCACCGGCGCGGGCTCGGGCAGCCGCTTGGCGATCCGCTCGACCAGGGAGAGCCGGCCGAAGCCGGTGAGCACGACCTGAGCGCCGTTCTCCTGGGCGAGTTTCGCCACCGAGAAGGCGATCGAGGCGTCGGTGATGACACCGGTGACGAGCAGCCGCTTACCGGCGAGCAGTCCGGACATGCAGGGTTTCCTCCGTAGTCAGAGAAGGTCAGTGGCCCATGCCGAGGCCGCCGTCGACCGGGATCACGGCCCCGGAGACGTACCCGGCGCCGTCCGATGCCAGCCAGGTGACCACGGCGGCCACCTCGTCCGGGCTGGCCATCCGGCCGGCCGGGATGGACTTGCGGATCTCCGCCTTGCGGTCGTCGGACAGGCCGGCGGTCATGTCGGTGTCGATGAAGCCGGGCGCCACCACGTTCGCGGTGATGTTGCGGCTACCCAGCTCGCGGGTGACCGAGCGGGCGACGCCGACCAGGCCGGCCTTGCTGGCGGCGTAGTTGACCTGCCCGGCGCCGCCGGAGAGGCCCACCACCGAGGAGATGAAGATCATGCGGCCCCACTTGGCCCGCAGCATCTTGCCCGAGGCGCGCTTGGCGACCCGGAACGCGCCGGTGAGGTTGGTGTCCACCACGTTGGTGAACTGCTCCTCGGACATCCGCAGCAGCAGCGTGTCGTCGGTCATGCCGGCGTTGGCGACCACCACCTCGACCGGGCCCAGCTCGGCCTCGACAGCGGTGAACGCGGCATCGATCGAGGCCGCGTCGGTGACGTCGGCGCGTACGCCGAACAGCCCCTCGGGGGCCTCGCCACTGCGGTGGGTGACCGCCACCCGGTCGCCCTGCTTGGCGAAGGCCTGCGCGATGGCCAGGCCGATTCCCCGGTTGCCGCCGGTCACCAGCACGGTACGGGCCACGGTTCCTCCTTGCGACTGCTCAGCATGGACGCGTCGGAGCCTAGGCGTTACCCGCAAGTAAGCGCTAACGGGTGTGGTGTCCCACCCAGGTACGACCTGGGGATCAACCTGCGGGGGCACGCCCGGTGGCACCCTCGGCCCGTAGCCTCCGGGTGGTGAACCGGCAACCTGTCGTCGTGGCTCTGGGAGCGCTGGGGCAGACCCTGTGGGGCCCGGACGCCCCGCCCGAACGGTCGTTGCTGGCCCGTTGGCCCCGGCTCGCCCGCTACGCCACTCCGGTGGGGCTGCTCGCCGCGCTCGGCCTCTTCCTGATCACGCTGACCGTGGAGAGCGAGTGGGGCCTGCCGCTGCCGGTCGCGCTGCTGTTCGCGGCGATGACCGTGGCGCCGCTGCTGGCGCTGCCCCGGCGTCCGCTGCTGGCGTGGCGGCTGACGGTGTTGGCCCTGCTGATCTGCACGTTCAACGCGCCGGCCGACCGGTCCTGGCCGTGGACCCCGCCGCTGGCGCTCGGGTCGGTCGCGGTGCTGGCGGTGGTCGTCGCGCGGGTCGACCGGCCGGTGCTGGCCTGGGTGGTGACGATCAGCACGGTGCCGGTGTTCACTCTGGTCCACCCCGACAACCGGGTGCCTGTCCTGCTGCTGCTCGGTGCGCTGGCGATCGTCGGCGACCTGTTCCGTCACAACCGGCTGTCGCGGCGCGCCCTGGCCGCGCAGACCGAACTGAGCGAGCGCGAGCAGGAGCGCCGCGCGGTGCTGGAGGAGCGCACCCGGATCGCCCGTGAGCTGCACGACGTGGTCGCGCACCACATGTCGCTGATCGCCGTGCAGGCCGAGACCGCGCCGTACCGCCTCGACGACGTGCCCGCCCCGGCCGCCGCCGAGTTCGTCGCCATCGCCGGCTCGGCCCGCGACGCGCTGACCGACATGCGGCGGCTGTTGGGGGTGCTGCGCAGCGAGGCCAGCGGGCCGCAGACCACTCCGCAGCCCGACCTGGCCGACCTGGGCGCGATGGTGGACGCGGCCCGTCGCGCCGGGCTGGCCGTGACCCTGGACGCCGAGCCGCCGGGTCCGGTGCCCGCGCCGGTCGGGCTGGCCGCGTACCGCATCGTCCAGGAGGGCCTGGCGAACGCGGCCCGGCACGCGCCCGGCGCCGCGGTGCGCGTCACCGTCCGCTCCGGTCCGTCCGCTCTGGGAGTACGCGTCGACAACTCCCCGCCCGACGCCCCGCCGACCGCCTTTCCGCGCGGCGCCCCACCGACCGCCGACGGCGGGGCGGGGCACGGGTTGACCGGCATGCGGGAGCGCGCCACCTCGCTCGGCGGTACGTTCACCGCCGGGCCGCTACCCGACGGCGGGTACGCGGTGGCGGCCGAACTGCCGTACGAGGTGGGGAGCCTGGACACATGATCAAGGTGCTGATCGTCGACGACCAGGCGATGGTCCGGCAGGGCTTCGGCGCGCTGCTCGCCGCCCAGCCCGACCTGCTGGTGGTGGGCGACGCCGCCGACGGCGCGCAGGGGGTGGCCGCCGCGCGTCGGCTCGACCCGGACGTGGTGCTGATGGACGTGCGGATGCCGGTCCTGGACGGGCTGGCCGCCACCCGTCAACTGTTGGGCGACCGCTCGGCGCAGCGCCCCCGGGTGCTCATCCTCACGACGTTCGACCTGGACGACTACGTGTACGAAGCGCTGCGGGCCGGCGCGAGCGGCTTCCTGCTCAAGGACGCGCCCGCGGCCGACCTGGTGCAGGCGGTGCGGGTGGTGGCCGCCGGGGACGCGCTGCTCGCCCCGGCGGTGACCCGTCGACTGATCGCCGAGTTCGCGGCCCGCCCGGACCGTCGCCGGCCCCGCCCCACCGACCTGGCCGGGCTGACCCCGCGCGAGACCGAGGTGCTGCGGTTGATCGCCCGGGGCCGCAACAACGCGGAGATCGCCGCTGACCTGGTGGTGGCGGAGCAGACCGTCAAGACGCACGTCGGGCGCATCCTGGCCAAACTCGGCCTGCGCGACCGCGCCCAGGCCGTGGTGCTGGCGTACGAGACGGGTCTGGTCGCCGCCGGCGAGTAGCGCCTCGGGGCCACCCGGGAGACAGCTCCCCGGTACGACGACCGCGACCCGTTCGCCCCCGCACTCTCCCCTTCCGGACGTCATTCGGGAGGGAGAACGTGATGCGACGACGAGGTGTCACACGTGTCGCTCTGAGCGCGTTGCTCGGGGGGAGCCTGGTCCTGCCCGGCCCACCGGAGCCGGTCATGGAGGTGGGGTTCGTCGAGGCGTACCCCGGCACGGCGGCGGCGATGCGCGCGGCCGGCCCCCCGTATGCGGACTGGGCGGCGGACGGACGCCGTTTCCTGGTCTTCGACCCGCGCGGCGACGGGCGGGCGGTGGAGGTCCTCGGCGACCTGGCGGGCGCGGACCGGATCGCGGTGCTCGTGCCGGGGGTGGGCAGCACGCTCGCCGACTTCGACCGTGGACTGGGCGGGGTGCCGCGGCGGGCGCCGTCGGTGCAGGCGGCGCAGCTCTACCGGCAGATCCGGTCGAGCGACCCCACGGCGCGGGTGGCCGTGCTGGCCTGGCTCGGCTACGACCCGCCGGACGGGTTGGTGGGCGCCGCCAGCGACGCCGACGCGCGGCGTGGGGCGACCGGACTGGCCCGGCTGCTGCGGGAGCTGGTCGCGCGCCGTCCGGCCGCGACGATCACGCTGATCGGGCACAGCTACGGGGCCCTGGTGGCGGCGCTGGCGGCGGCGCACGCCCCGGCGCAGGTCACCGACGTGGTCAGCCTCGGTGGCGTCGGCGCAGGTGTGCCGCGCGCCGGCGATCTGCGCGCCGGACTGCGGTTCTGGGCGGCCGAGGCGCCGTCCGACTGGATTCGCCGGGTGCCGCCCGTGCGGCTCGCCGGCCTCGGGTACGGGCGTCGCCCCGGCGATCCGGCGTTCGGGGCCCGTCCGCTGCCGGTGGACGGGGTGTCCGGGCACGACGACTACCTGGACACGGGCACCGCCAGCCTGATCGCGGTCGCGGCGGTCGTGCGGGGCGCCGGTCCGGTCGAGGACGCCCGATGAGCCGCGACCGCACCGTCGACGCGTTGCGGGCGTACGCGATCGGTGGGGTGGTGCTCGGGCACTGGCTGGTCACCGGGCTGGTGCTGACCGGTGACGGCGGGCTGCGTCAGGCCAGTCCGCTGACCGCGCTGCCCGCCCTGGCACCGGTCACCTGGGTGTTGCAGACGCTCGGCCTGTTCTTCTTCGCCGCCGGCTTCGGTTCGGCCCGGTCGTTGGCCCGTCACCGGGGCACCTCGGCCGGCTGGCTGGCCCGCCGTTCACGTCGGTTGCTGCTGCCCACGGTGGCGCTGCTGGGCACCGGGGCCGCCGTGCTGCTGGCCGCCACCGTGGCGGGCGCGTCGGACGACACGCTCGCCGTCGGGCTCCATCTCGCGGCCAGTCCGCTCTGGTTCCTGGCGCCGCTGCTGCTCCTGGTCGCCTTGATTGGCCCGCTGCGCGCCGCCGTACGCCGATGGGGTGTGACGCGCTGCGCGCTGCCGGCGGTGGCCGTGGTGGCGGCGAGCGACCTCGCGGTCCGCCTGCTGGCCGACGGCGTTGCCGTGCCACCGGTCGGCGTGCTGGCGGCCTGGTCGGTGCCGTACCTGCTCGGCGTCGCGTACGCCGACGGACGGCTGGCCGGCCGGCGGGCGGCGGGACTGCTCGCCGGTGGCGGGGCCGTGGCGCTGGCCGTGCTGGTGGCGGTGGGCTACCCGATCAGCGCGGTCGGCGTGCCCGGGGCCGGCGTGTCCAACCTGAACCCGCCGTCGCTGCTGGCCGTGGCGCTGGCGGTCACCCAGGTCGGGCTGGGTCTGCTGGCCCGGACCGGGTGGGAACGGCTGCTGGACCGGCCGCTCGCGGGCCGGGTGGTGACCGCGGTGAACAGCGACGCCGTGCGGATCTACCTGTGGCACCAGCCGGTGCTGGTCGCGGTGACCGCGCTCACCGCCCGGGGTGGCCTGGCCCTGCCCGGACTGCACACGACGCCGGACGGCCCGGGGTGGGTGCTGGCCCGGTTCTGCTGGTTGCCGCTGCTCGCCACGGTGCTGGTCACGGTGGTACGCGGCGGGCGCGGGAGCGGCTCGACGCCGCGTCCGGCCGGGCCGGGCCGGCCGCGCGGTGGAGCGCTCGCGGACCGGTCGGCCGAGTGCGTGCCGAGAGCGGCTCAGGTGTACGATCATCGACGTTCGGACCGGGCCGACCTGCAGGAGGTGATCGCTGTGCGAGATAGCGATCCTCCTAGTCGTGGCCGGGCCGATGGTCAGCCCCGCTGAGCCACGACTCAGTCTGGCGAGCTGACCCCGCTCCGCTCCCGCACCACCGCAGCCACCGCCGCGGTGCGTGCCGCCCCGTCCGGTCACCGGACGGTCGCCGGGAGCCGCCCGGTCACGACTTCGTGTGCGCGTCCCCACCCCCTGCGGTCCGCCCCCGCTCGCGGACCGTCCAGCCGCCACTCGGAGCCGTCCATGAGCCGCTACGTCGCCCCGCTGGGCTTCACCCTCGCCGCCGTCTGGGTGGCCGTCGTCTTCGTCCTGGCCGGCGGCGGTCACTGACCACCACCGGCCGTTCGTCGGCCGCTCGCCTCGCTGTCCCGACCGTCGGCCGCCCCGGCCTCGCACGGGCCGTCGGGCGTCCCGGCTGGCGGTCAGATCATCCGTGACGACCAGAGCAGGCTGAGCGCGCCGGCGCAGAGCGCCAGCAGCAGCGCCAACCCGGCGTACCACTGGGTCACCTCACGCGGCTCGGTCCGGAAACCAATCGAACTGCCCATGTCCTGGTAGACCTGCTTCAGCTCGCTCACCGAGGCCGCCTCGTAGAAGTAACCCTCGGTCGTCTCGGCCAGCTCGGCGAGGGCCAGCCGGTCCACCGGCACCCGTTGGAGCTGCCCGCCGATGTCGACCTGACCCGTGTCGGTGCCGAACGCGATGGTGGAGACCGGCACGTTGGCCGCCTGCGCGGCGGCCGCCGCCTCCTCCACCGACCGACCCGAGGTGCGGAACCCGTCCGACAACAGCACGATGCGCGCCGGCGGGATACCCGCCGCGCCGTCGGCCGGCACCGACCGGATCGCCTCCAGGCAGGTGAACACCGCCTCACCCGTCGCGGTCGCCTCGGCCAGCACCAGCCCGTCGATCGCGGCGGTCACCGCGTCCCGGTCCTTGCCCGGCGGCACCAGCACGTTCGCCGCCTTGGCGAACGAGACGAGGCCCAGGTTGTAGCTCGCCGGCAACTCGCCCACGAACTGCTTGGCCGCCTCCTGCGCGGCCTCCAACCGGTTCGGCGCCACGTCGTCGGCCTGCATCGACAGCGACACGTCGATGGCGAGCATCACGGTCGCCCGCTCCAACGGCTCCTTCGTGTCGATCGCGGGGCGGGCCAGGGCCGTGGCGAGCACCAGCAGACACAGCAGGAACGCGGTCGCCGGCACGTGCCGCCGCCAACCCAGGCCCTTGGGCGCGACGGTACGCAGCAGGTCCACGTTGGTGAACCGCATCGCGTACGCCCGGCGGTGCAGTTGCCGCCAGACGTAGAACGCGGCGAGCGCGAGCACCGGCAGCACGGCCAGCAACCACCACGGTTGCAGAAAACGGATCATCGTGTCGTCCCCCGGGTACGCGCGTGCCGCTGCGCGGCCACGAAACGCACCATGTCCAGCAGCCAGTCTCGGTCCGTACGCAGACGCAGGTGGGCCGCGCCGGCGCCGCGCAGCGCGGCGGCGATCGTGGCCCGTTGGGCGGCGGCGGCGGCCGCATAGCGCTGCCGCAGCCGGGGGTCGGCGGTCTGCACCTCGTGCAACTCACCGCTCTCCGGGTCGACCACCGGCAACACGCCCACATCGGGCAGCTCCAGCTCACGTGGGTCGACCACCTCGATCGCCAGCACGTCGTGCCGGACGCGGAGCTTGCGCATGGGCCGGGCCCACTGCTCGACCGGCGCCAGGAAGTCCGAGACCACCACGGCCACCCCGCGCCGCCGGGGCGGGCGGTTGAGCATGTCGACAAGCGCACCCAGGTCACCCCGGCCGGGCTGGATCGCCGTGCCGGCGACGGCGCGCAGCAGACCCTGCGCCTCCTTGCGGCCGGAGCGGGCCGGCAGCCGGGTCAGCACGCCCGGACCGGCCGGAGGCGGGCCAGCCCGCCAGCGCCGCGCGGGCGTGGACGCGCCACCGCCGGTGCCGATCACCGCGCCGATCCGGTTGCCGCCGCGCACGGTCAGGTGGGTGATGGCGGCGGCAGCGGCCACCACCACCTCCCGCTTGAGCCACTGCCCGGTGCCGAAGTCCAGGCTCGCCGACAGGTCCAGCGCCAACCAGGTCTCCAACTCCCGGTCCGCGACCGTGCGCCGCACGTGCGCGGTCGTGGTCCGCGCGGTCACCGGCCAGTCCATCCGGCGTACGTCGTCACCGGGGCGGTACTCCCGCGACTCCCCCGCCTCACTGCCCGGCCCGGGGAGCAGACCGGCGTAGTCGCCCTGGAGCAGACCGTCGAGCTTGCGGGTGACCAGCAACTGGAGTCGGGAGAGCACGGCCTCGCTGCGGTCACCCAGAGGGGCGGGACGAGGGGTGGGTGAGGTCACGGCCGCTGCCCGGGCCAGCCCGCGCCGGGTGGTGGGGCGCTCGACGGCGGGGTGGCCTGCTGCCGGGGCGCGACCGACGGAAGCGGAATCGTCGACATCACCCGCTGCACGATGTGGTCGGCCGGCACGTCGTCGGCGAGCGCGTCGTAGCTGAGCACCAGCCGGTGACGCAGGATGTCCGGGGCGATGTCCTGCACGTCCTGCGGCAGGGCGTAGTCGCGTCCCCGCAGCAGCGCCAGCGCGCGGGTGGCCCGGACCAGACCGAGCGAGGCGCGCGGGCTGGCCCCGTACTGGATCAGTTGAGCGACGTCCGGCATGCCGTGCTCGGCGGGCGTACGGGTGGCCAGCACCAGACGAACCGCGTAGTCGACGAGCGCGTTGTGCACGAAGACCTGGTCGGCCTTGCGTTGCAGAGCGATCAACTCGGGGGTGTCGAAGACCGCCGTCGGTTCCGGCGCGGCCACGCCCATCCGGTAGACGATCTCCCGCTCCTCGGCGTCGGTCGGATAACCCACGACGATCTTCATGAGGAAGCGGTCCCGCTGGGCCTCCGGCAGCGGGTAGACGCCCTCCTGCTCGATCGGGTTCTGGGTGGCCATCACCAGGAACGGATCGGGCACCCGGTGGCTCTCCCCGCCGATGGACACCTGCCGCTCGCTCATCACCTCCAGCAGCGCCGACTGCACCTTGGCCGGAGCACGGTTGATCTCATCGGCGAGCAGGAAGTTGACGAAGACCGGGCCCAACTCCACGTCGAACTTCTCGCTCGACTGCCGGTAGATCCGGGTGCCCATGATGTCGGCCGGCACCAGGTCGGGGGTGAACTGCACCCGGGCGAAGGACCCGCCGACGACCTTCGCGAGGGTCTCCACGGCAAGGGTCTTGGCCACGCCGGGCACACCCTCGAGTAGGCAGTGGCCGCGCGCCAGCAGCGCGACGAACATCCGCTCGACCATCCGGTCCTGGCCGACGATCACCCGTTTGATCTCGAACAACGCCTTCTCCAACAGGGTGGCGTCCTGTGCGGGCGTGGTCACCGGGGCGGGCGCCTGGGGTGCCGCCCCGTTGGGCGTCGGGGCGTCGGGCGTGGTCGGCTGGGCCACCGGTCCTCCACAGCGTTGGTCGGTCGTCGCGGCTGGTGCGGTATCAAGACTCGCATGCCTTCCTGAGTGTCGAGGCGGGGAGAAGCCGATTTTCGCCACCCGGTCCCGAGCATCGAATCGCGCGTCACGGGTGGACAGGTACCGGGCCGCCGCGTGTACGATTCATCCCGTCGCCGGGCGGCTCCCCCCGTGGCCGCCCGGCGCTCAAACTTTCGCCCCCGGCCGCCCTAGACTGGCCCGGATGAACGTCCCCACCCCCGCCGACGAGGCCCTGGTCTGTTCGGCACGAGGCTGCCGCGCCCCCGCCGTCTGGGCGCTGGAGTGGAACAATCCCCGCCTGCACACCGCCGACCGGCGCAAGACCTGGCTGGCCTGCGCCGAGCACCGGGACACTCTCGGAGCGTTCCTGGACGCCCGTGGCTTTCTCCGTACCGTCACTCCGGTGTCCGGATCGCCTACCCTCGACGTGTGAGCGAGCGATGAGGCACAGCAGCGCGGCGGCGCGGGGCGCGTGGAACGGATCTGGTCGATGAGCCCGGAGGACCGCGCCGACCCACCGGCCTCCCCTGGCCCCACCGTTCCGTCCCCACCGACCTCCCCGGCGGCGGCACCGCCCGACATCGCGCCGCCGCCCGGCGCGTTCCCGGCGCCCGGCACGCTCGGCCCGGACCCGTCCCCGCCGGACGCCTCGTCGCCGGCCCCGCTGCCGCCGAACGCCGTACCGCCGTCGGCCGGTCACGCCGCCCTCTCACCCCCGCCCGACCTGCCGGCCCCTGGCCCCCTGCCACCTCCCGGCCCCGCGCCGGCTCCCGGCCTTCCGGCGGCTCCCGGCCCCGCGCCGGCTCCCGGCTCCCTGCCGGCTCCCGGCCTTCCGGCGGCTCCCGGCTCCGTGCCGGCTCCCGGCCTTTCGGCGGTGGGGCACGCCTCCGCGACGTCGGACCGTGGACCGTTGGAGCCGTGGCCCGACACCGTACGGTGGCAGCGGATCTCGACCGACCTGATCTGGGTGGAGTTGATCCGACTCGCGATCGTGGTGGCCATCGGCCTGGCCGTGACGGCGGTCGGCTGGGCACTGAGCGGTCACTGGCTGTTCGGACTCGCCCTCGCCATCGTGCTGGTGCTCGGCGGGTGGCGGGCCACGGCCATCGTCCGGGCAGTACGCGCCTGGGGCTACGCCGAGCGCGACGAGGACCTGCTCGTGCGGCACGGACTGCTGGTCCGCCGGTTGTCCATCGTCCCGTACTCCCGCATGCAGTTCGTCGACGTGAGCGCCGGCCCGCTGGAACGCGCCTTCGACCTGGCCACCGTGCAGTTGCACACGGCGGCGGCCGCCAGTGACGCGCGGGTGCCCGGCCTGCGTCCGGCGGAGGCATCCCGACTGCGCGACCGGCTCACCGCGCTCGGTGAGGACCGGGCGGAGGGGCTGTGACCAGCCACGCCGACCGCCGACGCCACCGGGCGCTGGCCCGATGAGCGAGAGCCCCGTCGAGCCCGGCACCGTGCCGCCACCGCCCGACCGCGACGCGCCCCCTGCCGGCCCGCCGCACGTTGGCATGCCGCCGCACGTTGGTGTGCCGCCGCACGCCGGTGTGCCGCCGCACCCTGCGGGGTCCCCGGATGGCGGCGGGACGCCGTATCCCGCTACGCCGCCGTACTCGGCCGGGCCGCCCGGGGCGGTCCAGCCCTGGCCCGCCCCGGCAAGCGGTGGTGGCGGGGAGCCTCGACAGCGGCTGCACCCGCTCAGCCCGCTGCTGCACGGTGCCAAGTCACTGGTCGTGGTCATCGCCGGCCTGTCCTGGTCGACACTGTCGCGGGTCGGCTTCGGTTGGTTCGCCGCCATGGTCGTGGTGCTGGCGCTCGGCGCGACCGTGCTGTCGGTGATCAGTTGGTACAACACCGGCTACCACGTGGTGGGCCGCGAGTTGCGGGTGCACGAGGGGCTGCTCTGGAGGCGTACCCGGGCCATCCCGTTGGAGCGGTTGCAGGCCGTGGAGGTGGTGCGGCCCCTGCTCGCCCAGCTCACCGGCCTGGCCGAGCTGCGCCTGGAGGTCGTCGGAGGAGGCAAGACCGAAGCGCCGCTGGCGTACCTCGGGGTGGCCGACGCGACCCGCCTGCGGGAGCGGCTGCTGGCGCTCGCCGGGCGCGTGGCGCCGCCCGGCGACACCGCGCCCGCCACGCGGGTCGAGACGCCGACGGCCGTGCGGGCTCGGCCACTGCACGCGGTACGCAACCGGGACCTCCTGGTCAGCCAGTTGCTCACCCCGCAGGCGTTCCTGCTCCCGTTCGGCGTTGCCTTCGTCGTGGTGCAGTTCGTCACCGCCGGGTCGTGGTCGTTCATCGCGGTGGCGAGCACGTTGACCGCGATGGCCGGTGTGCTCCTGCAACCGATCCGTCGGGTCCTCGACGACTGGAACTTCCGGCTGGCCCGCGACGGTGGCACCCTGCGGGTGCACAACGGCCTACTGGAGACCCGGGCGCAGACCGTGCCGCTGGACCGGGTCCAGACCGTACGGGCCACCTGGCCGCTGCTGTGGCGGGTCAACGACTGGCTGCGACTGCGGTTGGAGGTGGCCGGCTACTCGATCGCGGAGGCCGACGACCGCAACCGACCGGACCGGCTGCTGCCGGTGGGTGACCTGCCGACCGCCACGATGATCGTTGGCGAGGTGCTGCCCGGCGTACGCCTGGACACGCTGACGCTGAGCCCGCCACCGCCCCGGACGCGCTGGCTGCACCCGCTCGGACGTGGCGCGCTCGGCGCGGGCCTGTTCGATCGGGTCTTCGCCACCCGGTCCGGGCTGCTCACCCGGCAGTTGGCGATCGTGCCGTACGCCCGGATCCAGAGTGTGCGCGTCGTGCAGGGACCGGTGCAGCGCCGGCTGCGGCTCGCGACCGTGTACGCGGACACGGCCGGCGGCTCGGGCGCGGCGGCCCAGGACCGCGACCTCGCCGAAGCCTGGTCCCTGGCAGCCGAACTAACCCGCAGAGCCCACCACCAAACCCACCCCCCAACCCCCTAACCCTCACTCCCACCCCCTGACTCCTGTTGATCAAGAGGTTGGCGTCAAGAATCGGGCATTCGGTGACGCGAACCTCTTGATCAACAAGGACAGGGCGGTCAGTGGTCGGCGGGGACCGAGCGGTGGGTGGTGGTGCTGTCTGGTTCGCCGGGGGTCGGGGGTTCGGGCTGGCTGGTCGGGGGGTCGGGCTGGTTGGGGGGCGGTTGCGTTCCGGCCTTCGGGTGGCGGGCGCGGTAGGACCTCCACGCCCGCTCGGCCAGGCCGACGACCAGGTAGGTCAGCCCGACGTACGTCCAGCCCACCAGCACGTCGATCACGTAGTGCTCGCCGGAGTAGACCAGGGTGAAGGTCATCGCCAGGGGGTACGCGAGCAGCAGCGGCCACCACCGGCGGCGGGTGGTGTGCAGGAAGAACAGCACCACGAACAGCGCCCACGCGGTGTGCAGCGACGGCATGGCGGCGACCGGGTTCGAGGCGATCTGGCCGGCGTTGAGCACGTTGCCGGCGCCGTGCATGCCGAACGCCTTCCAGCCCCGGGTGGAGATCCGCGCCACCTCGGTGAGCAGGCCGTTCTGCGCGGCCCACCAGGGCGGCGCGGCCGGGTAGATGAAGTACGTGACCAGGCCGGCGGCGCACAGGAATCCCCACCGCCGCATGTAGGCGGCCCAGCGGTGCCGGTCGCGCATCCAGAGCACGGCGGCGGCGGCCAGCGCCACCACGAAGTGCGAGAAGTACACCCAGCTCGCCGCGATGTCCCACCAGTGCACCTGTGGGCGGTAGAGGTGCTCCTGCAGCCAGACGGTGGGCACCTCCCCGCCGGTGGCCCAGCCGAACATGAACCGGTCGGCGACGATCAGCTCCATGGCGTGCGGGGTGGCGCCGTTGTCGGCGAACCCGCGCGAGAGGTTGTACGCGGCCAGTAGCAGCACCACCGGTACCCAGTCCCGGGCGAAGCGCAGGTGGCTGCGCCACGGGCGGTCGCTGTTCCAGGCGATGGTCCCGAGCCAGATCCACACGAAGGCGTACGCCGGGTCGGTGGGCAGCCCGATGCCGAGCCACGCGCCGACGAAGGCGACCGCCCAGATCGTCATGGCGACTATGCGCCGACGACCCGCGTCCGGGGACGCGGGTGGGTCGGTCCGGGCGGGGGGCTGGGGGTCAGTCACGACGGCCATCGCGGTCAAGGTTAACGACGGCTACGGCATCGACCGACGGGTACCACCCTGCGCGGCGGCGCCGGGATCGCCGGGCGCGTGCTCGGCGGGCGCGGGGAACACCTAGGCTGACGACCATGCAGGAGCAGCCCGAGCCGGCCCTCGCGCCGGGTCTGACCGCCCAGGTCGAGCTGACCGTCACCGACGCGGACACCGCCCAGGCGGTCGGTTCGGGGGACGTACCGGTGCTGGGCACGCCCCGGGCGCTCGCGCTCGCGGAGGCGGCCACCGTCGCGGCCACGGCGACGGCGATGCCGCCCGGCTCCACGACGGTGGGCACCCGGGTCGAGCTGGAGCACCTCGCGCCGACGGTGGTGGGCCGCACGGTACGGGCGCAGGCGCTGCTGACGACGGTCGACGGTCGACGGTTGTCGTTCGAGGTCAGCGTCTCCGACGGCGACCAGACGGTGGCCCGGGGCCGGGTGGACCGGCTCCTGGTGGACCGGCAACGCTTCGTCGACCGGGCCGGGCGGGCGTCGTGAGCGGCGGGTTCGTCGAGGTCGCCGACCGGGTGTACGTGATTGTCGAGCCCCTGCTGCGGGTCAACGTCACGCTCGTCGTCGGCGACGACGGGGCGCTGCTGGTGGACACGCTCTCCGCGGCGGGGCAGGCGACCGAGCTGGCCGCCGCCGTCCGCGCGGTCACCGACCGTCCGCTGACCCTGGTCAACACGCACCACCACTACGACCACTGCTTCGGCAACGCCGTCCTGGCCGGCGACCCACCCCGACCGGTGTACGCGCACGAGCGGGCCGCCGCCGCTCTGCGCGACGACCCGGAGGGGCTGCGCCGGGAGGCGTACGAGGAGGTGCGCGCGGAGCACCCTGAGCTGGCCGCCGACCTGGCGGACACCCCGCTGCTGGCCCCGACGCACGCGGTGCACACGGAGACGACGCTCGACCTGGGCGGCCGGCGGGTGGTGCTGCGGCACCCGGGGCGCGGGCACACCGACGCGGATCTCGTGGCGCACGTGCCCGACGCGGACGTGCTCGTCGCCGGCGATCTGGTGGAGCAGAGTGGTCCGCCCGCCTTCGAGGACTCGTACCCCCTGCAGTGGCCGGACGCGGTCGCGGACCTGCTGCGGCTGACGACCCCGGGCACGGTGGTGGTCCCGGGCCACGGCGACGTGGTGGACGTCGACTTCGTCCGGGCCCAGCACGCCGAGCTGGTGCGGCTGGCCTGGCTGATCCGGGCCGCGCACACCGGCGGCGCGCCGCCGGAGCGGGTGGCCGCCGAGGCGCCCTTCGGGGCACGCGCGGCCCTGATCGCCGCCCGCCGCGGCTACCGCGAGCTGAACGGCGAAGCCTGACCCGGCCCACCCCCGGCCCCGGCCCCGGCCCGCGCCCGGCCCACCCCGTCGATCAAGAGGTTTGCGTCACATTCACGCCGGATCCTGACGCAAACCTCTTGATCACCGAACGACAATCGGACGAGGGGGAGCTAGACCGCTGTGCGGCGCCACTGTTGGTTGGTGGCGGTGGTGCAGGTGGACTGGACCGCGCGGGCGCCATCGGTGGTGGCGGCGTTGAGGATGGTCAGGCACTTGTTGCTGTGTCTCGCTATCAGCTGTACTGCGCCGGTGGTCCCGGAGTCCTGGACGCGCCACTGCTGGTTGGTGCCGCCGTTGCAGGTCCACTGCGTGACCCGGACGCCGTCGGCGGTCGCGGACGCGCCGCCGTACACGTCCAGGCACTTGCCGCTGTGCACGCTGACCACCGTCTGGTAGCCGCCACCGGCGTCCTGGAACCGCCACCGCTGGTTGGCCTGCCCGTTCGCGCTCCACTGCACGATGTCGGCGCCGTCGGTCGTGGCGTTGTTGGAAACGTCCAGCAGCTTCCCGCTGTGCTGGGCGGCGAGGGTGTAGGCGGTCGGGACGGGCACGGTGCTTCCCGGGGTCAGCCGGTACAGCCCGGCGCCGTGGGCCGGGAGCGAACGGGTGAGGGTCCCGGTCACCGTGCCGAGGGCAGCGCCGGACCACAGGTCGGTCACGGTGGCCGAGCCGATTCCGAGGTCGGCCAGGTTGACCGAGACGTTCGCCGCGCCGCTCTCGCGGTTGAACAGGGCAAGGTAGCGGTCGGTGCTGCCCGGCACGTCGGCGGTCCACGCCTGCCGGGTGCCACCGGTGAGCTGACGGTTGTTCGCGCTGTTCTGGTCGACGGCCAGCACGGCGGCGTTGGTCATCAACGCCAGCTCCGAGGCGCGGTTCTCAACCAGGTTGCCGCCCCACATCAGCGGCGCGCGGTTGATCGCCCAGAGGGTCATCAGGGTGCGCTGCTCGTCCGAGGTGAGGTTGGAGTAGCGCGGTGAGCCGACGGGCCCGTACTTGGAGAGCCGGCCGATGGGGATCATGTCCGGGTCGGGCCAGGCGCCGGTGGCGCGGTACGGGGTCCAGTTGCGGAGTTGGTCGAAGAGGGCGTCGACGGACGACCAGTTGTCCCAGAGGTCGTTGACGATCCGCCACATGTGCGCGTTGGCCTGGACGTGGCTTCCGCTGGCCAGCGGGGTCGCACCGGGCGACAGGCTCAGCACCATCGGACGGCCACTGCGCTGGATCGCCAGCTTGTAGCCCTCGATCTCCGCCTGCCGGTAGGTGGGCGCGGCGATGTCGTCCACCTTCACGAAGTCGATCCCCCAGGACGCGAGCAGTTGGAACACCGAGTCCAGGTAGCTCTGCGCGCAGGGGTTGGACATGTTCAGGCCCCACATGAGGTTGAGCCAGGCCGCGGTGCTGCTGTTGTTGATCTGGTTGGCGCGGCAGCTGGTGCCCGAGATCGGGACGTTGTCGGCCACCGCCTGGCGGGGGATGCCCCGCATCAGGTGGACCCCGACCTTCAGGCCCTGGGCGTGGATGTAGTCGGCCAGGGGTTTGAACCCGTTGTCACCGGCGGCGGAGGGGAACCGGGTGGTGTCGGGCAGCAGCCGCCCGTTGGCATCCATCCGGAGCCGGGGTTGCAGGTTGGAGTCCTGGTTGGGGCTGTTGTTGTGCCGTCCGGGGTAGTACCACCCCCAGTCGATGACGATGTACTGCCAGCCGGACTGCCGCAGGTTGGTGGCCATGTAGTCGGCGTTCGCCCGTACGTCGGCCTCGGTGACGCTCCAGTTGAACGAGTCGTAGCTGTTCCAGCCCATCGGCGGGGTGCTGGCCACCGCGTTGTCCCAGGCGCGCGCCGGCTCCGGAGCGCTGACGGCGACGCCGCCGACGGCAACCAGGGCGACGACCAGCACGGCGGCGAGGCGGCGGAATGACGGTGGTACCAGGACGAGTCTCATCGGAGTCTCCCGGATAACACGCAGGAAATAGGCAGACGCCGATGTTAACGTTCACATAACAGGGACGTCAACCAGCCGTCACCCGCCCTCAACGGCCGAAGCGGCGTTCGACCTCGGCGCGGGTGGGCATGGCGGTGGCCCCGCCCGGCGACTCACAGACCAGACCGGCGACCCGCAGCGCGAACGCCACCGAATCGACCCAGCCCGTCGGATCCGCCGGCTCGCCGTCGCGGAGCAGGTCGGCGATGAGCGCGGCCATGACCGAGTCACCGGCGCCGGTGGCGTCGACGGCGTCCACCTTCGGCGCCGGCACCCGCACCGGGTCGGCCCCGGCGGCGGCCAGCACCGCGCCGGCCGCGCCGAGCGTCACCACCACGGTGGACGCGCCCAACTCCCGCAGGTACGCGGCGACCCCCTCGACCGGCTCACCCGGATACAGCAGCCCGGCGTCGGCGCTGCTCAACTTGACCAGGTGCGCGCCCGCGGCGAACTCCGCCACCACCTGCCGCAACCCGTCCAGCGCGACCGGCCCGTCGAGCAGTCGCGGGCGAACGTTCGGATCGAGGACCCGCAGGCCGGTGGCGAGCGACCAAGCCCGGCGGGCGGCGGCCAGCGTGCCCGGCTCAAGCAGCACGATCGAGCCGCAGTAGAGCACGTCAGCGCCCTCCGTCAGCGCCAGGTCCACGTCGTCCGGGCCGAGCAGGCCGTAGGAGCGCGGCTCGCCGTAGAAGTGGAAGTCCGGCTCCGGGCCGGCGTACGTCACCACCGCCAGCGCGGTCGGCGCGGACACCGTGACCGCACCGGCCAGGCCGACGCCGACGCCGCTCAGGAAGTCGCGGATCCGCTGGCCCAGCACGTCGTCACCGAGCGAGCCGACGAACTGGGCCGCCCCGCCGAGCCTGGTCACCCCGACGGCGACGTTGAGCGGGCCGCCACCGATGGCCTGCCGGTAGACCCGCTCCCCGTCGACGTCGCTGTCGAGCAGGTCGACGAGCGCCTCGCCGAGCACCACCGCGTACCCCATCAGAGCCCCCTCGCCCTCGGCGGCCGCGACGGCCGTCTCGCCCCAGGCTGGCACAGCGGGATCAGTCCGCGTGGTGGATCGGCCCGTCGGTCGCGGCCAGGGGGCGGCCACTGCCGCCCCAGCGGGCCGCGACGATCTGCGCGGCCACGCTGACCGCGGTCTCCTCGGGGGTACGACCACCGAGGTCCAGCCCGATCGGTGAGGCCAGCCGGTCGAGTTGCGCGGTGCCGAGCCCCGCCTCGCGGAGTAGTTTGTGCCGTTCGTCGTGGGTACGTCGCGACCCCATCGCGCCGACGTACGCCAGGGGTTCGCGCAGGGCCAGCGCCAGCAGCGGCACGTCGAACTTCGGATCGTGGGTGAGCACGCAGACGACCGTGCGCCCGTCGACCCGGCCGGCGTCGATCTCGTCCCGCAGGTAGCGGTGCGGCCACCGCACCACCACCTCGTGCGCGTCGGGGAAGCGCCGGCCGGTGGCGAAGACGGGCCGAGCGTCGCAGACGGTCACCCGGTAGCCGAGGAACACGCCGATGTGCGCCACCGCCGCCGCGAAGTCGATCGCCCCGAAGACGATCATCCGGGGCGCGGTGGCGTACGCGGCCACGAAGAGACTGAGGCCGCCGCCCCGACGCTGCCCCTGGTAGCCGTACCCCAGGACGCCGCTGTGCCCGGCCGCGAGCAGCCCGAGCGCGTCGTCGGCCGCGGCGTCGTCCAGCCGGTCGTCGCCGAGCGAGCCCGTCACCCGCCGCCCGGTCAGCACCAGCCGGCGACCCAGCCGCCCCGCCGGGTCGGACGTGTCACCGGCATCGGCGGCCACGCACGTGACGACCGCGGCCGGTTCGCCGGCCTGCCGCGCGGCGGCGACCACGTCGAGTTGCGCCAGGGCATCGCCGTCGAACCGCTCGACGAACACGTCCAGCTGGCCGCCGCAGGTGAGCCCGACGGCGTACGCCTCGTCGTCGCTGACGCCGTAGTGGACCAACTCCGGTACGCCGGTGTCGAGCACGTGGCGGGCCCGCTCGTAGAGGTCCGCCTCGACGCAGCCGCCGGAGACGCTGCCGGTGACCGTGCCGTCCGCGGCGACGAGCATGGCGGCGCCGGGCGGCTGCGGCGCGGACCGCCAGGTGGCGACCACGGTGGCCAGGGCGACCGGCTCGCCGGCCCGGCAGCGGCGGTGCAGTTCGTCGAACACGTCGGGCACGCGCTGCCGCCTCCTTCGTCTGCGCGACGCTACGGGCGGCGTGAGGCGACCCGAGGCGGGCGATCTGCGCGGGAAGACCGTCGGGGCGCAGACCATCACTATAGGAAGCAACCCGCCGGACCGGATAGGAGTCCGCCGAGCCGGCACGGGCCCGCCGTGTTTGACATATCGAGGACCGACTATTGCGTCGGTGGCGGGCGACGTGGTGGGATGGCCCGTACCGGGTGGTGCGAGGGCTGTCGCGCCGCCGGTTGCCGGGTTGTTGGACGCGAGGGCACCGGTCCAGGACAGGACCGTCGATGGCGCGTGTCCGCCGGCCGATCTTCTGCCGGGGCGCGCCAGGGTGATCGTCGTATCCGCTTGCGGCGGGGCGGCCTCGGGCGGCACGCCTCGCGAGTCAGGAGAACCCGTGAACCGTTCCCGTACGGCCGCAGTGCTCACCGCGGCCCTGACCCTTGCGCTGGGCGCCGTCGCCCTGGCGTCCAGTCCACAACCGGCGGCCGCGCACGGCGCGGCGATGACGCCGGGCGCCCGCACCTACCTCTGCTGGCAGGACGGCATGAGCCAGACCGGCGAGATCAGGCCGAACAACCCGGCGTGTGCCGCCGCCGTGGCGCAGAGCGGCACGAACTCGCTCTACAACTGGTTCAGCGTGCTGCGCTCCGACGCCGGTGGCCGTACCACCGGCTTCATCCCGGACGGGCAGCTGTGCAGCGGTGGCAACACCGGCTACCGGGGCTACGACCTGCCCCGCACCGACTGGCCGCTGACCCACCTGACGTCCGGCGCGCGGTTGGACTTCCGGTACAGCAACTGGGCGCACCACCCGGGCACCTTCTACTTCTACGTGACGAAGGACAGCTGGAGCCCGACCCGCGCGCTGGCCTGGAGTGACCTGGAGGAGCCGTTCCTGACGGTGACCAACCCGCCGCAGCGCGGCGCGGTCGGCACCAACGACGGTCACTACTACTTCAGCGGCAACCTGCCGTCGGGCAAGAGCGGTCGGCACATTATCTACTCCCGCTGGGTGCGTTCGGACTCGCAGGAGAACTTCTTCGGCTGCTCCGACGTGACGTTCGACGGTGGTAGCGGTCAGGTGACCGGTGTGGGTCCGGGCGGGAACAACCCGACCACCCCGCCGCCCACCACGCCCCCGCCGACCACGCCTCCGCCGACCACCCCGCCGCCCACCACGCCCCCGCCCACCACGCCTCCGCCGACCACCCCGCCGCCGACCACGCCGCCGCCGTCCAGCGGTGACTGCATGGCCGTCTACTCGGTGACCAGCACCTGGCAGGGCGGATTCCAGGGACAAGTCACGATCATGAACCACGGCAGTACGCCGTTCTCCGGCTGGACCGCGAGCTGGACCTGGCCCAGCGGACAAGTGATCAACCAGGTCTGGAATGCCACCCAGACGACGTCCGGCGCCTCGGTGACCGCGACGAACGTCCAGTACAACGGCACGGTCGCGCCCGAGGGCACGACATCGTTCGGCTTCCTGGCCAGCAGCACAGGAACCAACACCCTCCCGACAGTCACCTGCGCCCGTCGCTGAGGTCCCCCTGAAATGATCAAGAGGTTTGCGTCATCCGGAGCGCTTCCGGTGACGCAAACCTCTTGATCGACAGGGTGGGTGCGGGGTGCGCGGTTAGCGGACCATGGAACCGACTACCGGCTTTGTCAGCAGGGCCGACTGGTTGCGCTGGATGCCCGGGTCGAGCGTCTTGGCCACGAAGATGGCGTGCCAGATGCAGAAGATCAGCACCGTCCACACCTTGCGGGAGTGGTCGAACTCCTCGCGCTTGTGCTCGTCGAGCAGCCGCAGCGCGTACGACAGGTCGAGCAGGTCACCCGCGCCGGAGGTGCTCAGCACGTGGCGGGCCCACTCGTACATCTCGCCGCGCAGCCACACCCGGGTCGGGGTCGGGAAGCCCAGCTTCTTGCGGTTGACGATCGCCGGCGGGACAACGCCCTGCAACGCCTGACGCATCGCGTACTTGGTGGCGTCGGAGCGCGGCGGCAGCTTCAGGTCCACCGGGATCTTCGCCGCGACGTCGAACACCTCGCGGTCGAGGAACGGCACCCGCACCTCCAGCGAGTGCGACATCGAGATCCGGTCGGCCTTGACCAGGATGTCGCCGCGCAGCCAGGTGTAGAGGTCGACGTACTGCATCTTGGTGACGTCGTCCAGCTCGGTGCACTCGGCGTAGATCGGGGCGGTCACGTCGGTGTAGCGCACCGAGGGGTCGTAGCGACGCATCAGGTGCTGCTTCTCCTCCTCGGTGAACATCCGCGCGTTGCCGTAGTAGCGCTCCTCGATCGGCGTGGTGCCCCGCTCGAGGAAGCTCTTGCCCTTGACCCCCTGCGGGATGGCCTTGGAGACCGCGCGCAGCCCCTTCTGCACGCCACCGGGCAGGCCGTTGACGGTGCCCAGCGACAGCGGCTCCCGGTAGATCGTGTAACCGCCGAAGAACTCGTCGGCCCCCTCACCGGAGAGCACCACCGTGACGTGCTCGGCGGCCTTCTTCGCCACGAAGTAGAGCGGCACCAGCGCCGGGTCGGCCACCGGGTCGTCCAGGTGCCAGACGATCTTCGGCAGCGCGTCGATCATGTCCTGCGGACCGATCTTGGTGGGGATGGTGGTGACGTCCAGGTGCCGCGCCGAGTCCTGGGCGACGTCGATCTCGGAGTAACCCGGGACGTCGTAGCCGACGGTGAAGGTCAGGATGTTCGGGTTGAACTCGCGGGCCAGCGCGACCACGGCGGTCGAGTCGATGCCGCTGGACAGGAACGAGCCGACCGGCACGTCCGAGCGCATGTGCATGCGCACGCTCTCGCGCAGCGTCTCGCGGATCTCGTGGTACAGCTTCTGCTCATCGTCGACCGGCGCGGGCCGGAACACCGGCCGGTACCACCGCCGTACGTCGATCCGCCCGCCCGGGGTCCAGGTCAGGTACTCGCCCGAGCCGATCCGGCTGATGCCCTTGTGCAGCGTGCCGGGCTCCGGCACGTACTGCAGGGTCAGGTAGTGACTCAGGTTCGCCGCGTCCACGCCCGCGTCGCCCTGGTAGTTGCTGTGCGCGAACGGCAGCAGCGCCTTCTTCTCCGACGCCAGGTAGAGGCCGTCGGCGGTCTCCAGGTAGTGCAGCGGCTTGATGCCGAAGTAGTCGCGGGCGCCGAACGCGCGCCGCTCCTGCCGGTCCCAGATGACGAAGGCGAACATGCCGCGCAGCCGGGTGAGCACCTGCTCGCCCCAGTAGTGGTAGCCGGCGACGATCACCTCGCCGTCACCGGCGGTGGCGAACTGCGCGCCGAAGTCCCGGATCAGCTCGTCGCGCAGCTCGATGTAGTTGTAGATCTCACCGTTGAAGGTCAGCAGGTAACGGCCGTTCGCGTAGGGCAGCGGCTCGTGACTCGACGCGACGTCGATGATGGCGAGCCGCTTGTGGGCGAACACTCCGTCCGCGTACCGGCCGGACGCGTCGCCGACCACCTCGACCCCTGTCTCGTCCGGGCCGCGGTGGTGCAGGCATTCCAATGCTCCGGCGATGTGGTCGCGGTGCGCGGCGGCGTTGCCGTTCGCGCTGAAGAAGGCCAGGAGTCCGCACATGGTCGTCATCTTTCCACGCGCTCCGTCGGCCCGTCGCAGCCGTCCGTCGTTCGGGGCGCTCCCGGCCGCCACCACCGCGAACCGGGCGCGCGGTACCGTCGGGACCAGCCACGAGCGGAGGGGAGCGGCGCAATGACCGAGGAACGCAAAAGCACCGAGGGTACGCCGACAGACGGCACGGAATCGCACGATCCGGACTTCCCGGAGGCGTTCCTGTCGTTCATGCGGCAGGGCTGGCGCGACACCGAACTCCCGGTCACGCCGCGTCCAGAGATCCCCAACTACGCCAAGCGGCGGGCTGCGCTCTCCGCGGCCTTCCCGGGCGAGACGCTGGTCATCCCGACCGGCGGCGAGAAGGTCCGCGCCAACGACACCGCGTACCCGTTCCGGCCGGGCAGCGACTTCGCCTACCTGACCGGTGACCACGACCCGGACAGCGTGCTGGTGCTGCGCCCGAACGGCTCGGGCCACGACGCGACGCTGTACATGCGGCCCCGCTCGTCCCGGGAGACCGACGAGTTCTTCCGCAGCCGGCACGGCGAGCTGTGGGTGGGCCGGCGGCACACCCTCGGCGAGAAGTCCACCGAACTGGACCTGCCCACCGCCGACCTGACCGGGCTGGAAGCGGCGCTGGCCGACCTCGCTCCGGGGCGTACCCGGGTGTTGCGCGGTTTCGACGCCCAGGTGGACGCGGCCGTGCGCCCCTACGACGGGCCGCGCGCCGAGGGTCAGCCGGCCCGCGACCGGGAGCTGGCCATCGCCATCTCGGAGCTGAAGCTGGTCAAGGACGAGTGGGAGATCGGCCAGCTCCAGGACGCGATCGACGCCACCGTCCGGGGCTTCGAGGACGTGGCCCGCGTCCTGCCGGCCGACCGGGCCGTCTCGGAGCGGCTGCTGGAGGGCATCTTCGCGCTGCGCGCGCGGCACGACGGCAACGACGTCGGGTACGGCTCGATCGTCGGCGCGGGCGAGCACGCCACGATCCTGCACTGGGTGCACAACCACGGCGCCACCCGCCCGGGTGATCTGCTGCTCATGGACATGGGGGTCGAGGGGCGCAACCTCTACACCGCCGACGTGACCCGGGTGCTGCCGGTCGACGGCCGGTTCACCGCCCTGCAACGCCAGGTCTACGACATCGTGTACGCCTCACAGCAGGCCGGCATGGACGCCATCCGCCCCGGCGTGAAGTTCAAGGACGTCCACCTGACCTGTATGCGGGTGCTCGCCGAGGGCCTGTCCGACCTGGGCCTGCTGCCGGTGAGCGTGGACGAGGCCATGGACGAGAAGTCGTCGGTCTACCGGCGCTGGACGCTGCACGGCTTCGGCCACATGCTCGGCATCGACGTCCACGACTGCTCGAACGCCCGCAAGGAGACGTACCGCGACGGCGCCCTGGGCGAGGGCTACGTGCTCACCGTGGAGCCGGGTCTCTACTTCCAGCCCGAGGACGAGCTGGTCCCCGCCGAACTGCGCGGCATCGGCATCCGCATCGAGGACGACGTCCTGGTCACCGCGACCGGCGCGGTCAACCTGTCGGCTGGCCTGCCGCGCACCTCCGACGAGGTGGAGACCTGGCTGGCCGAGCAGCGCGAAGCCGGGCCCCGCCTGCCCGGCTGACCCAAGCCCCACCCCTCGACCTCGACCCCGAGCCCCTGGGGTCGCCGCCTCGGCATAGACCTGGGCCAGTGCCTGGACCTAGTCCGGGCCTGGCCTGGGCCTGGGCCTGGCCGATGTCCGGGCTTGGCCGATGTCCGGGCTTGGCCTGGGCCTGGGCCTGGCCGATGTCCGGGCTTGGCCGATGTCCGGGCTTGGCCTGGGCCTGGCCGATCCCTGGGCCTGGCCGATGTCCGGGCCTGGGCCTGGGCCTGGCCGATGTCCGGGCCTGGGCCTGGCCTGGGCCTCGGGCCTCGGGCCTCGATCTGGACTCGTGGCCGGCGGGTGCCGGGCCACCGGCCGTGGCCGGCGCGTTGATCCACTCCAGATCACCGAGCTTGGGGTATCCAGACGCCGGGATACCGCGCCATCGGCGCACTGGAGTGGATCATGCCTGCTACCGGGCTAGATCCACTCGACCTCCTTGATGTCGGGGTTTCCGACCCGCTCGGAGAGCGCGTTTTCCAGGAACCCGAGCCGATCACCACCAGCGGCACCGCCAAGCGCCCCACGCCGGACGGCAAGGGGCGCCTCGTGGCGTTTGGGCTGCTCACACCCCTTCCTGTCGCGCCGGACCGTTACGGGCTCGTGCCCTAACTTGAGGCGTATGCGGGGTTTTCTCGGATACGTCCGCCTCGCGAAGATAGTTCTCATACGGTGGACATCAGAGGCTGCAACCGATTTGTAGCTGGTCGTGGCGCTGCGGGCGGTGCGACCCCGTCTGGTAGCAGGAGAGGCGGAAGGCTCTGATGTCCAACGACGTAACGAGTACCGACGGCGGGGCCTCGACGGCTCCGCCAACACGACGACGACGGGCCCTGTGGGTTGCCGGCGTCGCGGGCCTGACCGGGGTGGTCGGCCTGGCCGCCCTCGGTGGCGTAGCCGCACGGGACGACAAACCCACCTCCGCCCGGGTGTCCGACGCCCAGCCGTCGACCAACCGGCAGAACGTCAGCGACGCCGACGCGAACGCCGACGGCGGCAAGGAGAACGGCGGCGAGGAGAACGGTGGCAACGACGAGTGGAGCGGCGACGACTGGAGCGGCAGCGACGACCACGCCGGCAAGGACGACAAGCGGGACGAGAAGGATCGCACCAAGCAGGTGCCCTGCGACTCGGACAAGCTGATCCAGGCGATCACCTTCGCCAACGACGGCGACGGCGGTGTGCTGGAGCTGGCCAAGGGCTGCACGTACACCCTGACCCGCAACCAGGACGGCAACGGCCTCCCGGTGATCACCGAACCCATCACGCTCAAGGGCGAGCACACGACCATCGGTCGTGCGGCCACCGCCGACTACTTCCGCATCCTGAACGTCGGACCGGGTGGGCAGCTCACCCTCAAGGGCCTGAGCATCAAGGGTGGGCAGACCATCCAGCGGGCGATGACCGTGGAGCCGGCGACGGTCTGGGGGCCGTACGCGACCTCGGTCCGGACCACGCCGGCCACGGGTAAGCCGGCGGCCACCACCGCAGCGGGCGCCGCAGCCCAGCCGGCCACGACGGCGGCGGCGAAGTCGGCGACGTCCACCGCAGCGGCAGCCAAGCCGACTACAACGACGGCCAAGCCGACGGCGGCCAAGCAGACGGCGGCCAAGCAGGCAACGACCAAGCAGGCGGCGGTCAAGGGCGCGGCGGTCAAGGGCGCTGCCGCCAAGCCGGGAGCGAGCAAGGCGGCGGAGCCCACAGCAGCGACCAAGGCGGCAGCCGCAGCGAAGCCGGCAGCGCCAACGGCCAAGGCGATCAAGGCAGCGGCCACCAAGCCGGCAACCGGAACCGCAGCCAAGCCGGCAGCGGCAACCGCCCCGACGACGGCGGCGACCGGAGCTCAGGTTGCGCCGCTGGTGGAGGAGCCCGGGTTCAACGACGGCGCCGGGGTGCTCGTACAGCCTGGGGGTCGGGCCGAGATCCTGGACAGTGAGCTGCTCTACAACCAGTCCGGCAGCAACGGCGGCGGGCTGGCCAACTTCGGCAGCACCAGGCTCAGCAAGACCACGGTCGCACACAACACCGCCTTCTTCTTCGGCGGTGGCATCTTCAACGCCGGCGTGCTCCAGGTCGACGAGTCGAAGATCAAGGACAACACCGGGATCATCGGTGGTGGCGGCATCGCCAACGGCGCGGCCGAGATCTTCACCGAGTCCGTCGACGGCGGTGCGGTCTGGGTCTACAAGAGCGAGATCACCGACAACGAGACGCTCGGCTTCGGCGGCGGCGTCCTGGACGTCGAGGGCACCACGACCCTGCACGACACGAAGGTCACCGACAACACGGCGGTGCTCGACGGGGGCGGCGTTGCCGTGGCCGACAGTCAGCTCACCCTCAAGCACGCCACGGTGGCCAGGAACAGCGCTGGCCGCGACGGTGGCGGTGTGGCGGTCGTCTCCGACAGCACCGCGACGATCGAGGACACCGCCATCAAGGACAACACCGCGGGGTCCGCCGGCGCTGGCCTCTTCAACGACGAGAGCCGCACGACGCTGCGCGACAGCGAGGTCGTCGGCAACCGGGCCATCGGCCCGTTCGCCCGGGGCGGCGGCATCCTCAACACCGAGGGCAGCGAGGTCACGCTCCACCGGACGAAGGTGGCGTACAACTTCTCCACCCTCGAGCCGGGAGGCATCTTCAACAGCCTCGGCGGCACCGTGACGCTGGACGACGAGTCCGCAGTCACCGCCAACCGTCCGACCAACTGCTTCAACGTTCTGGACTGCTTCGCCTGACCGGGTGGGGCTGAACCACATAGAACGCCCCTCCGAGCCGTCACCGGCTCGGAGGGGCGTACCCATTTGGGCAGGTCACGGGCCCACAGGCCGACTTGGGCAGGGGTGTGTCCGTCCGGTCCTCGCTGGGGGCAACATGAACCTAATGTGGGGTTGTTTCGGATACACCCCCGAGGCGAGGAACATTCTCATACGGTGTTTTTGGGAGCTACAACCGATTTGTAGCAGGGGACGACCGTCTGAGGGCGGCGACCCTGTCTGGTACGAGGAGAGGGCAGAGAGCTCCGATGTCCAACTACCTAACGAACAACGAAGCCTCCGGGCGGGCGACGGCCAAGAGCCGCCGCAAGCTCTGGCTCGCCAGCGGCGTGGCCGGTCTGACGGGCGTGATCAGTCTCGCGGCGGTGGGCGTCGCGGGCAGCGCCGGGGCGGTCGGCCTGAACTGGAACACCGCGCAGGTGAGCAAGGACGGCGACCAGCACGGTGACGAGGGTCGTGACTGGGACAAGGACCAGAACAAGGACAAGGACAAGGACCGGGACAAGGACCACGAGCGTGGGAAGGAGGTGCCCTGCGACACCGACAAGCTGATCCAGGCGATCGTGTTCGCCAACAACAAGCACGGCGGTGTGCTGGAGCTGGCCAAGGGCTGCACCTACAACCTGAGCCGCAACGACTACCAGGGCAACGGTCTGCCGGTCATCACCGAGAACATCACCCTCAAGGGCGAGCACACCACCATCGCCCGTGAGGCCACGGCCGACTACTTCCGGATCCTCAACGTCGGTCCTGGCGGACACCTCACCATCAAGGGCCTGACCGTCAAGGGTGGTCAGACCCTCGAACTGTTGAGCGCCGTCGAGCCGGCGGCCGTCTGGGCGTCCTACTCGGACTCCGAGGCGATCGCGGCGCAGGTGAAGGCCGGCGTTCCGCTGGACCAGGCCCTCACCGCGCGGCAGGCCAACCCGAAGGCCGGCCTGAAGGCCGCGCCGAAGGCGACCGCGAAGGCCGCCACGAAGGCGGCGCCGGGCGCCGTCACGCCGCTCGTCGAGGAGCCGGGTGACACCGACGGCGCGGGCATCCTGGTGCAGCCGGGCGGCTCCGCCGAGATCATCGAGTCCGAGGTCGTCCTCAACCAGTCCGGCGGCAACGGCGGCGGTGTGGCCAACTTCGGCACCACGAAGATCTGGCACAGCACCGTCGCGGGCAACACCGCCTTCTTCTTCGGTGGCGGTGTCTTCAACGCCGGCCTGCTCAAGGTCGAGGAGTCGAAGATCAAGGACAACACCGCGATCATCGGCGGTGGCGGCATCTCCAACGGCGCCGCGGAGATCTTCACCGAGGACGTCGACGGCGGCACGGTCGAGCTCAAGAAGACCGTGATCAGCGACAACGAGACGCTGGGCTTCGGCGGCGGCTACCTCGACATCGAGGGCAACACCACCGCGTACGACACCGAGATCACCTCGAACACGGCGGTCCTCGCCGGTGGTGGTCTGGCGGCGGCGGACAGCCAGCTGAACCTGCACAAGGTGACGGTCGCGAAGAACAGCACCGCCGGGGTCGGTGGCGGTCTCGCCATCGCCTTCGACAGCGCGGTGACCGTCGAGGACAGCTGGATCAAGGAGAACACCGCCGGCTTCTTCGGCGGCGGGGTCTTCAACGCCGGCAGCATCCTCACGCTGCGCAACAGCGAGGTCGTCGGCAACCGGGCCATCGGCCCGATCGGGGTCGGCGGCGGCATCTTCAACATCTTCGGCGAGGTCAACCTGTCGAAGACGAAGGTCGCCAACAACTTCTCGACCTTCGCGCCGGGCGGTGTGTTCACCTTCTTCGGGCCGGTGAACGTGGACGACAAGTCCGCCATCACCGCGAACCGCCCGACGAACTGCCTGGCCATCCCGGGCGGCGCCATCGAGAACTGCTTCGCCTGATCAAGAGCACGGAGCACGACGCACCACACGGACCGGCCCCCTTCCGCGACGCGGGAGGGGGCCGGTCCCCGCTCACTTCTGGACGAACACCGCCACGCTGCGCGCCGGCACCGTGAAGGTGCCGGACGCCCGGTCGAACGACGACGTCCGCAGCGCCGGGTCGGCCGAGTTGACCAGCACCGGGTGCAGCGACACGTCCGCGCCCCGCAGACCGGTCACCGTCTGCGTCGCCGTCTCCGGAGTGCTGTTGAAGACGACGGTCAGCGCGGTCCACGCCCCGCCGAGACCACGCGCGTCCAGCGTCATGGTCAGCACGCCCGGGGTCTCCGACTCGCCGGACAGGGGGAAGGCCACCCGTCGCTGCACCTGCTCGGCGCTGCCCAGCCCGAACACCGGCGACGACGCCCGGACGCGCAGCAGCTCGGCGTACCGGGCGTCGGTGGTGCCGATCGCCGCACAGTCGGGCACCAAGGCCGGGTCGGCCAGCAGCGGCTTCGCGTACGGCCACTTGTCCTGGTTGTCCTGCGCCGGTGGCAGGCCGACGCCGAACCCGTTGCCGTTGGCGCAGTCCCAGCGGATCTGGTTGAACCAGTCACCGGAGTTGAACGAGTTGCGGTCCAGCGACTTCGACCGCAGCCGTTCCGTGCCGGCGGTGACGAACCCGACGCCCTGCCCCAGCACCACCGTGCTCAGCGCCAGCACCTGCATCCGGGACCGGTCCGCCGCGCTGGTGCCCTGCGGCAGCTTGTACGCCAACGCGTCGTACAGGATCTCGTTGTCGTGCGCGTCGACGTAGGTGACGGCCTCCCCCGGCGCGGCGGTGTAACCGGCCGGCGAGCCGTTGTAGTCCACCTGGGCCCCGGTGACCGTGCGCCCGGAGGTGTCGGTGAACCGGTAGTCCCGCAGGTTGCCGGTGAGGCCCACCTTGATCAGGTCGTGGGCGTGCAGCAGGCGGGCCTTCTGCTCGGCCGCCGACCCGTTCACCTCATCGCCGTTGGGGTCGGTGTAGAGCCCGGAGGCGAAGCCCTGCACGCGCGGGTTGGCGTCGAACGGGCCGCCACCGCGCACAGCGTCACGCAGCCGGTCGTTGAACGTGCCGATGCCCGTGCCGGCCATGTTGGCCTGGGTGGCCTGCTCGAACCGGGCGTCGTTGGCGACCTCGCCGAAGTTCCAGCCCTCGCCGTACAGCATGATCGCCTTGCCGTCCACGCCGTCACGGGCGACGGTGAGCCGATCCAGGGCCGCCCGGACGGCCAGGATGTTCGCCTTGGGGTGGTGGCCCATCAGGTCGAACCGGAAACCGTCCACCTTGTACTGCCTGGCCCAGGTGACCAGCGAGTCGACCACCAGCTTGCCCATCATCGCGTGCTCGGGCGCGGTGTTCGCGCAGCAGGTGGAGTTGGCCACGGTGCCGTCGTCGAGCAGCCGGTGGTAGTAGCCGGGCACCACCTGGTCGAGCACCGACCTGGGGTCGACGCCGGCCGCCGCCGTGTGGTTGTAGACCACGTCCATGACCACCCGCAGGCCGGCGTCGTTCACTCCGGCCACCATGCGACGGAACTCGGTGGTCCGCGCCGCCCCGCTCGGGTCGAGGGCGTAGCCGCCCTCCGGAACGGTGTAGTGCAGCGGGTCGTACCCCCAGTTGTAGCCGTCGGTGTCGGCGACGGCCGCGACGCACGTCTGCTGCTGGTCCGAGTCCGGCGGCAGCGCCGCCAGGTCACAGGCCGGCTGGCGCTGGTCGGCCCGCTTCTCGGGGATGGTGGCGAAGTCGAACGCCGGCAGCAGGTGCAGGTGGGTGACGCCGGCGTCGCCGAGCGCCCGCAGGTGTTTCATGCCGGCGGTCCCCGGGTCGGTGAACGCCAGGAACGTGCCCCGCCGCTGCACCGGCACGGTGTCGTCGGCGATGGAGAAGTCACGCACCGACAGCTCGGAGATCTGCGCCTTCGAGGCGGGCACCGCGGCCGGCTTGCGCAGCGTCCGCCAGCCCGGCGGGGCCAGCGCCGCGTCGTCGAGATCAACGAGCTGGCTGTGCGTCGAGTCCGCCGCGAGGGACACCGAGTACGGGTCGGTGACCGACGCGGTGACCATCCGCTGCGCGGCCGGCTGCCACGCCTGCACCCGGTAGCGGTAGTACTTCCCCGTCCAGGCGTGGCTACCGCGTACCGACCAGACGCCGGTGCGGTCGTCGCGGCGCATCGCCACCGTCTTCGGCGCGGCCGTGGGCGAGTCGAACAGTTCCAGCTCCACCGTCCGGGCGGTCGGCGCCCAGAGCGCGAGGCTCGGCGTCCGGCCGGCGAAGGTCGGACCGAGCGTGACCTTGGTGGCCCGGGAGTACACGTCGTCGAGCACGCCGGGGATCTGCACGCCGGTCGCGGCGAGCAGCTTCCCCTGGGCGTCGCGCTCGGTGACCAGGAGCTGTCCGCGCAGCGCCGCCGGCACCTTCGCCAGGTCACCCCGGTCGAGGGTGAAGGCCCGGTGGGACCACAGGTGCGGGAACGCCGCGCGCTGGGCCTCGGTGAGCCCGTTGCGCTGCGCGCGCAACGGCAGACTGGTGTACGCCCCGGACAGCTCCCCATCGACGACGCTCACCCCGCCGGCCGGGGCGGCCACCAGGGCGTACACCCGACCGTCGGTAGGTGGGGTCTGCCAGGCCACCGTGGACCTGTCGATCCAGTGCGCCTTCTGCTTGCCGATGTCCGTGTCCCCGCCGGCGCTGGTCGCGGTCGACGGCAGCAGCCGCCCCGGGGTGGCGGCGAGCAGCCACACCTCCCGTCCGGCGCTGGCGAAGTCGAGCCGCTGGTCGTCGGGCAGGTCCTTGGTGTCGCCCTTGTGCAGGATGTAGTTCAGCCCGGTGGCCCCGGCCGCCAGCGGCACCCGGAACACCGCGCCGAACGCGTCGGTCGACGTGGGCGCGAGCGGGGTGGCCCAGTCGGTCGGGTTGGCCGCGCCGTCCCACAGGTGCAGACCCCAGCCGTCGTAGGTGCCGTCGGCCCGCCGGTAGTGGATCACCGCGGTGCCCTCCTCGACGGGCGGGTCCGACTGGCCGGTGGCCGCCTGCCTGCTCGGGTAGATCGCCGGGTCACCCTGCTTGAGCCAGATCTCACCGGTGGCGCTCACGTCGATACTGCGGTCCTGGGCGACGTCCTTGGTGCCGTTCTTGTCGACCACCACGAAGCCCACCGACTTCGCGCCCGGCTTGAGCTTCACCCAGGCGAACCGGCCGTAGGAGTCCTCCCCGGCGAACGGTTGCCCGGTGGGCCACTCGGTGACGTACGCCGGGTCGATGTCGCCCCAGGCGTACAGCCCCCAGTCGTCGTACCCCCCGGCCGGGCGCTGGTAGTGCACCACCGCCCACTCCCGGGATCCACCCAGCTCGGGCGTGCCGACGACCGCGACGGACCGGGCGGTGGCGGTGCGGCCCCGGCCGTCCCGGACGACCGCGCGGTACTCGACGCGGGTGCCGCCGGCCAGCCCGTCCAGGTCGTGGTGCACGGTGTACGGCGCGTGGTCCGCGCTGCCCAGCAACGTCCACCGGCCGCCGCCGACCCGGGCCGCCACCGTGACGGTCGACAGCGGGTCGCCGGTCACCTGTGCGGTGACCGCCGCCCGGGTCGCCACCGACGCGTCCGGCGCGGGGGTGGTGATGGTGATGGTCGGCGTGCCGCTCGGCCGGGCGATGGGGCTGCCCGCGCGGTACACGGCCGCCGACAGCGGCGGCACGGTCAGCGTGACCTTCCCGTCGCCGCCCGCCTTCGCGCTGGCGGAAGCGCCGTAGATGCCGGTGAAGGTGGCGCCGGCCGACCAGGTGTCCACGCTGACAGTCTGCGCGGTCGCGGCGTTGTTCACCGCGACGAGGTACTCGGTCCGGTCAGCGGGCGCGACGCGGGAGGCGGCGAACACGCCGGGACCGTCGGCGGCGTACCGGGTGACCTGGATGCCGTCGCGCAGCGCGGGGTGCGCCTGGCGCAGCCGGCCCAGCTCGGCGATCGTCCGGTACAGCGGGTGGGCGGTGTCGAACTGGTCGCTGGCGTGGGTGCGGTCGGTGCCGAGCAGGTCGTCGTCGAGGTAGTCGGGCACCTTCGAGGCGAACATGTCCTGCCGGGCGTCCTTGTCCCCACCGGGGCCGGTGAAGCCCTGCTCGTCACCGGAGTAGATCACCGGCTGGCCGCGGGTGAGGAACATGAGCTGGTGGGCGAGCTGGTCCCGGCGCAGGTGACTGGCCGGGTCGGTGCCGCCGCCGGCGATGAACGACCCGATCCGGCCCATGTCGTGGTTGCCGAGGAAGGTCGTCAGCCGGCCGGCGTCGGTGTCCCGAGCGGCGTAGAGGTCGTCCCGGGCGTACACGTCGGCGAGGGCCTTCGCCGAGCCGGCACCCGCCGTGTAGCCCCGCGCGGCCTCCTGGAACGCGAAGTCGAGGGTGGCCGGCAGGCCGCCGCGGCGCACGTACGTCGAGGTGACCTCCGGATCGGCGCTGTACACCTCGCCGAAGACGAAGAAGTCGCGTCTGCCGGCCGTCTCGGCGGCCCGCTCGACGCCCCGGGTGAACTGCGGCCAGAAGTCCATGTTGACGTGCTTGACGGTGTCCAGCCGGAACCCGTCGACGCCGGTCGCGCCGATCCAGTCCCCGTACGCCTTGGTCATCCCCTGGACCACCTCGGGCCGTTCGGTCCACAGGTCGTCGAGACCGAAGAAGTCGCCGTACTCGCTGTTCTCGCCGGCGAACGTGGAGTCGCCCCGGTTGTGGTACATGCTGGCGTCGTTGAGCCAGGCCGGCACCTTCACCGTCGCGTCACCCGGCTCGGGAAGGACCGGCGTGTACGGGCCGGCGTTCGCGTCGACGGTCGGGAAGTCCCGGCTGCCGTCGGCGTAGTTGCGGTCCTCGAAGGCCCGCCCCCGCGCGTCCGTGTACGGCGAGGTCGCCTTGTCCACGTAGGCGTAGCGGTCCTCGGCGTACCTGATGACGTCGGCGGTGTGGTTGACCACCACGTCGAGATAGACCTTGATGCCTCGCCGGTGCGCCAGCGAGACCAGCTCCTTGAGCTGGGCGTTCGTGCCGAAGTGCGGGTCGACCTGGGTGAAGTCGGTGATCCAGTAACCGTGGTAGCCGGCGGAGATGTCGTTCCCCTCGCCCTGCACCGGGCGGTTCTTGAAGATCGGGGCGAGCCAGATGGCGGTGGTGCCCAGGCCCTGGATGTAGGCCAGCTTGTCGATCACGCCCTTGAGGTCACCGCCGTGGTAGAAGCCCTTGTCGGCCGGGTCGAGACCGGTGCGCAGCCGGTCGCCGGTGAGCCCGCCGGAGTCGTTGCGGCGGTCGCCGTTGGCGAACCGGTCCGGCAGGACGAAGTAGAACTGCTCGGCACGCGCGGTGTCGGCGCCCGCGGCCAGCAACGCGTCGGCGCTGGGCTCGTCGCGCCATTGGACCGCGCCGGCCGCGGTCCGGGATTCGGCGCTGGACGGCCGGGGGTCGGCGTTGGCGCCGAGTGGACCGGCGGTGGCCGGCGCGCCGACGAGAGTGACGGTGAGCAGGCTGACGAGCGCGAGCAGGGCGGTACGGCGTATCGGCGGGGGTTTCATCGACGGCCTTCCTCTGGTCGTGATTGGCCGCACGCTAACCCTTGCCGCAACGAACTGCAATACCTTGCAAACAAAGTCGTAACAGAGCAGCAAACTTGCGGAAGGCTCGCTCAGAACCCGCTACAACGCGCCCCGTCGACAGTGCACCCGCGCGGCGTCGAGGACGCCCGCTCCAGGTGGAACCGCAGCGCCACCGACCCACCGGCCGGCACGTCCACCCCGCTGACGTACGTGAAGCCGCCGTCGAACTGCCGCAGCGTCCCCTGGGGCACGCCCTCCACCCAGGTGGTCACCAGTCGACCACCGGCGAACTCGAACCGCACCGTCCAACCCCGGTCCACACCGGACCCGTTGACGATCAGCACCTCGCCGATGAAACCACCGTCGAAGCTCTGCACCACCCGGTAGCGTCCGCTCACCGCCGACGGCTGCTGCGACGGCCGGATCGGCGGTCGCGCCGACGTCGACGCCACCGTCGGACCGACCGTCGACGGCCGCGACGTGACCGGCGTGACCGGCGCGCTCGGCGGCAGCCCGCTGGCCCGCGGCGACAACCCAGGCAGCAGCGCCGAGTTCTGCGGCAGCGGCGTCGGCGACAGCCCGGACGGCGACACCGGCGCCTGCGGCAACGGCAGACCCGCCGGTGGCGGCCCGCCGTCCCGCGCCGGACTACGCCCCCGGTACGCGCCCAGCGCCACGAAGAGCAGGACCACCATCACGACGACGCCGGCGCCCACCACGATCCACGGCGACGACGCGATGGCCGCCGGACCGTGCGACGGTCGCGGGGCACGACGCATGCCGGACATGTACCTCCCTCAGCGGGCCGTCCGGGCAGCCTAGCGATCGACGGCCCGCCCCGGAAAGCGTCGGCGTCGCGCGCCGCGCCGCCCGACGCCCGGTCAGCTGAGCCGGCACTCCACCCCGTTGATCACGCACCGCACCGGACGCTGCGCCGATCCATCCCAACTGACCCGCAGCCGCAGGGTCTGCGTGTCACCCGCACCCAACGACTCTCCGCCACTGAGCACGAACGCGCCGTCACCCTGCGCCGCCACCGAGATCCCCGCCGCGCCGCTGACGCGCAGACCCCGCGTGTCGTCCGCGAAGGCCAACTCCACCCGCCAGTCCACCGACCGGTCCGACCCGTTGGTCACCGACAGCGTGGCATCGGTCGCGTTCCAGCCATCCGTGCCGACCTTGTACTGCGCCGACACCGCCGGGTCCTTTGTCGCCAGGGCCGCGGCGCTCGTCGCGCCCGGCGACGGCGACTTCGTGGTGACGCGCGGCGACGGCGTCCGGCTGCTGCGCGACGCGCGCGGCGACGCCGACCGCCGCTCCAACCCACCCGGTGTCGGGGCCGACGACGAGGCAGCCGGCGTCGTCGGCAGGAACACCGGCGGCGCGGCCTGCGGCGCGCTTTCCCGCTCCCGGGTACGGAACGACAACAGCGCGACCACCAACAGCACCGCCAGCGCGCAGACGCCCACCAGCACCACGATCCACGGCAGCGACAGCACCACTCGCGCCGTCCGCGGACCTCCCGCGCCGTCCGGCCCCACCGCCATCAGGTCTCCCCTCGTCCCACCGACGCGACAGCGTAGCCAGCGCCGGGCGGACCGGAAACCTGGCGGGTACGGATCAGACCGACCGGCCCCCTCCGTCCGGAAAACGGCTCGGGCGCGTCGACGCTCCGCTGGCGGTCAGCCCGTCCGGACGACCGTGCAGATCAGCGGCCCCTCGCCCGAGGTTCGCAGCAGGTAGCGGTACCGCTCCCCCGGCACCGCACGCCCCTGGCTGTCCAGGAACTCCCACTCGACCGACACCAGGGTCAGCAGCGCCGACACCGCCTGCACGTCCTCGATCCGGGCGTGCGCGGCGATCAGCTCCCGGTCCTGGTAGTCGGGTGCGGCGCCCACGAAGGACAGCGCGACCGCCGCCAGCGAGGTGAACGAGAAGCTGTACGTGTCCGCCACCACCAGCCCGGGTAGGGCGTAACACCCACCGAGGGACGGCAGGTCGCCCGAGGTCAACGCGGCGCCGTACCGGTCGAAGAACCCGGTCAGCGTGTCGAGATCCGTGGAGGCGTTCACGGGGACAGCAATTGCCCCGCGCCGGGTGGGCCAAACCTCGGGCCGAGCCTCAGCGGGGCGGGACCCGCACCTCGATCTCCGTACCCAGTCGGGCGCCCCCGGCCAATCCCAGGTCGTCACCACTCCAGAACCGGCCCGGGTCGTACCAGTTCGGACGCTTGCCGGCGGGCAGCAGGCCCATCGCCTCGTAGGTCACGGCCACCACCTCGGCGCAGTACGCCGTCTCCAACGCCCGGTCCCGGGCAGCCGCGCTGGTCGGAGCGGCAGTTGTCCCCCGGTTGGCCGCACTGCCCGCAGCGACCGGGGTGACCCCGTCGGTCGAAGCGGTCGGGGTGGCCCCGTTGGTCGAAGCGGTCGGGGTGGCCGAAGCAGCGGGATCGATCCAGGCCGCTTGGGCGGCCCGCGATACGGCTCGGAGTGCCGCCCGGCCAGGACCCGGCAACGACGGCACCCGGCCGCGCACCCACCGCCACGCCAACTGGGCGGTCGACGGGAACGGCGTGCCGTCCAGGCGCGCGACGGTCCGCAGCACCGCGCGTTCCATTTCGCCCTCCGCCGGCGGGTCGAGCTGCCGCAGCCAAGCCCGCTGACCGTACCGGTTGGCCCACACGCAGACCGCGTCCCGCAGGTCGTGCAACTGAACACCGCGCTGGTGCGTGCCCGACCACAGGTCCGGCAGGGACTTGCCCAACTCCGCGTGCCACATCAGCGGCGGCATGTCGTCCAGCACGACAGCCATTCCGACGTGGTTGACCGGACTGTTCGTGGTGAACTGGATCGCCCGGTCCGGCACGCTGCGGCCCCGGAACACCCACACGTCACCGGTGCGGGTCAACTCGACGGCCTCATCCAGGCTGATGCTCATGAGGGACTAGCCTAGGCCGATGCGGCAACGAGTGCGGTGGTGGAAGGTCCTCGGCCTGGCCGGCCTCGCCGGGGTGGCAGCGTCCGGTGTGGTCATTGCCCGGGCCGAGCGGCGCCGACGCGCGTACACCCCGGAGGAGATCCGGGAGCGACTGCGGGAACGTCACGCCCAGGCCAACGACGCAGCGGACTCCGCCTAACCACCCGCCGGTCCAACCTCCGGGCAACCGAGGCAGGTCCGTGCGGGCATGATCGTGCTCGATCCTGGTTGTAGTGGCCTCGGCCGCGCGACGAGGGCCCTCTTTCCTGGTTCGAGCACGATCTTGCGCCGTGTGCGCCGTCTCAGACTTCACTCGGGTTGGTGCGCCCTGGTCGGTGAGAGAGCACTTTCGGGGATGTTGCTGCCTCAGCGGGTTCTGAGGCAGCAACATCCCCGATACTGCGCAGATCACCGAGCGTCGGATTGTGATTTTGTCCGGTTTCGGTAGTCCAACGCGCTTGGACACGCGCGGACGATCGTGCCCGCCCCTTTGATCGACTCCAGGTCAGCGATATCGGGGTATCCCGCACGCCCGGACACCCCGACATCGCCGACGTCGACTCGATCACGCCCCCACATCTCCCCGGAGACACCGGATCGCCCGGGTGATCCACTCCGGCCGGTGATGTGGGGGCGTCCCTCTGCGCGGACGCCCCCAGATCGGCGCTCTGGTGACGATCACGCCGGTGGGGCCCGTGCACGGCGTCACGGATGCGATGTCTCGGATGCGATGTCTGTCCGGGTTTGGGCCGTCGGCATGCTGTGGTCGGTGACACCGAGCGGGCGGAATCGCGGGCCGGGCGGGGTCGTTATACCTGGCACGCCGTCGCGACCCCCGGGTCGCAGCCCCGGCCGCCGGGAACACCCGCCGGGCCGGCGTCGTTACACCCCCCGCGCCGCCGAGCAGCTCGCCGGCCCAGAGCCGGTAGCCGCGGCCGGGAACACC
>NZ_JBITMW010000002.1:401351-594023 GCF_044466585.1 Micromonospora sp. NPDC049359 | reverse complement strand
CAGCGCGCGGGCCAGCGGGTGGCGGCGTAGGCGTTCGACGAGCGCGGCGTCGCCGAGCAGCAGGCCGGCCTGCGGGCCGCCGAGCCGTTTGTCGCGTCAGCGGCTGAGGCTGGCGGCGGTCTGCGTGTCGGTCTCCGAGAAGGCGTCGCTGACCTGCGTGAGGTACTGGCTGATGCCCTCCATGCCGTGCAGGGTCTGGTCGACGCTGCCCTTGTACTCCTCGAAGTACGGACCGAACTGCTGCTGCGCGCCCGGGGTGTTGTAGCCACCCTGGATCAGCGTGTCGATCTTGCTCTTGGCCTGGGTCATCCCGTCCAGCAGAGTCTGCATGTTCTGCTGCAGCCAGCTCGCGGACTCCTGGATGTCCTCGCTGACGATGTGGTACGTGGCCATGTCGCCCTCCCGTATTCCTGTGGTTCTGCGGGTCGGCGAGCGGTCCCCTCGTGGACCGTCTTGCGCCGATGCCGCCACCCACACGGATGCTCGCGCCATCCGGTTCAGGGCAAGTTCGAATCCGTCCGGGCTGTCCGTCGCGGTACGGCGATGAACCGATTCGGTACGGCGTCCGTGTGGGTGCCGGACCTGTGCACGAGCCCGGTCCACACCGAATACGAGGTGGAGCGAACATGGTGCAGAGAGCGCGGATCGCGATCGCGGTGATCGGCCTGGCGGCGCTGACCGCGTGCGGGGAGGCCACGGGGGCGGGCGGCACCGCGAGCGCGCCGACCCAGGGGGCGTCCGTGGCCGCGTCGGTCACCGCGACCGCGGACCCGGGCCCGCAGGTCATCGAGGTCAGCCCGGTGCCGCCGCCGACCGTGGCGAAGACGCAGCGCCGCGTCCAGATCTTCAGCGGGCCGTCCGACGTCGCCGTCTCCGGTAGCCCGGACCGCGGTCAGGGCAGCAACGTGGTGCGGTTGCGGGCCATGGAGCAGCCTGACATCGGCACGTACGTCGCGGACGGCCAGGGCAGGACGCTCTACCGGTTCGACAAGGACTCGGCGAAGCCACCGAAGGCGACCTGCGCGGGTGACTGCGCCAGGACCTGGCCCCCGTTGCTCATCTCGTCACCCGGCCGGATCTATCCCGACGGCGTCGACCCCCAACTCGTCGGGTACGTCGAGCGGGCCGACGGCACCTGCCAGGTGACCATCGGCGGCTGGCCGGTCTACCTGTTCGCCAAGGACACCGCGCCCGGCGAGATCCGGGGCCAGGGAGTCGGCGGCACCTGGTTCGCGGTCGCCCCGACCGGCGCGAAGACGAAGCCGCTACCGGAGGTCGTCACCGTGCCCACCCCCACCGCCCGCTGAGACCGTGGAGTCGACGATGAGCCCGGACGGCGCGTCCGACAGCCCGGCGGTCACCGGCGCGGGGGCAGCCCTGCGGGCACCCCGCTGGAAGCCGGCTCCTGGGCCGCAGTGGGGGCCGGCGGCGACCGTGCCGACGGCGAGACGCTGGCGGCCCGCTCCGAAACTCGTGGTGGCCGTCGCGGTTCCGGTCGTCCTCCTGGTCGTCGCGGGGACGGTCGTGGCCGTGACCCGGCCCGACCTCCCGCGACCGAAGGTCCTCGACACGGCCGCCCTGCAACGCCAGGTGCTGACCGTGCTCCGGGCCGACTACGGGCTGAACGCGGACACCGTCGCCTGCCCGGTCGACCAGCCGGTCATCGAGGGCCACCGGTTCACCTGCACCGCCGAGGTGGACGGGGCCACCGTCACGACCTGGGTGACGGTCCGGTCCACGGGCCAGTTGGAGGTCGCGCGCCCGAAGTAGCCGGCCAGGGCGGGCGGGTTCGCTGCCGGGCCGGCCGGGTCGGTAAGAGTTCGTCACGAGGCTGGTAACTGGCCGACCGTAGCGTCGGGGCCGGGCCGATCGCCGGTTGCCGGACGTGCCGGTGGCGGGCCCGCTCGTAGACCAGCTCGTTAAGGACCAGGCACCAGCGATGACAACGGCTCCCCACACCTGTGCGGCGTCCGCCCGGACTCCCGCGCTTGACGAGTTGATGGCCGAGAACTTCGGGCCGCTGCTCACCTTCGTCGAGAGGCTCGTGGTGGACCACCACCTCGCCGAGGACATCGTGCAGGAGACGTTCATCCACGCCTGGCAGAAGGGCGCCCGCCTCCGCCCCATCGAGGTCCCGATCAGCGACTGGTTGATGACGGTGGCGCGTGACCTGGCCGTCGCGTCGCTGCGGGAGGTCGCCGTCGGGCGGGAGAGGATCGAGCCGGAGGTCGACGCTGCCCAACCGGACCACGCGGACGCCGCCGTCGCCGCGGCCGAGGCGGTCTCGATGCTGCGCCGGCTGTCCGTCGAGCACCGCGCGGTGCTGCTGCACACCTACCTGGCGGGACGGACCACCCACCAGACGGCCCGTGCGCTGGGCGTCCCGGTCCGGACCGTCCGTTCCCGGCATCAGGACGCGCTCCACACCCTGCGGACGAGCCGCCCGGCGGCCTGACCGGGCCGGTTCGCCCGCCAGCTCAGGCGGGGGAGCGCAACCGCGAACCGGAGGCGTCAACGATCCGTTTCGCGCCGTGCACGGTGACCCCGGTCAGCCGGATGCCCCCCAACGTCTCGGGGATGTGCGGATCGGTGGCGAGGACGCCGTCGCGGACGTCGAGCCCGAGCATCGTCCGCAGGAAGAGCAGGGGCGCCCCGCTGGCCCACGCCTGGGGGTTGCAGGCGGTGGGGTAGGGCACGGGTCGTCGGCCCAGTGACCGGTCGTACCCGGAGAACGCCTCGGGCAGGCGGTAGTCGAAGTGGGCCGCCGCTTCGAGCAACGCCATCGCGATGCGGTTGGCCTCGTGCCGGTGGCCGTACCGGGCGAGCCCGGCGGCGATGATCGAATTGTCGTGCGGCCACACGGTCCCGAGGTGGTAGCCGATCGGATTGTACCCCACGTCCGCGGTCGACAGCGTCCGTACGCCCCAGCCGGAGAACATCTCGTCGGACATCAGGTGCCGCGCCACCAGGGCCGCCCGCTCGGGCGGAACGATCCCACTCCACAGCAGGTGGCCCATGTTCGAGGTCATCGAGTCGATGGGGCGTTTCTCCGCGTCCAGGCCGATCGCGTAGTAGCCACCGCGCTGTGGCAGCCAGTAGTCACGGTTGAACCGCTCCCGCAGATCGGCGGCCTCGGTCCGCAGCCGTCGCGCCAACGGGGCGTCGGCCCACGGCCCGTCGGCGAGTTCCGCGGCGCGTACCTTCGCGTCGTAGGTGTAGCCCTGGATCTCGCAGGTGGCGACCGGCAGGTCGGGGAGCCTGCTGTCGGCGAACTGCACGCCGTCCGGCGAGTCGCGCCAACACTGGTTGCGCATGCCGTTCGGAGAGCGCGTGCCGTACTCGACGTACCCGTCACCGTCGCGGTCCCCGAACTCGTCGATCCACCGCAGCGCTGCGTCGGCGTTGGGCCGCAACTGCCGCACCAACGCGTCGTCGCCGGTCCACCGCCAGTACTCGGAGAGCAGGATCAGCCAGAGCTGGGTGGTGTCGGCAGCGCCGAAGCAGGGGCCGTAGGGCTCGATGCCGAGCTGCGTCAGCTCACCGGAGCGGAACTCGTGCAGGATCTTGCCGGGGTCCTGGTCGCTGAAGTCGTCGACGACGGTGCCCTGGTGCGCGGCGAGAGCGACCAGCGCCCCGCGCGCGACGTCCGGACCGCAGGTGATGCTCTGGTACGCCGTGATCAGCGTGTCCCGGCCGAACAGAGTCAGGAACCAGGGCATGCCGGCGGCCAGCAGCACGACCTTCTGGCCGTTGATCTCCTTGACGATGCGCATCGACACCAGGTCGACGGCCGTCTTGTGGTAGACGTTGCGCAACAGCTCCGAATCCGCGCTGAGATCCGGTTTGTTGGTCGTCCACCGCGATGCCACGTCGTCGGGGTCGGTGGCGTGTGCCTCGCCGAAGACACGGCTGGTCGGCTGGAAGTCCGTACCCTGACAGTTCAGCAGCACGCGCACCTCGCACCCCCAGGTGTCGCCGCGCTCCAGGCGCACTTCCCAGGCCAGCGAGTCGCCCTCGACCCGGTCGGCCGGGGGACTGGCCTCGACGGTGGTGCCGGCCGACCAGCCCGAGTTCCGGTAGGAGAAGAGCAGGGCGGAGCCGTCCCGCCGGTGGTTCCGTCGGATGTCGGCGAGCCGGCTCCGCCCCGCTCGCTTGATTTCGAAGAGGTCGGCGAAGTCCACGCCGACATCCAGCCGCAGGCGTACGGAGACCGGTTCGACGCCGAAGTACTGCAACTCGATCCGCTCGTACATGCCGTTCCCGACGAACCGCTCCCGGCGCAGCCCGATGCCGTTCGCCCGCAGGTTCGGTAGCTCCGGGTTGGCGAGGAAGAAGGCCGCGGAGTAGGCGTCGACGGTGCTGGCGCTGAGCACCAGCGGGGCGTGTCCGTCGAGCGTCATCTCCCAACGGCTGAGGTAACGGGTGTCGTCGTGCACCAGTCCCGCAATGGAATCGGCGGGCACGTCGCCGACAGCATTGGACAACATGAAGGTTCGGCCCTCGAATATGCCAACGGAATCGGAGCCGAGTTCCGGAGGCATGTCACGGTTGGCTCCGCCGTGAGGGCGTTCCTGCTGTTTCGTCGGCCGAGAATTCATGGCACCCGCACCTCCCCGTTGGCAGGGGCGGCCCCGCCGTACACGCTCGCAGTCTAGGAGCCGAAAGGGCAGTCTCGCGGCCGTATCGCCTGGAATCCACGGAGTCGGCGAAAAAGCGACGAACGGCGTCGGAGAGGCCCTGCCTCGTGTATTCCGCGCAGTGACATTTCTATTGTCGGGTGCCGTGCTCCACCGTTTCGTCCGGATCGCGTCTCGGTGACGGGTCGTCCTCGGCCGCGCACCCGTAGACTGGCAAGCTCGGTGGTGGCGGCGGGTACGGCGAAACAGGAGATTGAATTGTCGATTTCGACCGATGCCCGCCACGGAGAAGACGGACCCCGGCCGACCGACGGCAGCCTGCGTTTCGAGATCCTGGGTCCCCTGCGACTGTGGCGTGACGGTGTCGAGGTGGACGTCGGCCCCCGACAGCAGGGCCGCCTGCTGGCCCTGCTCCTCGCCCGCGCGGGGCGACCGGTCAGCGCGACCGACCTCATCGAACTGGTCTGGGGTGAGGACGCTCCGGCCAGCGCCACGAACGTCATCCACAAGTACGTCGGCGCGCTGCGGCGGCTGATGGAACCCTCGCTCCCGCTGCGCGCTTCCGGCACGTACCTGCGGCGGCACGGTAGTGGCTACCTCTTCGCGCCCGCGCCCGGCTCGCTGGACCTGTTCCGCTTCCGTGAGCTCGTCGGGGCCGCCCGCGCCAAGCTCACGGCCGGCGACCGTCACGCGGCGCTGGATCGGTACGCCCAGGCCCTGGGGCTGTGGCGCGGGCCCGCCGGTGACACGTACGCCCACGGCACCACCTCGATGTCGATCTTCGCGGCGCTCGATCAGGAATTCCTCGACGGGTGCGTGCCGGCGGCCGAACTCGCCATGTCACTGGACCGGCCGACGCGGTTGCTCCGGCCCCTCCGGCTGGCCGCCTCGATGGCGCCGTTCCACGAGCCGGTGCAGGCGAGTCTCATCGCCACGCTCGGGGCGAGCGGCCACCAGGCCGAGGCGCTGGGGCTCTTCCGGACCGTCCGCACCCGTCTCGTCGAGGAGCTGGGCATCGATCCGGGCGAGGCGCTCCAGGCCGCGCACCGGCGCGTCCTGGCGGGGACGGCGACCTCGGTGCCGAACGGCCAGACCGGCCCAGAGACGCGGCGGCGCGACCGCTCGTGGCCGGTGCCGCTGGTGCGTCCGGCGCAGCTCCCACCCGATCTCCCCGCCTTCGTCGGACGTACCGCCGAACTCGCGACTCTCGCCGGAATGTGCGAGTACACGGCCGACGCGCGCGGGACGGGTCCGCTGGTTGTCGCACTCGACGGAATGGGCGGCGTGGGCAAGTCCACGCTGGCCGCGCACTTCGCCCACCTGGTCGCCGGGGAGTTCACCGACGGCCAGCTCTACCTCGACCTGCGCGCGGAGCAGCCCGAGACCGACAGCCTCTCGGCCAGCGATGCGCTCGGATCCCTGCTGTCGTCGCAGGGTTTCCACATGTCCAGCGTCCCGGAGACGCTCGCCGCACGGGTCGGCATCTACCGGAGCCTCACCGCCGGCCGGAAGTTGCTCGTGTTCCTCGACAACGCGCTCGACGCCGCCCAGGTGCGCCCCTTGCTGCCCAACTCCCCGGAGTGTCTGGTTCTGGTGACCAGCCGCAGTCCGCTCGTCGATCTCGCCGTCCGCGACGGAGCCCACCTGCTGCATCTCGATCCTCCGGACATGCCGACCGCCCGAAGGCTGGTCCAGCGCCGGCTGAAGGACGCGCCGAACCGCTCCCCGGCGGGCAGCGCTGAGGTGTCCGACACCCTCGACGAGATCATCGAGATGTGTGGGCGCCTGCCCCTCGCGTTGGCGATCCTGGCCGGCCGGTTGAGCGCGCGTCCGCGACTCGCTCTGGAGGACGTCGCCGCGGAACTCCGGGACGGCGCGCGGCGACTCACCGCCTTCTCCGGCAACCACGGCGGATGCGATCCGCGTGCCGCCTTCGCCTGGTCGTACCGTCAGCTCAGCCCGGACGCGGCACGGCTCTTCCGGCTGTCCTCCGCGGCCATGGCGGCCGGCGTTTCGGCCGAGGCCTTCGCCAGCATGTCCCAGACCCCGCTGGAGCAGACGCGGGCCATGGTGCGCGAACTCGCCGAGGCGGCCCTGCTCGACGAGGACGACCGGGGCCGGTTCACCTCGCACGTCCTCGTCCGGGCGTACGCGCAGGAGCTGATCCTGGCGGCGGAGTCGGTCCGCGACCGGGAGGCGGCGATCGACCGACTTCTGCACCACTACCTGCACAGCAGCCACCAGGCCGCGCTGCGGCTGGTACCGACGAGCCCGGCGGCTGCCCCCACTCCGGCCCCGGCCGGCGTCATCGCCGAGCGACCCGGTTCGTACGAGGCCGCGATGCGGTGGTTCGACGATCACCGGGAGGTCCTGTTCGAGGCGGTTCGCCGTGCGGCGGAGGGCGACTTCGGTGTCCCACCCTGGCGGCTGGCTCTCACCATCTGGCCGTGGTTGCGGCTCACCGGGCGGTTCCACGACTGGCAGGACGTGATGCGGGTGGCTCTGCGGGCTGCCAACGGCAGCGGGGATGACCTGGGTGCGGCCCACGCTATGTGGAGTCTGGCCGATTCCTGCTTCCACTTCGCCAGCTACGACGAGGCACTCGACCTGCTCACCCGCGCCCGAGAGATCTTCACCGAGCGCGGCATGATCGCGGAGTTGGGCGGCGTCCACAGTGCCCTGCACCGGATCCACAGTCAGCTCGGCCGGCACGAGCGGGCACTCGCGGAGAACGAGCGAGCACTGTCCCTCTACCGGGCCGCCGGCTTCGAGCAGGGCGAGATCTGGGCGTGCGTGGCCCGGGGCCGGACATTGGTCCGACTCGGTGCTCCCGGCGAGGCCATGGGGTGCCTCGACGAGGCGCTGGCCCAGAGCGAGAAGGTCGGACCAGGGACGGACGAACCGGCGATCCGCATTCTGATCGCCGAGTGCCTGGCGTTGCTGGGGCACCAGAGCCACGCTCGGGACCAGCTCGAGCAGGGCCTCCGAGCGGCCGTCGAGGCGCACAGTCGGATCGACGTCTTCGAGGCGTCCGCCCAGCTCTGCGGGACCCTGCTGGATCTCGACGATGTGCCCGGCGCCTGTCAGGCCTGGCGGGGGGCCTGCGACGCCATGCACGCCATGCAGAACGGCGGGACCCGTCGCATGCGGGACACGGTCTGCGACCTGGGGGACAGGCTCCTCGAGGTCACCCCCTTCGCCTCGCGATCCGAGGACACGCAGCGGTGACGCGTGTTCCCGGGGATGGGCGTGCCGCTCTGCGGTCGACCGCCTGACCAGGGCTTTAATGGGTCGGACCGACCATGTCGGTCGATTGCGCGGCACTCGGTCGGTTGAGCGTGTTATCGATAACATGCTATGTTCCGGCGCGGGGAGTGAAGGGCACGCTCCCAGTCACTGCAGTCAGTCGGCGCAGGCATGCCGAGGGCCCGCCCTCCCGCCGCCGCACCGATCGGTGACCAGTCCGGGCCGCTCCGCCACTGCCAGGCGACCGCGCGGTCGTCGGACGCCCCCCCGGTCCGGCCGCATTCCCCGCATTCCATGCCCCGTCGCGGACAACCCGGCAGCGACGGTACGGCCCGTACACCACCCGTGTACGCCGCACCGGCCGCACGAGCACGTCGGCCCGCAACGGAAGGACGTCCTGTCACGGCACCTCGTCGGTCGGCCCTCGTCCCGCCCGCGCGGGCGAGCACCCCACCCGGCACGAACCGGCTCGAGGTGCATGTCGTACGCACGATCAACGGCAAGGAGTCGAGCAATGGTCAGACGGAGACAACTACTGACGTTCGTCGCGGCCGCGGCGGTTCTCGTCGTGGCTACCGGCGGCGCGTTGACCGCCGGGTTCCGCGGCGAGGCGGCGGCTGCCACGAACGGCACCCTGGCGGCGACCGCGGGCTGCGGTAAGGCGCCCACCCTCACCAACGGGACACGCACGATCACCAGCAGCGGCCAGAGCCGCACCTACATCCTCCAGATCCCGAGCGGTTACGACCGGAACCGCCAGTACCGCCTGGTCTTCGGTTTCCACTGGCTGAACGGATCGGCCAACAACGTCGCCTCGGCCGGCTACTACGGCCTCGCGCCGCTGTCGAACAACAGCACGATCTTCGTCGCGCCGCAGGGCATCAACGCCGGGTGGGCCAACACCAACGGGCGGGACCTGACCCTCTTCGACGACATCTCCAGGCAGGTCGAGAACGACCTCTGCGTCGACACGACGCAGCGTTTCGCCCTGGGCTGGAGCTACGGCGGGGCCATGAGTTACGCGGTGGCCTGTGCCCGACCCAACGTCATCCGCGCGGTCGCGGTGCTCTCCGGCGCGAACCTCAGCGGCTGTAGCGGCGGCACCCAGCCGGTTCCGTACTTCGGCATCCACGGCATCCACGACAGCGTGCTCAACATCTCGCAGGGTCGGGCTTTGCGCGACACGTTCGTGCGGAACAACGGCTGCACGGCACAGAGCCCACGCGAGCCCAGCCAGGGCAGCCTGACCCACATCACCACCACCTACTCCGGCTGCCGCTCGGGGTACCCGGTGCAGTGGGCCGCGTTCGACGGCGACCACACCCCGAGCCCGGTCGACGGGTCGGGCAGCCCCAACGACTCGCGGACCTGGACCTCGGGTGAGATCTGGCGGTTCTTCAGCCAGTTCCAGTCGACGACTCCGCCCACCACGCCGCCGCCGACCACGCCCCCGCCCACGACGCCGCCGCCGACCACCCCGCCGCCGACGACGCCGCCGCCGACCACCCCGCCGCCGACCGGTGAGCCGGGCACCTGCGCCGCCACCTATCGGGCGATCAACAGCTGGCCGGGCGGGTTCCAGGGCGAGTTCACCGTCACCAACGGGACGTCCGGCACGATCAACGGCTGGACGGTGCGCCTGACCCTGGCCAATGGCCAGGCCATCAGCAGCCTCTGGAGCGGTGTCAACACCGGGACCACCGGCAACGTCACCGTGCGCAACGCCGACTACAACGGCACGCTCGCGCCGAACGCCTCGACGACCTTCGGATTCACCGCCACCGGAGACGGCGCCACCCCGCCCGGCAACGTCACCTGCACCAGCCCCTGAGCACGGATGCCCGGGCCGGGAGTCACCGACTCCGGGCCTGGGCACCGGGGCGGGCGCGGCCGGCAGTCCGTCGATGAATCCTCGCGAGCACGGCTGCGGCAGCGGGGAAGACGCGGCGCTTTATGCGCGAATGTCGATGTTAGCGTCAGTCATTCTGGGTTGCCGAGTACGTCGGCCCGGGTTGTCGGGCGGTGGGTGGCCGGGCAGCAGGCGTGCGACCGGCGTCAATGGTCGGACCCGACGGGTCGGCCCTGCTTTACGCGGATGTTACGTCTTGACGAACAGCATGTTATCGCTCACAGTCGATGGTCAAGGACGACGTCGGGTGCGATGTACCGCCGGCCGACTTCGTCGACCGTCAATCCGACACTGTCCGCAGCACGCAGGGATCGTGTTAACGCGAACATTCCCGCCGTGTGCGCCCGGTCGCGTGTCGTGGTGCGCCTAGCTTCGGGGAGCCGTTCGGCTCCCTGTGATTGAGGAGGAACATGTCCGCCATTGATACGACCCCGGCGATAGCGCCGCCCTCGCGGCGGCGAGGGCGGTTGGTACGAGCGGCAGCCGCCAGCGTGGCGGCGGTGGTGGTCGCTGGCGCCGCCGCGATGGCGGTGTCGTCGCCCGCGGCTGCGGCGACCGTCGACACGAGCGCGTGGTACGTCCTGGTGAACCGCAACAGTGGCAAGGCGTTGGACGTCTACAACCTGGCCACGAACGACGGTGCGCGGATCACGCAGTGGACGCGTAACAACGGCAACCAGCAGCAGTGGCAGTTCGTGGACTCGGGTAGTGGTTACTACCGGGTCAAGTCGCGGTTGTCCGGCAAGGTGCTGGATGTTTCCGGCCGGTCGACGGCCAACGGCGGGGCGATCGTGCAGTGGTCGGACAACAACGGGACCAACCAGCAGTTCCGGCTGGCCGACTCGGACAGTGGGTACGTGCGGTTGATCAACCGCAACAGCAACAAGGTCATGGAGGTGCAGGGCGCCTCGACGGCCGACGGTGGCAACATCGTGCAGTACGACGACTGGAACGGCACCAACCAGCAGTGGCAGTTCGTCCGCGTCGACGGCGGGGGCAACCCCACCACGCCGCCGCCCACCACGCCGCCCCCGGGTGGCACCTGTGACCTGCCGTCGTCGTACCGGTGGTCGTCGACCGGGGCGTTGGCGCAGCCGAAGTCGGGCTGGGTGTCACTCAAGGACTTCACCGTCGCCCCCTACAACGGCCGGCAACTCGTCTACGCCACCACCCACGACTTCGGTTCGTCGTGGGGGTCGATGAACTTCGGTCTGTTCACCAACTGGTCGGAGATGGGCTCGGCCAGCCAGAACACCATGAACAGCGGCACCGTCGCGCCGACCCTGTTCTACTTCGCGCCCAAGAACATCTGGGTCCTGGCCTACCAGTGGGGCGGTGCCGCGTTCTCCTACCGCACCTCCACCGACCCCACCAACGCCAACGGCTGGTCCGCCGCCCAGACCCTGTTCAGCGGCAGCATCACCGGCTCCGGCACCGGCCCGATCGACCAGACCCTGATCGCCGACGACCAGAACATGTACCTCTTCTTCGCCGGCGACAACGGCAAGATCTACCGCGCCAGCATGCCGATCGGGAACTTCCCCAGCAGCTTCGGCTCCAGCTACACGACCATCATGAGCGACTCCACCAACAACCTCTTCGAAGCGCCCCAGGTCTACAAGCTCCAAGGCCAGAACAAGTACCTCATGATCGTCGAGGCCATCGGCGGCCAGGGCCGCTACTTCCGCTCCTTCACCGCCACCAGCCTCAACGGCAGCTGGACCCCCCAGGCCGCCACCGAGAGCAACCCCTTCGCCGGCAAGGCCAACAGCGGCGCCACCTGGACCAACGACATCAGCCACGGCGAGTTGATCCGCACCAGCGCCGACCAGACCTTCACCGTCAACCCCTGCAACCTCCAACTGCTCTACCAGGGCCGATCGCCCTCCTCCAACGGCGTCGACTACGGCCTACTGCCGTACCGACCGGGCGTGCTCACCCTGCAACGCTGACCTGACGCACGACCGAGGGGCGGGCCCGGCACCACGCCGAGCCCGCCCCGCGTCACGTCCACCGGCCCCCGTCTCTGCCAGGCTGGGGCATGCCCTTGAGCGCACACCACCTCAGAACGTCAGTCGCCGTGTCCGATATCGCACGGGCGGTCGCCTTCTACGAAGGCAGGCTGGGCCTGCGGGCGCTGCGGTCCGCGCCCAGCGCCCACATCCCCGACGGCAGCCGCATCTACGCCTCCGGCGGCGGACCGGCCCTCAACGTGTACCAGTCGGTCACCGCCGGGACGACCGAGGCGACGCTGGCGACGTGGTACGTCGACGACCTCGACGAGATCGTCGACGAACTCATGGCCGCCGGCGTCGACCCCGTGCGCTACGAGCAGTTCGAGCACGACCCGAAGGGGATCACCGCGCGGGCCGGAGGTGGGCGTATCGCCTGGATCCAGGACCCGGACGGCAACACGTTCGCCATCGAGGCGGATGTCTGACCGACCGCCGTTCCCCTGGCGCTGGCGCTCACAGATTCCGTTCCACCTCGGTCAGCCGGTCGCTGAGAAATGCCCGTTCGACGTCGTTGTCGGTGAGGGTCAAGGCCTCCTCGTAGGCCGTCCGGGCCTGCCGCCACTGCCCCAACTGGCGCAGGAAGTCGGCCCGGGCGGCACTCAGGTATCCGTACGTGGCCAGGGCCGGGTCGGCGAGCAGTGGGTCGAGCGCGTCGAGGCCGGCCCGGGGTCCGTCGCGCAGCCCGATCGCGACCGCCCGGTTGAGATCGACCACGGGGGAGGGCCAGATCCGGAACAGGGTGTCGTAGAGCGCGACGATCTGGGCCCAGTCGGTGTCCTGCCAGCTCGGCGCCGCAGCGTGCAGGGCGGCGATCGCCGCCTCCAACGCGTACCGCGTCGGAGGCCGTCGACGCAGCGCGTCGGCGACCAGAGCCCGGCCCTCGGCGATGAGCTGCCGGTCCCAGCGCGAGCGGTCCTGCTCGGACAGCAGCACCAGACGCCCGTCCGCGGCTCTGCGGGCGTCCTGGCGGGCGGCGTTGAGCAGGAGCAACGCGAGCAGTGCGCTGATCTCGGCGTTGGTCGGCATCAGCAGGTGCAGCATGCGGGCCAGCCCGACCGCGCTGTCCACCAGGTCCTGGCGGACCAGCTGGGCGCCGAGCGGCGCCGTGTGGCCGGTGGTGAAGATCAGGTGGACGACCTCCAGGACCGCGCTCACCCGCTCCTCCAGCTGGTCCGGGCCCGGCACCCGGTACGGGATGCGGGCCGCGGCGATCTTCTTCTTGGCCCGGGTGATGCGGGCGGCCATGGTGGCCGGCTGCACGAGAAACGCGCGGGCCACCTCGGGCGTGGACAGCCCGCACACCAGACGCAGCGTCAGGGCGACCTGGGCGTCCCGGGCCAGGGCCGGGTGTGAGCAGGTGAAGATGAGGCGCAGCCGGTCGTCGACGAGACCGTCCTCCGGCCCCGGCGTGGTCTCGTCGGCCACGAGCAGGGGCATCTTGCGACGGAACACCGACGCGCGGCGCAGGACGTCGCGGGCCCGGTTACGCGCGATGGTGGTCAACCAGGCGCCCGGCCGGTCCGGGATGCCGGTCTGCGTCCAGGTCTCCAGGGCCCGGGCGAACGCGTCCTGGGTGCACTCCTCGGCCAGGTCGAGGTCGCGGGTCAGGTGGGCCGTGGTGCTGAACACCTGGGCCCAGTCGCGGCGGTGCGCCTGGGCGACCGCCGCGACGACCTCGTCCTTCGTTCGTGGGTCGGTCACGTCAACCGTGGTCGACCACCGGGCGGATCTCCACACCGCTGTGCGACGCGCGCACCTCGGGGAGCAGTTTCGCCAACGACAGCACCTCGTCCAGGTCGGTGGCCTCGATCAGGTAGTAGCCGCCGAGCGCCTCCTTGGTCTCCAGGAACGGGCCGTCGGTCGTCGTGATCTGCCCCATCGAGTCCGAGCGCAGCGTGGTGGCCGTGGGCGACATCTCCAACTGCTTTCCGTCGATGATCTGAGTCCCAGCCTTCTCGGCGAACGCCGCGTGCGCGGCGTCGTGTGCCTTCCACTGCTCGTCGGTCATCGCCTCCCACTGCTGGGCGTCGCCGTAGATCAGAATCATGTACTTGGCCATGGCTCAAGTCCCGTCCGTGTGCCGGCCCCCTCGGTGGTGGGCCCCTACACTACGACGGCTCGGGCGGGCGGTAGATCGACAGCCATGCCGCACAGTTCGATCCTGGACTTCGCGGCGATCGGGCTACGGCTGGTTCCCGACGATGCCCTACACCTGAGCGCCCTCGTCCGACACGATCTCGACGTACCCGTCGGCGCCGTGCACCCGGATCCGCTGCCCGTTCCGGATGAGCCTGGTCGCGTCCGGCACGCCGACGACGGCGGGCAGGCCGTACTCCCGGGCGATGACCGCCCCGTGGGTCATGAGGCCACCCACCTCGGTGACCAGTCCGGCGACCGCCACGAACAGCGGCGACCAGCTCGGGTCGGTGTACGCGGTGACCAGGATGTCGCCCGGTTCCAGGTCGGCCTCGGCCAGGTCGGGAAGGACGCGGGCGCGACCCTCGACGATCCCGTCGGAGACGCCGAGACCGACAAGCGCGCCGGCCGGCACGTCATCGCGTCGGTACGCCCCGGAGATGCCCTCTCCCTCCGAGGTGAGCACCCGCGGCGGGGTGAGCCTCTGGTGCGTCCGGAACGCCTCTCTGCGCCGCTCGACGAGGTGATCGTCGATCCGGTGCGTCCGCACGAAGTCGTGCAGCTCGGCGAAGGTGAGGTAGAAGATGTCGTCGATCTGGCGCAGCACGCCCGCCCGCAGGAGGCGTTCCGCCTCCCGCAGCAGGGCCTGCTTGTACACGAGGTAGCGGCTGATGATCGCGTACTTCGGGTACTCCCGGTACCCGATGAAGGTGCGAACCCGGTCGATCATCCGTGCGGTCTCGTCGGCCTTGCGCACCCCGTCCGGCAGGGCACGCAGGCGTTCCAGCAGCTCCTCGCGCTTGCGCTGGGCCTCCTCGCGCCCCTGCGCGAAGCGCCGTGCGGCCGCGCCGCGCTCGTGCAACCTGATGTTGTCGAGGATCAGGGGTACGAGCGTGGTGGGGCGTTCGGCCCAGCGCGGCCTCGTGATGTCGATCTCGCCGACGCAGCGCATCCCGTACCGGTCGAGATAGGCCCGGATGGCGTCGCGCGCCTGGCTGCCGCCCGGCAGTCTCGGCAGCTCGTCGAGGAAGCCGTCGTCGTCGACGTCCCGCAGGAACGCCACCACCTCGGGGTACGGGCGGATCGCGTCCGCGACGTCGAGCAGCGCCAGGCCCATCTCCGACGTGATGTTGCCGGGGGCCGACAGGGTGAGGGTGTCGGCGGCGTTCCGCTCACCCAGCCAACCGGCGAGCTGTTCGTTGAGCCACCAGGTGGCCTCCATCCCCGCCATGATCGCCTGCATGCTCAATGGATCGGCGAGCAGCCGCTTGTGCTCCTCGAATGCCGTGAGCAGGAAGTCGAACAGTGCCGGTCCGGTCACCGTCGCGATGTCACGCCGCAGCGCGGCGAGGGACGTCCGGCTGCGCTCGACCAGTTCGGTGACGATGGCCGGATCGTTCTCGATCGTGGCCGGCGCGCCGCCCAGCCGGGGGACACGGGGAGCGTCGTCGGTCAGCGTCGGTACGAAGTCGGGGCGGGCGAGCAGGGTCTCCAGCGCGTCCCGGGTCAACGGATCTGACCTGCCCGCCATCTCGAGGAAGCCGGCGCGGCTCGCGGGCGACGCCAGGATTCCGGTGGCGTCCACGAAGAGCCGCCCACCGGCCTCGTGCATCGGCGCCATCGCCGTGAGCTGCCACATGGACAGCCCCAGCGGCTTCATGGCGTCGGTCATCATCTGCTGATGTCCCACGGACAGGTAGACGTGGTTCGCCCCGTCCCGGGCGGCGGCGGGTACCGGGAACAGCGTGGTGATCGGCCGGCTCTGGACGATCTGGGCGTCGCCGTCGGACAGGCACCACTCGATGTCCTGCGGGCAACCGAAGGCCGCCTCGATGCGCCGCCCCACCCGTACCAGTCGCAGGACCTGGTCGTCCGTCAGCGCCGGCTGGCCCTGCCGGTCCGCGCTGATCGTCTGTCGGTCGGTGCCGCCGCCGGGGAGGGCGTTGATGGCGAGGCGCTTGACGGCGATCGACCGGTCGACGATCGCGTCGTCGCGCACCCGGTAGGCGTCCGGGTTCACGAGCCCGGAGACCAGCGCCTCGCCGAGACCGAAGCTGGCCTCCACGGAGGCGACCTTCCGGTTGGACGTGACCGGATCGGCCGTGAACAGCACGCCGGCCGCCTGCGGGAACACCATCTTCTGCACCACGACCGCGAGGTGGACCGTCCGGTGGTCGATGCCGTTGCGCTGCCGGTAGCTGACGGCCCGCTCGGTGAAGAGCGAGGCCCAGCACCGGCTGACGTGCGCGAGGACGGCCTCCGCGCCCCGGACGTTCAGGTAGGTGTCCTGCTGGCCCGCGAAGGAGGCCGTCGCGAGGTCCTCCGCGGTGGCGCTGGACCGGACGGCGTAGGCCGTGTCGGCGCCGTGGCGGCGCAGGGCCGCGCCGATCGCCGTCACCACGTCGTCGGGCGGGACGATGGCTTCGATGATTCGGCGGATCTCCGCGCTGAGGTCGCGGATCGTGTCCCGGTCGTCCGCCGCGAGGCGCGACAGGCGGTCGAGGTGATCGGCCATCGCGGGCGCCTCGGCCACGACCCGTCGGAACGCGTCGGTCGTCACACAGAAGCCGGGCGGTACGCGGACGCCGTCGATCCGTGTCAGCGCCCCCAGTCGGGCGCCCTTGCCGCCGACGAGCGCGACCTGCGTCTCGTCGACCTCGTCGAGATCCCACACGTACCGGTCCGTCATCGCGCCACCTCGGCCCGCACGGTCGGCGTGAACACTCGCGTCCTGCACAACACACCCACGTGGTGCCCCGATTCTTCGCATCGTTCCGTCTCCGGCCGACGATTCTGCGTCACGACCGGGGTCTTGCGGCAAGGCCCCGGTCGCGATATACGTTTAAGTGGGAGCGGATACCGGTGGCGTTTTCCGGCCACGAATGAAAATCGCGAAAGAGCGGCGCGGTCCCGCCCCGAAAGCACGAGAGGGAGCTGCCGTGACAGCGGTCAGGCAAATCCTCTTCGTCCAGGGCGCCGGCCCCGGCACGTACGACGAGTGGGACAGCCGGATGGTCGACAGCCTGCGGCGCGAGCTCGGTGACTCGTACGACGTCCGCTATCCACGCCTGCCCGACGAGGGCGATCCGCGCTACGCCACCTGGAGCGCCGCCGTTCGCCGGGAGATCGCGGCCCTGGACGACGGCGCGGTCGTGATCGGCCATTCGGTGGGCGGGGCGATTCTCGCGCACGTGCTCGCCGAGCGGCCACCGGAGCGTGAGCTGGCGCTGATCGTCCTGGTCGCAGCTCCGTTCGTCGGAGCGGGCGGTTGGCCCGGCGACGAGTTCGAGTTGCCGGGCGACCTCGGTGCCAGGCTGCCGCGCGGCGTGCCGGTGCGGGTGTTCCACGGCCTCGGGGACGAGACGGTGCCGCCGTCGCACGCCGATCGTTACGCGCGGGCGCTGCCGCAGGCGCTCCTGTACCGGCTCCCGGGGCGCGACCATCAGCTCGACGACGACCTCGGCGAGGTGGCGCGGGTGATCACCCGGGACGTCGCGTCCGCACGCTGACCCCACTCCGTCAGGCGGGGCGGTGGACATCACTTTGACGGGTGTGGCTAATAGGATTAGCCTCTAGCTAAGACGATTAGCTTGGAGGCTTCGATGACCGAGTACCTGAACGTGGACGGCGGCACCCTGGCGTACGAGGTGACCGGCGCCTCCGGGCCGCTCGTCGTGCTCGCCCACGGCATGGGTGACAGCCGCGAGGCGTACCGCTTCGTTGTGCCGCGCCTGGCGGCCGCCGGCTACCGGGTGGCCGCGGTCGACCTGCGCGGTTGTGGCGAGTCGAGCGTCGGATGGCGCTCCTACAGTCGCACCGACATCGCGGGTGATCTGCTCGCCATCATCCGCCACCTGGGCGGCCCGGCCGTGCTGGTCGGTCACTCGATCTCCGGCGGGGCCGCCACCATCGCCGCCGCCCGTGCCCCCGAGTTGGTCGCCGGCGTCGTCGAACTGGCCCCCTTCACCCGCAAGCAGTCGATCAAGCTGGGTGACCTGCGGGTCTCCCGTTACCGCAGGGGCATCGCCCGGCTGCTCGGCACCGGCCTGTTCGGCAGCGTCCGGCTCTGGCGCAGCTATCTCGACGTGGCCTACCCGGGCCGCAAGCCGGCCGACTGGGCCGCCCGCACGGCCCGGATCGACGCCATGATGCGCGAGCCCGGCCGGATGGCGGCGATGCGTGGGATGGGTCGGTCGGCGCCGACCGACGCCGGGGCGCAACTGGGTAACGTCCGCTGTCCGGTCCTGATCGTCGAGGGCGCGCTCGACCCGGACTGGGCCGACCCGCGCGCCGAGGGCGAGGCCATCGTGGCCGCGCTGCCGAGCGGGCTGGGGCGGCTCGAGATGGTCCAGGGCGCGGGTCACTACCCGCACGTGCAGTACCCCGACGAGGTGGTGACCCTGTTGCTCGCCTTCCTGGGCGCGCACGCCCGCGCCTGATCGGCGGTCAGGCCAGCAGTTGCTCCCGCATCCGCGCGCCCAGGTTGAACCGTCCCACCGGATGTCCGGCGTGCGGATCGTGGACGTCGAGGCTGTTGTTGCGGCGCATCAGCGCGCGGACCGGCGGCGGCAGTCGCGGTGGGTCGTCCATGGCCGCGAGGATCTGCGCGGCGCTCGCGATCAGTCGATCGACCAGGGCTGCCCCGTCGGTGTCCACCCGCACCCGGCCGTACTCCCAGCCGGCGGTGGTGAGGTCGAGCACCTCGAACATGTGGGTCACCAGCGGCGCCGGATCGGTCACCCGATCGAGCCGGGCCGCGCGACCGCCGACCACCGCGACAGCGGCGGCCACCTGCGCGTACGGGTGGAAGCCGCAGGGCAGCGCGAACAGCGGCCAGCGCAGTCCGGGGCCGGCCTCCGACCACAGTTGCCGGTAGTTGCGCCGGTGCACGAGGAGTCGCCGGCCCGTCCGACGGTGGATGTCCTGGGCCTGCGCCCGAAGATCGAGGTGTGCCTCGTCGGCGACCTGGTGCAGGACCCGGGCCGCGACCACCAGCCCGTCGTCCCCGCTCAGCATCCCGGTCGCCGCCTCGACCTGCGCGGGGAACGGGGTCCGTGCCCGCGGGCCGTATCCGTGCTGGAGGTCTCGCAGCAGCGTCTGCTGCCGCTCCGGGTCGAGATGGATCCGCCCGCCGCCCAGCAGCCGCTGGAGCCAACGCATGTCGCCTCGTTTCAGCAGAGCCGTCCCGAACTGTCGCCATGCTATGCGGCGGGGGATCATCGCGTGTCGCAGGGGTGTGTGGTGAAGGCGAAATCCACATTCCAGCGTGTCATTTAGTGAGGTCTATCTATATTGACGTCTATCGCCGACCGGGGACAGGATCTCGGCACCACCACCACCGCGATCTCCCTTGGGAGGCGTCATGTCCCGTCCCCGCCTGCCGCTCCTGCGGGCAGCCGCCCGAGTGGCCGCACTCGCCACGGCCACCGTCGGCGTCCTGCTCGCCGTCACCACACCCGCCAGCGCCGCGGTCCCCTCCGGCCGCTACGTCGCGCTGGGCGACTCGTACACCGCAGGTCCCCTGATCCCGACCCAGGTGGACCTCAACTGTCTACGGTCGAACCGCAACTATCCCTCCCTGGTGGCCGCGGCCGCCGGCTCGACGTCGTTCGCGGACATGAGCTGCTCCGGGGCCACGACCGACGACATCCTCTACGGCGGCAGTGGTCAACTGGGCATCAACCTGCCACCGCAGCTCAACGCGGTCACCTCGAGCACGTCGTTGGTGACGGTGCAGATCGGCGGCAACGACATCGGCTTCTCCGGCATCATCGGCGAGTGCGCGGAGGCGAGCCTCAGCAGTCCCCTCGGCTCGCCGTGCAAGAACCGGTACACGGCCGGCGGCACCGACCAGTTGCAGGCCCGGATCGCGGCGACGGTGCCGAAGGTGACCACCGTGCTCCAGTCGATCCGCCGGGCCGCGCCCAGCGCGCGCGTCGTCGTCCTCGGCTATCCGGCGATCCTGCCCGACAGCGGGTACGGCTGCTGGCCGGTGGTGCCGATCGCGTACCAGGACGTGCCGTACCTGCGTGGCATCGAGAAGTCGCTCAACGCCATGCTGGCCAGCGCCGCGGGCGCGAACGGCGCCACCTACGCCGACGTCTACACGCCGTCGATCGGTCGGGACGCGTGCAAGAGCAGCGGCACCCGTTGGGTCGAGGGCCTGGTGCCGCAGAACTCCGCCGCGCCCTTTCACCCGAACGCCCGTGGTGAGCAGGGCATGAGCACCGCGCTGCTCGCCACCCTGAGCTGACCGGGCGCGACCGCCGCAGCCGGCCCCGCCGTACGACGGCGGGGCCGGACCGTCCGCACCGCCACCGCCGGGCACTGTCGGAGGTCCGTGCCAGGATCCTCGCCGTGGCTGGATGGGTGTACAACGACCGCCCCGCGGGCGTCCGCTTCCTGACCGAGCGGGTCGCCGAGCCGGGGCGCGCCGAGATCGAGGCCGAGATCTGGGACTGGGTCGTGCGCGGCTCTGACGACCCCGACGACTTCGTGGACTACCTCGACGGGGACGACGAGCGACACGGCGCCACCGACGACGACCTGAGATCGGCGTACGAGAGGGCGCTGACCGCCCGCCGCGAGCAGCAGCAGGGTTGGGGCGCGGTGCGCAGCAACCTGAACCGCGCGTTCGCCGAGCTCACCGAGGTCGGCGTGGTGGCCCGGGAAAACTTCAGCTGCTGCGGCACCTGCGCGTCCGCCGAGATCCACGACGAGCGCGACGACTCGCGGCACTGGCAGGGCTACCTGTGGTACCACCAGCAGGACACGGAGTCGCTGCTCGCCAGCGAGGACGGCGAGGTCTACCTCGGCTACGGCGTCTATCCGGCGGCGGATTTCGACGAGGCCGCCTACTCGGCCCTGCCGGAGGCCGAGCAGCAGGCCCGTTACCAGGCCGACCTGGAACGCCTACTGGACGAGGTCGCCTTCCCGGTGCTCCGCCGGCACGGCATGCGGGTGGAGTGGAACCGCAGGCAGTCGCAGCGGGTCCGGGTGACCGGCGCGCAGTGGTACACGCCCCTGCCGAGCGTCTGAGGCGGGTCGCGCGCCAGCCCTCACCGCCGTCGGTGGTCGTTGAGGCGGGCGGCCTGGCGGGTCAGGTGGTCCCGCTCGGCCAGGTTGGCCGCCTTACGGGCCGCCTCGGCGTAGAGCCGCGCCGCCGTCGCCAGGTCACCGGCGCGTTCGTGCAGGTACGCGGCCACCGCCGTGTACCGGGGCAGCGAGTCGTCCAACGCGGCGAGGGCCGCCAGCCCGGCTCGGGCACCGTCGGCCGCGCCGACCGCCACGGCGCGGTTGAGCCGGACGACCGGGCTGTCGGTCAGGCGTGCGAGCTCGTCGTACCACTCGACGATCTGCACCCAGTCGGTCTCCTCGGCGGTGGGAGCGTCGGCGTGCAGCGCCGCGATGGCGGCCTGCGCCTGGAACTCGCCGAGCCGGTCGCGGGCGAGGGCCGCCTGGAGGACGCCGACGCCCTCGGCGATGGCGGTCGTGTCCCATCGGTCGCGGTCCTGCTCCGCGAGCGGCACCAGGCTGCCGTCGGGGGCGATCCGGCTGGCACGGCGGGCGTGGTGCAGCAGCATGAGGGCGAGCAGTCCCGCCACCTCGGGATGGTCGATGGCGACCGCGAGCTGCCGGGTGAGCCGGATGGCCTCGGCGGCGAGGTCGACGGCACCGGTGTAGCCCTCGTTGAACACCAGGTAGAGCACGCGCAGCACGGTGGTCACGTCGCCGGGCTGGTCGAATCGTACGGTGGAGACGGTGCGTTTGGCCCGGCTGATGCGCTGCGCCATGGTCGCCTCGGGCACCAGGTAGGCCTGGGCGATCTGCCGGGTGGTCAGCCCTCCGACGGCGCGCAACGTGAGCGCGACCGCCGACGACGGCGTCAGCGAGGGGTGGGCGCAGAGGAAGTAGAGCGCAAGGGTGTCGTCCACCCCGCTCGTGGGACCGGGCGTCGGCTCGGTGTCCACGACGTCCTCCCGACGACGACGGGCGGCGTCCGCGCGGGCGGTGTCGAGGAACCGACGCCACGCCACGGTGATCAGCCAACCCTTCGGGTCGCACGGCGGGTCGGCCGGCCAGACGCGAACGGCCTCCACAAGCGCATCCTGTACGGCGTCCTCGGCCGCCGCGAAGTCAGCTCCGCGGCGGACGAGAACGGCGAGCACGCTCGGCGTGAGGCTCCGGAGCAGTGCCTGGTCCATCGCGCAGGTCACTCCGTGATGGTGGGCGGCTCGGTGAGGAAGGGGCGTACCTCGAGCCACTCGTGGATCGGCTTACCGCCCGCGCCCGGCGCGGCCGACAGCTCGCCCGCCAGCTCGACGGCGCGTTCGTAGCTGTCGACGTCGATCACCATCCAGCCGGCGATGAGGTCCTTGGTCTCGGCGAACGGGCCGTCGGTGACCGGCGGGCGTCCCTCTCCGTCGTAGCGGACCCAGGCTCCCTCGGGGGCGAGCGCCTGGCCTTCGATGAACTCGCCGCTCTTTTCCAGCCGGGCGGCGAAGTCGTGCATGTACCGCACGTGCGCCGTGATCTCCTCCGGCGTCCACTGGTCCATCGGCACGTCGTTCACTCCGACCGGACCGCCCCGGTAGTGCTTCAACAGCAGGTACTTCATCGTCGTGTTCCTCCTCGCTGGCGCGACCCGTTCCGGTCACGTTCACCCCGGGGACGACGCCGGGTGGTGGTTCTCGACATCATCGCCGAAAAAATCTTGGCGATGTCGCGGTCGGCACTGCTACCGAGGACCGGGTGGCCCGGTGCTGCCCCGGACGACGAGCGCCGTACTGAGCTCGTACCGTTCCTGGGGCAGCGCGTGATTGTCGGCCAGCGTCAACGCGAGGCGGGCGGCGGTGGCCCCGATCTCGGTGAACGGTTGTCGCACCGTGGTCAGTGGTGGCGACGTCCAGGTCGCCTGGTCCACGTCGTCGAACCCGACGACGCTGAGGTCCTCGGGGATCCGCCAGCCGACGTCGTGTGCCGCCGCGTAGACGCCGAGGGCCTGCAGGTCGTTGCCGCAGACGATGGCGGTGGGTGGTTCGGGCAGGGCCAGCAACTCGCGGCCGAGGTCCCGGCCGGCCACGAAACTGAAGACCCCCTGCCGTTCGAGGCTGTCATCGAAGCCGATGCCGGCATGATCCAGCGCGGCGCGGAAGCCGTCCAGGCGGGCCCGCGCCGCCAGGTCCTGCACCGGCCCGGTGAGTACCCCGATCCGCCGGTGGCCGAGGTCGAGAAGGTGCCGGGTGGCGGCGAGGGCGCCGCTCCAGTTGTTCGACCCGACGGCGGGGGTGGGGAAGTGTTCGCCGCCCGGGTCGATGGCGACCAGCGGTATGCCCATGGCGGCCAACTGCCGGCCGTGTTCGGCGGTGACGAGAGAACAGACCGCGATGACAGCGGTCGGATGCCGCAGCAGCAGAGGCTCCATCCAGGGCAGCCCCGCCGTCACGCGGTGGCGGAGGTCGACGAACCCGACGGTGCAGTGCCGCGCGTCGGCGACCTCCTGGATGCCGCGCAGGATCTCCAGCGCGATCGAGGGCAGCATGTGGTGAAAGAGCACCTCGACGCAGCGGGTTCTCACGGCGTGCTCCGGTCGGCGGTAGCCGTGGTCGCGCAACAGCGCCTCCACCCGCTGCCGGGTCTGTTCACCCACCCCGGCCCGGCCGTAGAGGACCTTGGACACCGTGGGCGGGGACACGCCGGCGAGCTCGGCGATCGTGGCGACGGGCAGGTCACCCCGCAGTGGCTTGCGGGGGCGGCGCCGCCGGCTCTCGTCGCTCACACGGCGAGTCTACGATCGCGGCACCGGTCGTTCAGCCGGGCGGACGCGCCATGGGACGGTAGTCGAACCAGTCGAAGGCCGCGACGCCGTCGGTCACGTACATGCCGATGACCCGGCCGGTGAAGCCGCCGGCGACCTCGGTGGAGAGGTAGCGTCCGTCGAGTTCGGCCAGCAGCACCCGACCCTCGGTGCTCTCCACCTCGAACGTGATCATGTCGCTGGTGGCGGCGCGTACCCCGAAGGGTTCGTCGGTGGCGGCGAGGCCGGCGGCGGACGTCACGGTCGGCGGGTAGAGATCGTGGGTCCGGGTAGCGATCGTCAGGATGAGCGGACCACGGGGTACGTCGAGCGTCGCGAAGACCTGCCGGAACGGTCCCACCCGGCCGAGCACGCGGACGACGGCGTCCTGGACCTCGAGGTCGTAGTGGTGCGCCTCGTCGATGCGCAGGGTGAGTCCGGCCGTGCCGCCGCCCGGATCGACTCGCACGCTGGCGCGGCAGTCATGGTGGCGTTGGCGGGCCGCCACGATCGTCGCGCCGGCGCGGTCCAGCGTCGTACCGGTGGCGTGCAGGGTGAGCCATCCGGGCCGCTCGGTCAACGACCAGGCCGCGTCGGGACGGGAGCGGGGCGAGACCCACCCGGGTGCGAGGCTGGTCGTGTCGAAGTCGTCGCGGTGCGCGCCCGGATCGGGTGGGGCGGCCAGGGCCGGCGGGCTGCCGGCGGGTGCGGCGGTGACCTCTCGGACGGGGTCGATCACGGGCCAGCCGTCGACCCAGCGGACCGGCACGAGGAACGTCTCGCGTCCGAGCACGTGGAAGGGCGGCCACTGGCCCTTCGGCCGGATCCCCAGCAGGACCATCCACCAACTGCCGTCCGCAGCCTGCACCAGGTCGGCGTGCCCGGCCGCCTGGACGGGCAGGTCAGTGCTCCGGTGGGTGAGGATCGGGTTGGTCGGCGCGGGCTCGAACGGCCCCCGAGGGCTGCGGGACCGGGCGACCGAGACGGCGTGACCGGTGTGGGTGCCGCCCTCGGAGAGCAGCAGGTACCACCATTCGCCGATCCGGTACAGGTGCGGCGCCTCCGGGTACTGCCCTCCGGTGCCGGACCAGAGCGCGATCGGACCCTCCCGCACCCGGCCCGTGTCCGGGTCGATCCGGTAGCCGTCCACTCCCGAGGTCGTCAGCCAGCAGGTGCCGTCATCGTCCCAGGCCAGGGACGGGTCGACGTGCGGCAGGTCGAGGTAGACCGGCTCCGACCATGGGCCGGTGGGATCCGCCGCGGTGACGATGAGATGCCGGCCAAGGCTGACGTTGGTGGTGATCACCCAGAAGCGGCCGTCGTGGTGGCGGATGGTCGGCGCGAAGATGCCTCCGGACGCGTCGGCGTCGGGCGGGATCTGCAACTGGCTGGCACGGTCGAGGACGTTACCGATCTGTCGCCAGTGGACCAGGTCCCGGCTGTGCAGGAGCGGCACCCCGGGGAAGTACTCGAAGCTCGAGCAGACGAGGTAGTAATCCTCGCCGACCCGGCAGACGCTCGGGTCAGGGTAGAAGCCGGGTACGACCGGGTTGTCGTAGCCCGCAACGGCCGACGAGCCTGAGGACACAGCTGCCACCTCCGAGCGGTCGGTGCCGAGATGTCGCGGTTTGTTCGCGATAACATCTCGTGGCTCCGGATGGTACGAACGAGCTGCGTCGATGGCAAGGTGTCCGGGCGGCCCGCCGGTGGCGCGCCCCTGCGCGCCGATCCGAAACATGGTCGTCATCTATTGACGAGCAGCGTCGTCATCTACGAAGGTCTATGGAGGATGTATGGCGCGCCGCCGGGAGCCCGGTGCGCCGGGTCTCGGCTGTGAACGTTGCCAGAGGGTGCGAGCGGGCCGCGCCTGTTAACGCTAACAGCGAGCGCCCACCACGCGTCCCGGCCACCGCCGACCGTCCCCGCCAGGACTCGAACGGCAATCCGGCCGTGGGCACGTCCCCGCCATCGCGCCAATTCCGGCGGCGTCTCCAGCGGCGCCGTCCCCACCTGCGTGAGGTATCTGGCCTGCGCAGATTGGAGAGACCATGTCCGAAGTGACACGAAGAAACGTGCTACGCGCCGGTGCCGTGGGCGCCGGCGCCGCGCTGCTACCGGTCGCGTGGTCCGCCGTCGCCCGCGCCGGCTCGGTCGCGCCGCCGCAGGTGCTCGCCGCCAACGACATGGCTCTGTGGTACGACGAGCCGGCGGGCACCGACTGGCTCCGCGCGCTGCCGATCGGCAACGGGCGTCTCGGCGCGATGGTGTTCGGCAACGTCGACACCGAACGGCTGCAACTCAACGAGGACACCGTCTGGGCCGGCGGCCCGTACGACTCGGCCAACACCCGGGGCGCGGCCAACCTCGCCGAGATCCGGCGGCGGGTCTTCGCCGACCAGTGGACGTCGGCGCAGGACCTGATCAACCAGACGATGATGGGGAACCCGGGCGGTCAGCTCGCCTACCAGCCGGTGGGCAACCTGCGTCTCGCCTTCGGTTCCGCCAGCGGCGCGTCGCAGTACAACCGGACGCTCGACCTGACCACCGCCACCGTCACCACCACGTACGTGCTCAACGGCGTCCGACACCAGCGCGAGGTGTTCGCCAGCGCGCCCGACGGGGTGATCGTGCTCCGGTTGACCGCCGACCGCGCCAACTCGATCACGTTCAACGCCACCTTCGACAGCCCACAACGCACGACGATGTCGAGCCCCGACGCCGCCACGATCGCGGTCGACGGCATCTCCGGAGCCATGGAGGGCGTCAACGGGTCGGTGCGTTTCCTCGCGCTGGCCTCCGCCGCCGCGACGGGCGGGACGGTCAGCAGCTCGGGCGGCACCCTGCGCGTCTCCGGGGCCACGAGCGTGACCGTCCTGATCTCGATCGGGTCCAGCTACGTCAACTACCGCACGGTCAACGGCGACTATCAGGGCATCGCGCGTACCCGCCTCAGCGCCGCCCGCGGGGCGAGCTACGACCAGCTTCGCGGCCGCCATCTCGCCGACTACCAGGCCCTGTTCAACCGGGTGACCATCGACCTCGGGCGGACGGCAGCGGCCGACCAACCGACCGACGTGCGGATCGCCCAGCACGGGAGCACCAACGATCCGCAGTTCTCGGCCCTGCTGTTCCAGTTCGGCCGGTACCTGCTGATCTCCTCCTCGCGTCCGGGCACGCAACCGGCGAACCTGCAGGGCATCTGGAACGACTCCATGACGCCGCCGTGGGACTCGAAGTACACGATCAACGCCAACCTGCCGATGAACTACTGGCCCGCCGACACCACGAACCTGGCCGAGTGTTTCCTGCCGGTCTTCGACATGATCAAGGATCTGACGGCCACCGGTGCCCGCGTCGCCCAGGCGCAGTACGGCGCGGGCGGCTGGGTCACCCACCACAACACCGACGCGTGGCGGGGCGCCTCGGTCGTCGACGGCGCGTTGTGGGGGATGTGGCAGACCGGCGGGGCCTGGCTGTCCACGCTGATCTGGGAGCACTACCTGTTCACCGGCGACGCCGGTTTCCTGGCGGCCAACTATCCGGCGCTCAAGGGCGCGGCCCAGTTCTTCCTCGACACCCTGGTCGCTCACCCGTCGCTCGGTTACCTGGTCACCAACCCGTCGAACTCGCCGGAGTTGCCGCACCACTCGAACGCCAGCGTCTGCGCCGGGCCCACGATGGACAACCAGATCCTGCGGGACCTGTTCGACGCCGTGGCCCGGGCCAGCGAGGTGCTGGGCGTGGATACCACGTTCCGCTCCCAGGTGCGGACGGCGCGGGACCGGCTGGCCCCGATGAAGGTCGGCTCCCGTGGCAACGTGCAGGAGTGGCTCGCCGACTGGGTCGAGACCGAACGCAACCACCGGCACGTCTCCCACCTGTACGGCCTGCATCCCAGCAACCAGATCACCAAGCGCGGCACCCCGCAGCTCTACGAGGCCGCCCGCCGGACGCTGGAACTGCGCGGCGACGACGGGACCGGCTGGTCCCTCGCCTGGAAGATCAATTACTGGGCCCGGCTGGAGGACGGAACCCGTGCCTACAAGCTCCTGAAGGACCTCGTCCGCACCGACCGGCTCGCGCCCAACATGTTCGACCTGCACCCACCGTTCCAGATCGACGGCAACTTCGGCGCGACGTCCGGCGTCGCCGAGATGCTGCTGCACAGCCACAACGGCGAGCTGCACCTGCTCCCCGCGCTGCCGAGCGCCTGGCCCACCGGCCAGGTCGCCGGCCTGCGCGGGCGCGGCGGTTACACCGTCGGCGTGGCCTGGACCAGTGGGCAGGCCGACGAGATCAGCCTCCGCGCCGACCGGGACGGCACCGTACGCCTGCGCGCCCGCCTCTTCACCGGGTCCTTCACGCTCGTCGACGTCGCCGACGGCAGCACACCCAGCACCACCCGACCCGAAACGGATGTCGTGCAACTCACCGTCCGCGCCGGTCACACCTATCGCGCGGCCCGGCCCGGTGTGACACCGTCACCGACGCTGACCAGCACGCCCTCGCCCACCGTCTCGCCGACCCCGAGTCCGACCGACACACCGAGCCCGATCCCGACGCCGACGCCGACCGTGTCGAGCACACCCTCGCCGTCCGGCGCGCGGGCGACGTACACGGTGACGAACGCCTGGTCGGGTGGGTTCCAGGGCTCGGTCACGGTGACCGCCGGCGCGACGGCGATCCGTGGCTGGACAGTCTCCTGGACCTTCCCCAACGGGCAGGCGATCAGCCAGATCTGGGGCGGCACGCACACCCAGAGCGGCGCGAGTGTGCGGGTGACGAACGTGGACTACAACGGGTCGTTGCCGGCCGGTGGCTCCACCACGTTCGGCTTCCTCGCCACCTCGACGGGGACCAACAACCCGCCGACCGACATCACCTGCACGACCACCTGACCCGCGCGTTCCCGCCCGCCGCCGGCCCCGCGCCGGCGGCGGGCCGGGCGTGTCGCCCAACCGTGGTCTACCCCGCCGCGCCGGCGTCCGTGCCTCGGGCCCTCGTGCGCCACCGCCATCGTCGCCACACGGCGACCACGAATGCCACGGCGACGAGGAGGGCGACGGCGCCCTTCCAGGCGCGCTCGAACCACGGTCGGTCGGTGCCGAACGCCGCCTCGCCGCTCGCCATGACCCACACGCCCACCCACGCCCACTCCCAGCCGCGCGGCCAGGAGAAATCCTGCGGCGGATCGGTGAACGCGCCGACCGCGGTGACTGCGGCACCGACGACGAAGAACAGTGGTACGCCGACGTCCGTGACGAACTCCCAGGGCGACACGTCCCGATCATCGCCGCCGGGCGCACGGGTTGCCAGCGCGTGGCTCAGGAGACCGCCGCGCGCACCAGCTCGACGATCCGCTTCTCCACCTCGGGGCTCCACGCGCGCAGGGCGTACGACACCGGCCAGAGGTCGCCGTCGTCGAGGTTGGCCGGGTCCTGGAAGCCCAGCGTCGAGTACCGGTAGTTGAACTTGCCGGAGTCCTGATAGAAGACGACGATCTTGTCGGCGGCGTTCGCGTACGCGGGCATCCCGTACCACGTCTTCGGCGACAGCTCGGGCGCGGCGGTGGTGACCGCCACGTGCACCCGCTCGGCGAGCGCGCGGTCGTCCGGCGCCATCTGCGCGATCCGGTCGAGGACCGCCTGCAACCCGTCGGCCTTCTTGGCACCCTTCTTGCCCTCGGCACGCAGCTCTGCCGCACGCTCCTTCATCGCGGCACGCTCCTCGGCGCTGAAGCCGGCGGAATCGGTCGTGGAGGACTTCTCGGACATGTCGGGCTCCCTCTCGCTCGTCGTGGTTCGGCATCCTGCCGGCCACCTGGGAAAAGGCTAGGCCCGGACGGCGCCCGGGAGCTTCTTGATTCCTGACCGGCTCGGGGCGGGGTGCGCCGGGCGGGACCTCCGGGTCGCTTCGCCGAGCGCCTATGCTCGGACCCGGGTCAGGGCGCGTCCCCGGCGGGGCAGGGATCGATTCGAGGGCGGCGGATGAACATCGGGGAGATCGCCCGACGGGCGGGGGTGTCCCGCAGCACGGTCTCGTACGTGCTCAGCGGCAAGCGGACGGTGTCGGAGGCGACCCGGCAGCGGATCCAGGCGGTCATCGACGAGCTGGACTACCGGCCGAACGCCAGCGCCCGTGCGCTGAAGGAGGGGCGTACGCGCACCCTCGGGCTGGTGATTCCACCGGCCAGCCAACGATTGACCGACATGCAGTTGGGCTTCGTCGCCAGCGTCGTCGAGGCCGCCGCCCGACACGACCTCGACGTGCTGCTGTCCCCGTCGGGAGGCGACCACGACCGTTCGTTCGAGCGGATCGTCACCGGGCGTCGCGTCGACGGCGTCGTGCTGATGGAGATCCGGTTGGAGGACGACCGGGTGACCCGGCTGGCTCGCGCTGGTCTGCCGTTCGTCACGATCGGTCGCACGGCCGAGGCGCACGGCATGAGCTGGGTCGACATCGACTACGCCGGGTTGATCGCACGCTGCGTGCACCACCTGGCCGACCTGGGGCACCGCCACGTGGCCCTGGTGAACCGCTCCGCCGAGCTGGTGGCGGCGGGTTACGGTCCGAGCCACCGAGCCCTGGCCGGCTTCCAGGCGGCGGTGGCGGAGCGGGGCCTCGCCGGCATCGACGTCTGCTGCGGCGACGACACCGCCTCCGGCGAGGCCTGCGTGGAGCAGTTGCTCGTCACGCATCCGGAGGTCACGGCCGTGGCCACCATCAACGAGGCGGCGCTGCCCGGGATGCAGCGCGCGCTGACCGGCGCCGGGTTGGCCGTGCCGGCGGACTTCTCCGTCACCGGCGTCGCCGCCCAGCACTGGGCGGAGGACTTCCGGCCGGCGCTGACCGCCGCGGACGTACCCATGCGGGACATGGGCGCGGAGGCGGTGTCACTGCTGCTGGAGATCATCGCGGCCCCCGGCAGCGTGCCGCGGCACCGCCTGTACAGCCCACCCATCTCGCTGCGGTCCAGCACGGGCCCGGTCCGGGCTCGCTGATCCGGCCCGCTCCCGCCGGCCGCGCGACCACGGCGGCCGCGCGACCACGGCGGCCGCGCGACCACGCCGGCCGCACGCCACCACGCCGGCCGCACGCCACCACGCCGGCCACGCGCGAACACGCCGGCCGCACGCCACCACGCCGGCCACGCGCGAACACGGCGGCCGCACGGCAACACGCCGGCCACGCGCGAAAACGGCGGCCGCGCGTGACCACGTTGGCCGCGCGTGACCACGTTGGCCACGCGCGAACACGCTGGCCCGGTCAGCGCCGCGCGGCCCGGCGCTCCTGCTGGGCGGCGGCGAGGATGAGGTAGCTGCTGGCGGTCCAGGTGTACGCGCGGTCGCGCAGCCCCGCGCCGGTCTCGGCGTCGAAGTTCTCCGCGAAGCCCGATTTCTCGCAGAGCGCGAGGAAGCGCTGGCTGATGTCGTCGGCGATCGCGGTGTGCCCGGCCCGCCGCAGGCCGTCCTCGACCAGCACGGTGGAGGGCGCCCAGATCGGGCCCCGCCAGTAGCCGTCGGCGAGGTAGTGGGTCGAGTCCGTCGGCTCGGTCGCCAGCCCGTGGGTGGTGAGGTGGGCCTCGACGCCCCGGGCCAGCGCGTCGGTGATCGGGGTGGGCAGGTCGGCGCCGAGCGCGACCGGCATCAGGTCGAGCAGGCTACGGCTGGTCCGCCGCTGCCCGGTGTGCGGGCTGCGGGCGGCGAAACGCTCACCGTCCCACAGCTCCCGGAGCATCGCCGCCCGGATCCGGTCGGCCTCCCGGGACCACCGGTCGGCCTCTTCGCCCAGCTCGGTGGCGAGGTCGGCCAGGCAGTCCAACTGCGAGACGAGGAATGCGGCCAGATCGGCGGTCTGCAGGACCCGGTGGTCGTCGAACGTGGTGGCGTTGTCCCAGCCGCTGTCGTTGCCGTGCTGGTAGTGCGGTAGCTCCTGGCCGGGTGCGCGGCGCGCGTCCAGCCAGAATCCGGTCCACCGGGCCAGCCGGTCGTACGTCTGCGCGAGCGCCGTCCGATCCGGCGGGTGGGGGAGACGTCGGCGCAGGTGCCGCAGCGCCCAGCCGTGGATCGGGGGTTTGACGTAGTTGTGCAGGACCTCGGAGTGGGTGACCGAGTCGGGGAGGGCGCCCGCGGCGTCCTGGTGGTCGAAGGGCAGGTGGAACTGGTGCCAGGCCAGCTCCGGCTCGCCGGCCGCCAGGGCGATCGCGTTGAAGCAGTGGTCCCAGCTCCACACCTTGTCCATCCAGTGCTTGGACATCAGGACGGCGGGTCGGGTGACGAAGCCCGCCGGGTCGACGGTGGCGGACCACAGCACGTACGCGGCCAGTTCGGCGGCCGGGGTCTCCTCGCCGCGCCACGGCGCGACCGCGTCGACGAACGCGGCGAACTCGGCGCTCCGGTCGTGGCACACCTGGTCGAAGGCGACGGCCGTGGCGTAGGGCTGGCGCGCGGTGGCGTACTCCTCGATGGCGATCTCCCAGGGCTCGTCACCGGCGAGGTCCAGGGACCGGTCGGCGGTGCCGAGCGCCTCGACGCCGTCGGCGCGGCGCAGCGCGCCGGCCAGGACCGTGACCCGGTAGCGACGCCCGGTCTCGTACGAGGTGAAGACGTGCGAGCCGTCGACCGGGTCGCGGTAGAGGTAGCTGCCGCTGAACGGGGTGAGCGTGTCCGCCGCCGCGGCGATCCGCAGGCCGAGCTGCCGGCCCCGGATCCGCAGGGTGTCCGGTCCGTCGAAGACGGCCTCGACCCGACCGGGACCGGCATGCCAGGTCAGCAGCGCGGGCGTGGCGACGACGGTGGTGTCCGGGGCGCCGGGGCAGAGGCGTAGCACCGGGTGCAGCCCGGTCTGGTGCGACACCAGGTGCAGGTCGTCGGCGTACGTCTTCTCGGCGACCACGGGGGAGATGTTGAGCCAGGATCCCCGATAGCTGAACGGGATGTCCTGAATGGCGAACTCCGGACCGGGCGGGGCGACAGTCATGGGTGGCGGCTGCCTTTCTGTGGTGCGGATGGTCAGTCCTTGACGGCGCCGGCGGTCACGCCCATCGAGACGTACCGCTGAGCCAGGATCAACAGCACGGCTGCGGGGACGGAGGCGACCACAGCGGTGGCCATGATGGCGTTCCACTGCTGGTTGTTGTTGCCGATGTAGTGGTAGATGCCGAGGGTGATCGGTTGGTGGTCGCCGCCACCGGCGAGGGTCGAGGCGAAGATGAAGTCCGACCAGGACCACAGGAACGCGAACAGCGACACCGTGACGATCGAGTTGCGGCTGACCGGCAGCACGATCGACCAGAAGGTGCGTAGCTGGCCCGCGCCGTCGACCACGGCGGCCTGGAGCAGCTCGTCGGGGATGCCCGACATGAAGGCCGTGAAGATCAGTACGGCGAACGGCACCGCGAGTGTGGTGTCGGCCAGGATCAGGCCGGGCAGCGTGTTCAGGACGCCGAGGGTGAGGTAGATGGCGTAGAAGCCCATCGCCATGATGATCCCGGGGATCATCTGGGCGATCAGCAGCAGGAAGCTCAGCACCGGGCCGCCGGGTGGGCGCAGCTTCGCGAGCGCGTATCCCGCGGGGGCGGCGAGCGCCACCGTCAGCGCCACCGTCCCGAGGCCGACCACGAAGCTGGTGCCGAGGTAGGGGAGCTGCTGGTCGAGGACGGCCCGGTAGCCGTCCAGCGTGCCGTTCGTCGGGAACAGGTGCGGCGGGCTGGCCCGCATGTCCTGGTCCCGGGTGAACGACACGTTGATCATCCAGTAGACGGGGAAGAGCATCAGCCCGGTCAGCGCCAGGCCGACGAGGGTCTTCCACCAGACTCGACGCGGTGACGTGGTCATCGTAGGTGCTGCCTCCGTTGGAACCGGATGTAGACGAGCCCGGCGACCAGCGCCAGCACGATGAGCAGGTTGCCGACGGCCGCGCCCGGCCCGAACTCGGGCAGCAGGTTGCCGAAGCCCAGGCGGTAGGACCAGGTGGCGAGCGTGGCGGAGGAGCCGCTGGGGCCGCCCCTGGTCATGATCCAGATGATGTCGAAGACCTTCAGCGTGTAGATCAGCCCGAGCAGCAGCGTGATCGCGGAGACCGGGCGCAGCAGCGGGAACGTGATCGACCAGAACCGTTGCCAGCCGGTCGCGCCGTCGAGCGCGGACGCCTCGTACACCTCGACCGGGATCGCCTGCAGGCCGCTGTAGAGCACCACCAGGTTGAAGGGGATCCCGATCCAGATGTTGGCGATGATCACCGACGTGAGCGACCACGTCGGCGACGTGAGCCAGTTGACCGGGTCGACCCCCACCACGCCGAGCGCGGCGTTGACCAGGCCCGAGTCGCTGTTGAGCAGCCACGACCAGGTCGAGGCGGACACGATCAGGGGCAGCAGCCACGGTACGAGGATCAGCGCCCGCAGGGTGCCCGACAGCGGGAAGTGCTGGCGGAAGAAGAGCGCCAGGGCCATGCCGATGCCGAACTGGAAGACGAGCGACGCGCCGGTGAACACCAGGGTGTGCGTCAACGTCGGCCAGAACGCCGGATCGGTCAGGACGGTGCGGTAGTTGTCCAGGCCGGCGAAGGGCGCGCCACCCTGCACGAAGGACCGGACGGTGTACTCGCGCAGGCTCAGCTCGACGTTGCGATAGAGCGGGTAGGCGTAGAAGGCCAGCAGGTAGACGACCGTCGGCGCCAGGAAGCACCACGCCAGCCAGCGGCCGGGTCGACGGGTACGGGGCGCGGCGGGCCCGGGTGGGGCGGCGTCGGCCGCCCCACCGTCGCTCCGCGTGGTATTGGAGGTCTGCGTCGTGGGGGTCATGTCGTCGCGTCGGCGCGCTTACTTGCTCGCGGCCGTGGCCTGCGCGGCGGTCAGCGCCTCCTGCGGCGACTTCCCACCGCTCAGAGCCGCCTGCACGGCGCTCCACAGGGGCTCGGAGATCTTCGGGTACTTCGTGCCGAGGTTGTCGCCGGTGCGACCCTTGGCCGCCCGGACCGCCTCGACCCAGACCTTGAGCTTGGGGTTCTCGGTGGCCTGCCGGTCCTGCACGGCGGCCACCGGTGCAACGTAGGAGAGCGTGGTGTCGGTGGTCAGGAGGTTGTCGGCGCTGGTCAGGCAGGTGACGAGCTGCTGCGACGTCGCGTACCGGCCGGTTTTCTTCTGTACCGGGATGGAGACGAACTCACCACCGGTCGGCGCCGGGGCCGGCCCACCCGCGCTGGCCGGAATCGCGATGGTGCCGTACGAGAAGCCGAGCTTCTCGGCGTTGGCGAGCTGCCAGGTGCCGTTCTCGGCGAACGCGAAGTCGCCGGTGGCGAACTCCTGCCAGCTCGTGGTCTGGGTGTTGTTGATGACGGAGTTCGGGGCCAGCCCCTGCTTCAGCCAGTCGCTCCACAGCGTCAGCGCGGAGACCGCCTGTGGCGAGTCGAGGCTGGTCAGCTGCGCACCCGAGCCCCAGAACCAGGGCAGGAACTGGAAGCTGCCCTCCTCGGTGCCGATCGCGGAGAAGGTGATGCCCTTCTTGCCCTTGGCCTTGACCTTCGTGAGCGCCGTGGTCAGCGACGTCCAGTCGGTGACCGAGGCCGGGTCGACGCCGGCGGCGGTCAGCAGGTCCTTGTTGTAGTAGAGGGCGAGCGTGTTGGCGCCGATCGGCACGCCGTACGTCTTGCCGCCACTCTGTCCCGCGCCGAGCAGGTTCTTCTCCATGCTCGAGGTGTCCAGCTTGTTCTCCTCGGTCGTGGTGAGCGCGCCGGCCTCGGCCAGGGTCGAGATGACCGGGTTGTCGACGATCAGCACGTCCGGCGAGTTGCCCTGCTGGGCCGCGAGCAGCGCCTTGTTGGTCAGGTCGGTGGTGTCGTAGCCGGTCCGCTCGACCGTCACGCCCGCCGAGGTTCCGCACTTCTTGAGCAGGGCGACCCAGTCGGAGTCGTCGGCGAACTGGGGGTAGGGGTCCCAGACGAGGTAGGCGCCGCCGCCACCGTCGTCGTTGCCGGAGCCTCCGGACGACGAGCAGGCGCTGGTCGTCACGGCGGCGAGTGCTATCACGGCCACGGCGGCCAGTCGCCGCCGTCGGTTGAGTCGTGTCATGTGCTGCCTCACTTCAACTCGATCGGGTGGTGGGGTCGTGGGTTGACCGTCGCGGGCCGGACCGGGTCCGACCATGAGGCGAACCGATTCGACGAACCGGTTCGCACGAAGATAGGACCGTCCGTGTTCGGTGGTCAAGAGTTGCCCGGCAGCCCTCGTGAGGAGCACCGGGAAACACCGGCTTTACCGGACCGTCACTTCATTGACATGAGTGAGTCTCCGACCTACGATCCGAGCGAATCGATTCGCAAGCGCAGCCCTCCGGAGAGCGTCCCCCGCGCCCCACCAAGGAGCCGCCCGTGAAAACCCCGTCCCGCAGCAGGCCCGGCCGAGCGCGCGCGCTCGTCGCCCGACTCGCCGTCGGCCTGCTCGCCGCCACCACGGCCGTCACCGTCGCCGCGTCCCCCGCCCAGGCCGCCGACGAGTCGATAAGCGTGAACTTCTCCACGACCACCGGCACACCGACCTACCGTGCGTCCGGCTGGATCTACGGCATGACCGAGAACGCCAGCGGCCCACCCGACCACTTCTACCGCGACGTCAACTTCCGCTACATGCGGGCCGGCGGCGCGCAACTGCCCGGCAGTGGCTGGGTCGGCGGAAACTACGACCGCCGCTGGAACGCCACCCTCGCCCAGGCCCGCCGGACCGTCGCCCTCGGCGGGCAGTTCATCCTGCTGCCGCACGACCTGTGGGGCGCCGACGGTGCCGGCATCTCGCGCTTTCCCGGCGACAACGGCAACTGGACGGACTACGACAACTTCCTGAACCGCGTCATCGGCGACGTCCGGGCGTCCGGGCTGACCGTGCAGTGGGACATCTGGAACGAACCCAACATCACCATCTTCTGGAACCGGCCGATCTCCCAGTACCTCGAACTCTGGCGACGCACGTACCAGCGGCTCCGCACGGAGTTCCCCAACCAGCTCATCGTCGGGCCGAGCTGCGCCTGCGTGCCGTCGACCTCGCACGCGTTCTGGAACCAGTACCTCGACTTCGTCCGCTCGACGAACACCGTGCCGGACATCATCAGCTGGCACTCCCTGCCGGGTGACCCGGTCGCCAACGTCGCGGCCGCCAACGCCACCCTCGATCCGCGCGGAATCGCGCACCCCCGCCCGTACCAGATCAACGAGTACGGGGCGTCCAACGAGCAGAACCCGGCCGACGGCGCCTGGTACATCTCGCGTCTGGAGCGGGCCAAGGCGGACGGTCTGCGCGCCAACTGGGCCAGCGCCGGCAACCTGCACAACGACCTCGGCAACCTGTTGGTCCGCAACTCGGCCGGTCAGCACCAGCCCAAGGGGGAGTGGTGGGTCTACCGCTACTACGCCTCCCAGGCCGGGGAGATCGTGGCGGTGACCGGCAGCCAGTCCTACGACGCGTACGCCACGAAGGCGAGCGGGGTGGCGAAGGTCCTGGTCGGCGGCGGTCGTACGACCGGAAACCTGGCCGTCAACCTGCAACGTCTCGACACGACGAGCGGCGTGGTGCAGAACAACCAGGTGCGGGTGCTCACGCAGCGCATCCCGTACAACAACGGTGGCGCGGTGCAGGGGCCCATCACGGTCTCGAACACCGTCGTCAACCTGTCCAACAACAACGCCACCGTGAACCTGCCGTACGGCAACCAGAACGACACGTACACGGTGACCCTGCTGCCGCCCTCCGAGGCGGGCTTCCAGTCGGTGGCGGTGGCCCAGCACTCCCAGCAGTGCCTGGACAACACCAACCTGAGCACCGCCGACGGCAACGCGCAGCAGCAGTTCTACTGCGAGGGCGGTGACCAGCAGCTCTGGAACTTCCGGCCGGTCGCCGGCGTGGCCAACACGTACACGGTGGTCAATCAGCAGAGCGGCAAGTGTCTCGACGTCAGCGGCGCTTCCACCGCCAACTCCGCCGCAGTGATCCAGCGGACCTGCCAGAACGCGACGAACCAGCAGTTCGCCCTCCGGAAGGTGACCTACTCCGGCAACGATGCGCACGACTACCAACTCGTGGCCCGACACAGCGGCAAGTGTGTCGACGTCAACGGGGTCTCCACGGCGGCCCGCGCGTCGGTCATCCAGTGGCCCTGCAACGCGGTCACCCAGGGCAGCCCGCTAAACCAGACCTGGCGTCTCTGGGGTCGGTAGGCGACGCGCGTGAACCCCGGCGGTGGCCGCCGGCACGGACGGCCACCGCCGGATTCCCGCCGACCGGGCTTTCATTGACACTGATCAAAATCCGCTCCTACGATCGCTACGAATCGATTCGCCCGCCCCGCCACCACCCTGCGGCGCGTCGGCACACCCCGTGCGCTGCCACGACTCTCCAGGAGCCACCCTGTGCGTACCCCGTCCCCCACCGGGCCCGGCCTGGCCCGCGATCCCATCCCGAGACGTCGCCCCGGGCGCCTGGCCATGCTGGCCGGCGCGTTGGCCGGCGCCCTCGTCCTCGTCACCGTCGGCGCCACGGCCGGTGCCTCGTCGTCCGCCGCGGAGGCCGCGGCGATGGCGGCGGCCATCGCGCCGGGGCAGAGCACCACCATCGTCGGCGCGGCCTCGGGCCGGTGCCTGGAGGTCCCCAACTCCAGCACCGCCAACGGCACCCAGACCCAGCTCTGGGACTGCAACGGCGCGGCCGGCCAGACCTGGACCTGGACGTCGAGCAAACAGCTCTCGGTGTACGGCAACAAGTGCCTGGACGCCTCCGGCCGCGGCACCACCAACGGCACCCAGGCGATCATCTGGGACTGCAACGGCCAGACCAACCAGCAGTGGAACGTCAACAGCAACGGCACCATCACCGGAGTGCAGTCCGGGCTGTGCCTCGACGCCAACGGGGCCGGCACCGCGAACGGCACCAAGGTCATCCTCTGGGCCTGCAACGGTGGCGCCAACCAGCAGTGGGCCTCGCCGACCACCCCGCCGACCAGCGTCCCGCCGACCACGGCGCCGCCGACCAGCCCGCCGCCGGGCGGTGCGCGCCCGTGTGACATCTACGCCTCCGGTGGCACCCCGTGCGTGGCGGCCCACAGCACCACGCGGGCCCTCTACGGGACGTACGCCGGCAACCTCTACCAGGTCCGGCGCTCGTCGGACAACACGACCCGCAACATCGGGCTGACCGGTACGGGCGGCACCGCCAACGCGGCGACGCAGGACTCGTTCTGCGCCGGCACGACCTGCGTGATCACGGTCGTCTTCGACCAGTCCGGGCGCGGTAACGACCTCTGGTACCAGGGATCGAGCGTGGTTCCGGGCTCGCCGCAGAGCAGGCCGGCCACGGCGACCACGGAGTCTCTGACGGTGGGCGGCAGCAAGGCGTACTCGCTCTACATCAACCCGGGCAACAGCTACTGGCGGGACGGTCACCTGACCGGCGTGCCGACCGGCGCCGCGCCCGAGGGCATGTACATGGTGACCAGCGGCACGCACGTCAACAGCGGCTGCTGCTTCGACTACGGCAACAGCGAGACGACCCGCAAGGCCGACGCCGCCGGTGCGATGGACGCCATCAACTTCGGCAAGCAGTGCTGGTTCGGCGGCTGCTCGGGCAGCGGCCCGTGGGTGCAGGCCGACCTGGAGTGGGGTCTGTTCCCGGGTGGCAGCAGCTCGTGGAACCCGAACCAGCGGGCGTTCACCAGCAAGTTCGTCACCGCGACGCTGAAGAACAACGGCACGTCCCGCTTCGCGATGAAGGGCAGTGACGCGCAGTCCGGTGGCCTGTACACGCTGTGGGACGGCTCGCTGCCGTCCGGCTACAGCCCGATGAAGAAGCAGGGCGCGATCATCCTGGGCAGCGGCGGCGACTGCTGCAAGCCCGACGGCGGCGCGAACCTCAGCGCCGGCACGTTCTACGAGGGCGCGATGGTCGCGGGCTACCCGTCCGACGCGACCGAGAACGCGGTCCAGTCCAACGTGGTGAGCGCCGGCTACCGCTGACGACGATCAGGACACCGAGTCCCCCGCCGGCCGCACGGCCGGCGGGGGACCGACCTCGCTCAGCGCGATTCGTACGATCTCCAGCAGGTCGCGGCCCGGGTGGTCAATCCAGTGCTGCATGGCGACGCGCAGGGCGGCCAGGAAGGTCGCGGTCAGCAGGCGGGCGCGCAGCGCCACCTCGGCGCCGGTGAGGCGATGCGCGAGCTCGGCCGCCAACTCGCGCTCGATCGCGGTGTACGCCGCGACCTGGTGCGCGGCCAGGCCCGGGTGCCCGCGCAACTGCCGGCGTCGGGTCAGCCAGTCGTGGTCGCGGTCGCGCGCCGACTCCGCGGTGAAGTGTTCGGCCGCCCGGCCCAGCACGGTCCACGGCGGCTCACCGCCCGGCCGTTCGCGCACCAACTGCAACAGGCGGCGCAGGCGCACGGTGTCGCCGTAGAAGAGCGCCTCCTCCTTGTTCGAGAAGTAGTTCGAGAATGTCCGCCGGGAGACGTTGGCGGCGTCGGCGATCGCCTCGACGGTCACGCTGTCGGGGCCCTGCTCGGCCGCGAGGCGTAGGGCTGACTCGTGCAGGGCCAGGCGGGTGGCCGCCTTCTTGCGCTCCCGCAGGCCGGTGATCTCGTCCATCGTCGTCAGCGTACGTCGAGTGACCGGCTTCTCAATGGGCAAACTTGCCGACTGGGCAAGATCGGTAGATGCTTGCGTGAGGCAACCAACTCAGGCGCGCGGATGTCCGTACCCGAGGCCGCCGCGTACGCCTGGTTGTCGTCCTGGAACCCACGACAAGCGGGAGGCCGCGCGATGAGCGCACCCACCACCACGCCCGGCGCCGAGCCGATGAGCCATCGGCAGACCCTCGAGGCGCTCAGCGGCCTGCTGCTGGTGCTCTTCGTCGCGATGTTGAGCAGCACGGTCGTCTCGACCGCGCTTCCCAAGATCATTGGCGCGTTGAACGGCTCCCAGACCCAGTACACCTGGGTGGTCACCGCGACCCTGCTCACGGCGACGGCCACCACCCCGATCTGGGGCAAGCTCGCCGACCTGTTCAACAAGAAGCTCCTCATCCAGGTCGCCATCGTGGTGTTCCTGTTGGGCTCCGTCATCGCCGGCTTCTCGCAGAGCGCCGGCCAGCTCATCGCGGCCCGTGCGTTCCAGGGCATCGGCGTCGGCGGCCTGCAGGCTCTCGTCCAGGTGGCGATCGCCGCCATGATCCCGCCCCGCGAGCGGGGCCGCTACAACGGCTACCTCGGCGGCGTCATGGCGGTGGCGACCGTCGGCGGCCCGCTGCTCGGCGGCCTCATCGTCGACACGTCCTGGCTCGGCTGGCGCTGGTGCTTCTTCGTGGGCGTGCCGGTCGCCGTCGTCGCGCTGATCCTGCTCCAGGTGACTCTGCACCTGCCGACGTTCCGACGGGACAACGTCAAGATCGACTACCTGGGCGCGAGCCTGATCGCCGCCGGCGTGAGCGTGCTGCTGATCTGGATCTCCTTCGTCGACAGCTCGTTCGCCTGGGTCTCGTGGCAGAGCGCGGCCATGGTGGCCGGCTCGCTCCTCCTGCTCGCCCTCGCGGTCTGGGTCGAATCGCGGGCGGCCGAGCCGGTCGTCCCGCTCGCCATCGTGCGCCAGCACACCACCGCCCTGGCCATCCTGGGCAGCCTCGCGGTCGGCATGGCCATGTTCGGTGGCGCGGTCTTCCTCGGCCAGTACTTCCAGATCGGCCGGGGTTACAGCCCGACGGAGGCCGGCCTCCTCACCATCCCGTTGATGGCCGGAGTCCTCGGCTCCTCGATCGTCGCCGGCCGGCTGATCACCCGGACCGGGCGGATCAAGCCGTACATCGTCGCCGGTTCGATCACCCTGGTCGTCGGGTTCGGCCTGCTCGGCACCATCGACCACGAGACGTCTCTGGTGCTCGTCGGCGTCGGCATGTTCATCGTCGGCACCGGCGTCGGCATGACCATGCAGAACCTCGTCCTGGCCGTCCAGAACACGGTGGCCCTCAAGGACATCGGCGCGGCCAGCTCCAGCGTCGCGTTCTTCCGGTCGCTCGGCGGCGCGGTCGGCGTCTCGGTGCTCGGCGCCGTGCTGGCCCACCGGGTCACCGACCAGATCACGCGCGACCTGGCCGCCGCCGGGATCCCCACCTCCGGCAGCGGTGGCGACAGCAACCTCAACATCACCGCGCTGCCCGACGGAGTTCAGCACATCGTGCGCGCCGCGTACGGCGACGCCACCGGCCACATCTTCCTCATCTCCGCGGCCATCGGGGTGGTCGGCGTCATCGCGGCGCTCCTGCTCCGGCCGGTCACCCTGCGGACCAGCCTCGACCTGCCGGACGCCGCCACGTCGACGGCTCTGGCCGCCGACGCGGTCGACGGAGCGCCCGCGTTCGACCAGGTCGCCGCCGATTCCACGGCGAACGCGGCGCCCGAGCGGCGCTGACCTCTGCAGAGCACAGAATCAGGGGCCGCCACCGTCACGACGGTGGCGGCCCCTGATCCGAGGGCCTGTTTCACAAGGACTGGCCGGCCTGCGGCGGGGTCCGGACGACGACCGGCGGCGTGGCCTTGCCGGATCGTCGTCCAGGCCCCGCCTCGGCTCGACCGCCCCGGTGAAACAGGCCCTACGACCGAATCGAGACGCCTGTGGGAATCGCCGAGCTGACGGCGTCGAGGCCGGTCACGCCCGGCCGGCGGGCCGCTCCGGCGCGCCGGGCCGTGCGGGAGCTGCTGCTGGTCGCCACGCTGTTCCTCCTCTACAAGGGGGCGCGGATGGTGGTGGCCGGTCGGGTGGCCACGGCGCTGGCCAACGGCGAGTCCGTCTGGCATCTGGAGCGGCTGCTGCGCCTGCCCGACGAGGCCGTCGTCCAGCACCCCGTGCTCTCGCACACCCTGCTGGCGCACCTGGCCAACGGCTACTACGCGTACGTGCACTTCCCGGCCACGGCCGTCACCCTGGTCTGGCTCTACCTGCGGCACCCGGCGCGCTACCTGCGCACCCGCCGTACGCTCGCCGTGCTCACCGCGGCGGCCCTGGCAGTGCACGTCGTGGTCCCGCTGGCGCCGCCCCGGCTGACCGCGCTGACGGCCTTGGTGGACACCGGCAGCCGGTACGGGCCCTCCGTCTACGGGCCGCCCGACACCGACGCGCTCAGCAACCAGTACGCGGCCATGCCGTCCCTGCACGTCGGGTGGGCGCTGGCCGTCGCCGTCGCGCTCGTTTCGGTGACCCGTGGACGCCTACGGTGGCTGTGGCTGACCCATCCGCTCGTCACCATGCTCGTCGTCGTGGCCACCGGCAACCACTACTGGCTCGACGCTGTGGTGGCGGCGGCGATGCTCGGCGTCGTCCAGCTGGCGCTGCCGGCGTCGGCACCTCCGGCCGACGCCCAGCCCGACATCAGCCCACCGGTACGCCGTACTCCCGCTCGGTGAACAGGTCGACGTCGCGCGGACCCAGCTTGGCGGCCCGGCGGGCGTGCAGGGCGAGTTGCCGACGTGCCTCACCGAGGCGGCGGATCCCGGTCGTCATCTCGTCGGACGCCTCGAACGGCTCCCTCCCGCTGGCCTGCAACGCGGCCGCCAGCACGGCGTTGTACGCGGTCATCAGCCCGTTGGCGAGCGCGATGCCGTCCTGGTCCCCACGCGTCCAGATCTCCGACCACGCGGCCTCCACGGTGACCATGTCCCGGGCCAGCCAGTCGTGCAGCCCCATCGGCCCCAGCGGCTTGTGCCCGCCGAGCAGGTCGTTGCCCGCCTCGGGCAGCCCCGACCGCCAGTACCGGGTCTGCCGCAGCGCCTCGACCTTGTGGGCGAGGCGGAGCGCGCCGGATAGGACCAGGACGTACGCCCGCTGAAGCTCGGCCCGCTCGCGTTGGCGTCGCTTGACCCGGCTGTGCGTCCACACGACCAGGAGTGAGGCGCAGGCGGTGATCGCGGAGCCGAGCAGAGCGGCCAGGGTTGAGTTCACGCCGACATGATGCCTGCCGCCGATTGGTGTCGCCGCGCGGGCTCGGACCCGGTCCGGTTCTCCCCGGGCGGGCTTCGTCGGCGTCCTCCGTTACGGCTTGACGAACGGCATGTTATCGCTCACAGTCGATGTCGAGGCGACCGCACCCACGGCTCACCGGGCGAGCCATCCGCTTCGGGCCCGCACCATCCGGACGTCCCCTCCGGGCAAGCGGACGTCGCCATCAGCACCTGTCACCAGCCGCCGGCGACGCGCGGCAGATGTCGCGCGCCCGCGAGGGCGTCGTCCCGAACGTCCTTCCCGCGCGCCACCAACGCTGCCACCGACCGAGAGGGATCCGCCCATGAGAACAAGGTTCGCACTGCTGGCCGCCGCGTTGGCGACGGCGCTGGCGACGATGACGGCCGTGGTCACGGTCGCCACCCCGGCGTCGGCCGCGACCCTCACCCAGGTAACCAACTTCGGCACGAACCCGACGAACCTGCAGATGCACCTGTACGTGCCGGACCGGGTAGCGGCGCGTCCGGCTCTCCTGCTCGCCCTGCACTACTGCACCGGCAGCGGCCCGGCCGTGCACACCGGCTTCGGGCTCAGCTCGCTGGCCGACCGCTATGGCTACATCGTCATCTACCCGTCCGTGACCCGGAGCAGCAAGTGCTGGGACGTCTCCTCCCCGCAGGCCCTGCGCCGCGACGGCGGCAGCGACCCGGTCGGCCTCAAGTCGATGGTCGACTACGTCCGGAGTCGCTACCCGGTCGACCCGGACCGCATCGGTGTGGCCGGCTTCTCCTCCGGCGCCATGATGACCAACGTGATGGTCGGCCTCTACCCCGACCTGTTCAACGCCGGCGTCAGCTCCTCGGGCGTTCCGTTCGGTTGCTTCGCGACCACCAACGGCGCGGAGTGGAACAGCGAGTGCTCCGGCGGGCGGATCGTGAAGACCCCGCAGCAGTGGGGCGATCTGGTGCGCAACGCGTACCCCGGCTACACCGGCAAGCGTCCCCGCTTCCAGATCTGGCACGGCACCACGGACACCACGCTGAGCTACGTCAACTTCGGCGAGCAGATCAAGCAGTGGACCAACGTGCAGGGCGTGTCCCAGACCCCCAGCTACACCGACTACCCGCAGACCAGCGCCACCAGGACGCGTTACGGCGGCACCGGCGGCACCGCGCCGGTCGAGGCGATCAGCTTCCAGGGGTACGGCCACTCCATCCCGTTCGACGCCGCGCAGGCGATCCGGTTCCTCGGCTTCGACACCACCAGCGGCACGACGCCTCCGACGACGACACCTCCGACGACGCCGCCCCCGGGCGGCACGACCGGGGCGTTGCGCAACTCCGCCGCCGGCCGCTGCCTGGACGTCCCGGCGCAGTCGCGCACGAACGGTACCCAGGTCGCGTTGTGGGACTGCAACGGCGGCGCGAACCAGCAGTGGGCCTCGACGGCGGGCCGGCAACTCCAGGTGTACGGGACGAAGTGCCTGGACGCCGAGGGCGCCGCGACGACGGCGGGCACGCGGGTGATCATCTGGGACTGCACCGGGGGCGCGAACCAGCAGTGGAACCTCAACACGGACGGCTCCGTCACCGGTGTGCAGTCCGGACTGTGCCTCGCGCCGAACGCCGGTGGAACCGCCAACAGCACCCAGGTGGTGCTCGCGACCTGCAACGGCGGCAACGGTCAGAAGTGGACGCGCGGTTGAGGCGTACCCGATGGTGGTGAGCCGGAACGCGGCCTGAACCACCGGTGTGGCCCGGCCCGGGACGTTCCCGGGTCGGGCCACACGGCGTGCGCGGACCTTCGTGACCGCCGCCGTCGCGTCGCGGGGCGGCGGTCACGCGCTCTCAGCGGTAGCCGGCGGCGACGATGTTCGCCTGCACCGCGTTCTCGGCCGCGTCGGACGGGTAGCCCGCCACCATCGCGCCCTCGTAGAACGTACCGACGCTCTGGTTGGAGTTGTCGATGCAGCAGTCCCCGCCGCTGCCGAGGATGATCGCGCCCTGCTTCCTCATCGGGCTGTACCCGCGTGGCAGCGACCCGTCATAGAGGGTGTAAAGGCCGCCGGACTGGGCGTTGCTGCCCTTGATGGCGAAGCGTGAGGTGCCGTTGTTCTTCAGGGTGGCGGTGACGAACTTGCTGGTGAAGGCCCGCTGGTTGCTGTTCCAGGAGCTGCTGCCGCCGGGGTAGAGGCCGTACTCCAGGTCGGCCTGCACCCAGGGGCCGGAGCCGGAGCAGCCACCGAACCAGCAACTGGTGCCGAAGTAGATTGCGTCCATCGCGCCCGCGCCGTCGGCCCGGCGGGTGGTCTCGCTGTTGCCGTAGTCGAAGCAGCAGCCGCTGTTGACGTGGGTGCCGCTGGTCACCATGTACATGCCCTCGGGCGCGGCGCCGGTCGGGATGCCGGTCAGGTGACCGTCCCGCCAGTAGCTGCTGTTGCCGTTGATGTAGAGCGAGTAGACCTTGTTCCCGCCGACCGTCAACGACTCCCTGGTCGCGACCGCCGGTTGTACGGCGCCACCGATGCCACCGGCCCCCTGGTAGCCGAGGTTGTTGCCACGCCCCGACTGGTCGTAGATGACCGTGATGACGCATGTGGTGTTCGCGCAGAAGCTGTCCTGGGTGGCGGAGTTGGCGCGTCCGCCCGCGCTGAGGACGCCGATGGCACGGGTGGTGTTGTCCGAGGATCGGCGTACCTGGTAGAGCGAGCCGTTGTAGGAGGCGTACAGGGCGCGGGTGGTGCTGTGCGCCGCGACGCAGGGCGTGCCGCCCGCCGCGTAGATGTCGCAGGGCAGCGTCGTGCTCGGTGGGGGAGTGGTGGGCGGCGGCGTGGTGGGCGGTGGTGTGGTGGGTGGCGGCGTCGTCGGAGGCGGCGTGGTGGGCGGGGGCGTGGTGGGCGGGGGCGTCGTCGGGTCCACCACGCCGTTGCAGGTGACGCCGTTGAGGGCGAAGGAGGTCGGCGTCGGGTTGCTGCCGGTCCAACTGCCGTTGAAGCCGAAGCTGGTGCTGCCGTTGGTTCCGATGCTGCCGTTGTAGGCGGCGTTGGTGACGCTCACCTGGGCGCCGGCCTGGGTGAAGCTGCCGTTCCAGAGCTGGGTGACGGTCTGGCCGGCGGCGAAGTTCCAGTTCAGCCGCCACCCGTTGATGGCGTCGCCCACGTTGGTGATGGTGACGTTGGCGCCGAAGCCGCCCTGCCACTGGGAGCTGACCGCGTAGGTGACCTGGCAGCCGGCGGCGGCCGCCGAGGCGCCCGTCTGAGCGGCGGCGGCGCCGACGAGCACGAGGGTGGCGGCCGCGGCGACGAGCGCCGGTCGCCGATGTCGGATGTCTTGGGTTCGCACGTTCTCTCCTCAAGGGTGGGAGTTGGCGGTGTGCGGGCCCCGCCCCGTTCACCCTGCTCGGGCCCGGACTCTGAGCAGGGGGACGACGGGACGGGGCCCGGTCCGCGGGCGCGTACGGCGTCGCCGGAACCGTCCGGCGCGGGATTGACCGCGCGGACGGTGGGGTCGGCGGGCCGGGCGCGACGGGTACGCGGTGGTGCGGTCGCCGCCCGCGACCCGGCCCGGGGTCGCGGTGACGGCGGTGGCTGTGGCCTGGAGCGATTGTGGGAAGGCCGATCGACGGCACGGCTCCGGCCGATCGAGGTGATGCCGACCTGCGGGCGCCGCTGGTCAGGCATCCGTCGTCCGGCCCTCGGCACGGGTCGCCCGGTGGTGAGCTCGGGCCGTCCCGTGTCGGCCACGCTCCACCCGCCCGCGCCGCGAACGACGTAGACCGCGGCCGGGGCCAGCAGTTGGGAGGCACCGGTGACGGTCAGTTATCGACGGCCGTCGTTACGTTAGCGTTAACAGGCGGCCCTGTCCATAGACGGTTATCGGTGGCTTTTCCGACCGTCGGTCGGTTCTGGGCGCCGCCGCCCCTGTTCAGGGAGCGAGCGAGGTGCCGGTCCGGGTGTTCCGCGCGGCGCGTGCCCGCGAGCGTGCCCTGGCCGAGTGCTCAGGACGCCTCGCGGACCCGCGGGTCGGCGAGCCACACGTCGGCGAGGTCGCTGAGCGCGACACCGAGGACCTCGCTGAGGCAGACCACGGTGCCGAAGGCGGGCGCCGGGAGCCGACCCACCTCGATCTTGCGCAGGGTCTCCGGTGACATGCCGGCGGCGAGGGCGACCTCGGCGAGACTGCGGCCCCCCCGCGCGACCCGCAGCGCCGCGCCAAGGCGTTGCCCCGCGGCGATCTGCTCCGGTGTGAGCGGTGGCCGAACCATGTGAGCAGGATAGTTCCGCCGCTGGAGGCCGGCAATGTCGACCCGCCGGACGCCCGCACGGCGTGGTATAAATATACCGCACCGGATGGGGAGGGTTTGTCGTGATCGAGCTGAAGTCTGCCGCGGAGATCGACCGGATGGCCGTGACCGGCCAGTTCGTCGGCGAACTGCTGGCCGAGCTGCGGACGGTGGCCGCTGTCGGCGTCAACCTGATGGAGATCGAGCACCACGCCCGCCGCCGCATCGCCGAGCGTGGCGCCGAATCGTGCTATTGGGACTACACGCCGTCGTTCGGTCGTGGGCCCTTCCGTAACGTCCTGTGCCTCTCGGTCAACGACGCGGTGCTGCACGGCCTGCCGCACGACTACCTCCTGCGCGACGGTGACCTGCTGAGCATCGACATGGCGGTCGAGATCGACGGCTGGGCCGCCGACTCGGCGCTGTCGTTCGTCGTCGGCGCTCCCGCCCCGGCCGACCTGAAGCTGATCGAGGCCACCGAGGTCGCGCTGAAGGCCGGCGTCGACGCCGCCCGACCGGGCAACCAGCTCGGCGACATCTCCGCCGCCATCGGCGAGGTCGCCCACCGCTACGGCTATCGGGTCAACAACGAGTTCGGTGGGCACGGCATCGGTCGCACCATGCACGAGGCCCCGCACGTGCCCAACAACGGCCGTCCCGGCCGGGGCATGACACTCAAACCCGGCCTGACGCTCGCGATCGAGCCGTGGTTGTGCCGGACCACCGACAAGATCAAATTTGACCAGGACGGCTGGACGATCCGATCCTCGGACGGTTCGCGCTCGGCCCACTCCGAGCACACCATCGCGGTCACCGAGTCCGGTCCCCGGGTGCTGACGTCCCGCCCCGGGGAGGACCCGGAGCGGGACCGTCGCAGCGGACAGTCGGCCGCGGCGTCCTAACCGTTGGTGAAAGGAAGGGCCCCCTGTTAACAGACGTCTGCTAATAGGGGGCCCTTCCTTTCACGCGCCGTGGCGGGCAGGCGGGGGCGGCGTCAGCGCAGGCCTGCGAAGAGGTCGTCCTCGGGAACGGGCGCGTCGGTGGTGTCCCGCACCCGGACGAAGGTCTCCATGCCCATCAACTCGGTGAACCGCTCCTGGCCGAGCTGGAGGAAAAAGATGTTCTCGGTCTGGCTGGCGTGCGCGGCCAGGGCCGCGAACTTCTGCGCACCGTGGGCGCGGGTGTCGACCCAGGTGGTGATCTCGTCGTCGGGGAGACCCAGCTCCGGCATATCCGACGACTCGTCCGGGTCGGCCCACTCGACGCCAAGTTCCTTCATGACCCGGCCGAACTCCTCGAACGCCGTGCGGGGCACGGTGGTCCAGTAGACCTTCGCGGGGACGTCGGTCTGCGCCACGGCGGCCATGGTGATGCGGTGCGCCTGGATGTGGTCGGGGTGGCCGTAGAAGCCGTTCTCGTCGTAGGTGACGACGACGTCCGGCCGGTACCGGCGGATCAGCTCCGCGAGCCGGTCCGCGGCCTGCGCCACCGGCGTCGTCCAGAAGGAGCCGGGCTGGTCGTTCGTCGACCAGCCCATCATCCCGGAGTCGGCGTAGCCGAGCGTCTCCAGGTGGGTGATTCCCAAGGTGGCCGCGCTGACCTCCAGCTCGGCCTGACGCATCGCCACGACGGCGGCCGGGTCGTGACCGGGCTCGCCGGGCTTGACCCCGCCCGGCCCGTCGCCGCACCGCCCGTCCGTACAGGTCACGAGGACCGTGGTGACACCCTCGGCGGCGTACCGGGCGAGGACGCCACCGGTGCTCGTCGCCTCGTCGTCGGGGTGCGCGTGCACCGCCATCAGGGTCAGGGATCGCTCAGCCATGTCACCACCCTACGACCAGCATCGGACCTGGGTGGGGGCCGACGGCGTACGGCGGCGCATCTTAACCATCCGCCGGCCGGGCCCCGGTCTCCTTGCCCAACGCGCCGCCGGGCGGCTCGGGGCTTCGTACGCTCTCCCCAGGGTGGGCGCACTCCGGGCGCGGCCCCCAGGCTTGACCAACCGATGAAGGGTGCCGGCCATGGCGCTGTTCGACGACGTACGACAGATCGACGCCGGGGTCCTGAACGTCGGGTACGTCGATGCCGGCCCGCCGGACGGGCCGCCCGTGATCCTGCTGCACGGCTGGCCGTACGACATCCACAGCTTTGCCGAGGTCGTGCCGCTGCTCACCGACGCCGGCCACCGGGTCGTCGTGCCGTACCTGCGGGGTTACGGCACGACCCGGTTCCTCGCCGACGACGCCGTGCGCAACGGTGAGCCGGCCGCCATGGGGCTCGACCTCGTCGCCCTCATGGACGCCCTGGGCATCGACAGCGCGAAACTCGCCGGATTCGACTGGGGAGCGCGTACGGCCGACGTCGTGGCCGCGTTGTGGCCCGAGCGCTGTGCGGGTCTGGTGTCGGTGAGCGGTTACCTGATCGACGGTCAGGAGTCGGGCCGGGTGCCGCTGCCGCCGAAGGCCGAGTTCTCCTGGTGGTACCAGTACTACTTCGCCACCGAGCGCGGCCGGCAGGGGTACGACCGCAACCGCCGCGACTTCGCCCGGCTCATCTGGCAGACGGCATCGCCGAAATGGACGTTCGACGACGCGACGTTCGACCGCAGCGCGGCCGCGTTCGACAATCCCGACCACGTCGACATCGTGATCTACAACTATCGGTGGCGGCTGGCCCTGGCCGAGGGTGAACCGCAGTACGCCGAGGTGGAGAAGCGCCTCGCCGGCAAGCCGAAGATCACGGTGCCCAGCATCACCCTGGAGGGTGACGCCAACGGCGCGCCCCACCTGGACGCCAGCGTCTACGGCAAGCAGTTCTCCGGCCGGTACGAGCACCGGACCGTCGGTGGCGGCGTCGGGCACAACCTGCCCCAGGAGGCGCCGCGGGCGTTCGCCGACGCGGTCCTCGAGGTGTGAGGCCGGGCCGTGTGGCGGGTGCCATCCGGTCCGGCTCGCGTCACGAGGTGATCCGGAAGGTGGCGTCCTGCCGGTCCGTGGCACCCGAGCTGGCGCTCAGCGGGTCGATGCGCAGCAGGTAGTTGTAGTGCCGGAGGTAGCGGGTCGGGTAGTTGTAGGAGCGGAACGACGTCCAGGACGCGTCGGCCAGCCCGGCGGTGCGGTAGAAGGTCGCGTCAGCCCGGAACACCGAGGTGTTGTCAGTGACTTCCAGCCGTACCTCGTAGTTGTAGTGGCGCAGGAAGTACCCGGGCTTGTTCACCGACTCGAACGACACCCCGGCCGAGTCGGCGAGGCCGGGAACCATCCGCCACAACTGGTCCTGGTACGGGTCGAACGGGTACGTGTCGACGCGGGCCACGTAGTTGTAGTGCCGCACGTAGCGGTCCGGCAGGTTGGAGGACTTCAGTCGGACCCAGTTCGGCGTACCCCACCGCGCGACGAGACCGGCGTACTCCGCGTCGGTGATGCCGGTCATCGACCCGTGCTTCGAGTTCAACGGCGGCGTGTAGTCGCGCTGGTTCAGCGGCGTCCAGGAGTTGCCGCCGATGGCGGTGGTCGACCAGGCGTAGAAGTCGTTGTTGACCGGGCTGTACGAGTCGCCCCACAACCGCCAGCCGCTACCGTCGACCGCCTTGACCAGCAGCGGCGCCTCGATGCCGCTGCCCTGCAGCAGTCCCGAGGTGTACGTGGTGAAGCTGTTCGGGGCGGCGGTGCTGGACCGGGCGCCGTACAGGTTCCCGTTGGCGAGGTTCTTGTAGTACAGGTAGGTGGTGCCGCCGTCGACGACGACGTCGCCGTCGAGGACCCCGAAGCCCGGACTGAAGAACACCTGCGGCGAGCTGACCGTCCGGAAGTCGCTGGTGTAGTTGACCAGGAGGACGTCCTGGCCGTTGTTCGCCGAGTAGACGATGGCGTACTGGCCGCGCGCCGCGTCCCAGAAGGCGGTCGGCGCCCAGGTGTGGGTGTTCAGGGTGTGCATCCGGATCCGGCGGTAGCCGGTGAAGCTGGTCAGGTCGGTCGAGTCCCACACGTGCAGGTACTGGCTGGTCTGGTTCCAGTTGGTGCCCTTGAGGTCGGTGGCCAGCACCACGAAGGCGCCGTCCTGCTTGCGGAAGACGAACGGGTCCCGCAGACCCAACTGCCCGGCGGTCGGCGTGACGACGGGGTTGTTCTGGTTCAGCGGCGTCCAGTTGAGACCGTCACGGCTGACCGCGAGGTGCAGTCCGTAGTCCGCTCCCAGGCCCTGCGGCGACTCGGTGAAGTAGGCCATGACGTAGGAGGTGTTCGGCGCGGCGAGGGCGGTGCGGGGCAGGCTCAGCGCGCCGGTGGCGGCAGCGGCGGTGGACAGCGCGCCCAGGGTGAACGCGCGTCGGGTCAGAGGCACGGTCGGCGACCTTTCTGCGGCGGCGAGCGCGAGCATTTCATTCGAGCCCATCGATGTGATCGTTAACATACGACGTCCTCCGACACGCCTGCAACCCCTCGCCAGCGCGCCGCTGTCAGTGGCCGGCGGCCGCCCGTCCGCGCCGCCGTCGACCCGGCGTCGAGGTCCGCGCCGGGCGTTCGACGCGGGTCGGATCGCCCCGCACGAGGTCGTCGTGGATGCGCCACCTGGCTGTGGTGACCGCGCGGCGGGCCGCCTCGTCGCCCCGCTCGACACGCTGGCGCAGCAGTTCCAGAGCGATGCGCCGGTTCTGACTGAACTGCCGCTCGTCGTCCACCACGACGACGAGACCCGACGGGCGGTGGGTGGCGCGTACCGCCGTGCTGGCCTTGTTCCGGTGCTGGCCGCCGGGACCGCCGGTGCGGCAGCCGACGATCTCGACGTCGGCCTCGGCGAACGTCGTCGGGGGAACGTCGCTCGGCGGCGGTTGCGCCGTCACGTACCAGTTCTTTCGACCCGCGCTCGTCCGGTAGGGGCTGGGCGCCTGCCAGCACAACGTCCCCGTCCAGGAGGCGGCGAACGCCTCGACGTCGACGCCGGACAGCCGGATCAGCACCGACCGGTAGGTGCCGGGCCGGTCGCCGGGCACCACGTGGACCCGCTGGACCGCCACGCCCTGCCGGGTGGCGTCACCCTCCAGACGGCGCAGCAGGTGGGCCAGCGCCCACCCGCACTCCCGCGGCCCACGGCCGGCGGACAGCAACAGAGCCTGGCTCACGACCGACCCCGCCCGCGACGCTGATCCCGCCGGTCCGAGCGAGGCGCGGCCCCGACATCCGGCGTCTTGTAGGTGACCAGGGGGATCGTGGTGGCCACCGGCGTGGCGAGCTGGTGGGCGACGAGATCGCCGATCACCTGCTCGATCCGCTTGTACGCGGTGGGCGCCTCCTCGAAGAGCAACTGCCGGTCGCCGCACACCACCAGCGAACCCACCGGGGTACGCCGTAGCTCCTCGACCGTGTGCTTGGCCCGGCCCCGGCGCAGCGCGTCGGCGCGGGACATCTTGCGACCCGCGCCGTGCGCCACCGAGTGGTTGGCGTCCGCCCCGGCGTGGGCGGCCACCAGGTACGACGCGGTGCCCCGCGTACCGGCGACGAGCACATCGCGACCGTCACCCGGCGCCGCTCCCTTGCGGTGCAGGTAGACGCCGTCGCGCACCTCGACCAGGTTGTGGCACTGGTCGACGACCGGCTCGGTCGGTTCGGCCCCCAGGGCGTACGCGACCCGGGCGGCCAGCAGCCGCCGGTTGAGCGAGCCCCAGCGCACCGCCTCGTCGTGTCGGGTCAGGTAGGCGGCCGGGTCGGGTGCGGGGCCCGCCCCGTGCGTCTCGGTGTGCGTCCGCAGGATCCGCTCACCCAGGCCCCGCGAACCGCTGTGCACGACCAGGACGAGGTCACCGGTTGCCAGCCCGAGGCGGTCGGCGTGCTCCGGCGCGAAGACGGTGTCGACGCGGGCCAGCTCCACGAAGTGGTTGCCGCGGCCGACCGTACCGAGTCCGTCCAGGTGGCCGGCGGGAACGTCACCCGCGAGGACGGCCCAGGCGGGGTCGTCGGCGTCCCGCTCCGGGTCCAGCGCGCGGTCGAGGTCGGGGAACCGGGCGGCCAGCCGCTCGGGTACGACGCGCCGGAGTCGAATCGGGAAGACGGCGATACCGCAGCCGATGTCGGAGCCGACCAGGAACGGGTACAGGACCGTCGACGCCATGGCCGCGCCGATCGGGGCGCCCTTGCCCGGGTGCAGGTCCGGCATGCCGGCGACGTGGACCATGCCGTCGAGGGCCGCCACCTGCCGGCACTGGTCGAGCGCGGCGGACTCGATCCAGCTCGCGGCGGACGCGAACACGGTGACGGTGGCGGGGGTGGACAGGGACAGGGACTCCCCAGGGGAGTGGTGCTCGGACAACGACGCTCATTTCTCGCTGAGTCGCAAGTGGACGGACGGCGGTACGGCGCCGGGCGGCGTGAAATGGCCTCGGCGCGGTCCTCAGGTGGTGTCCGTCAGTACGTCATGGGCACCACTGTGGCGACGTCCGTGGCGCACGGCAACTGGTTATCGTGAGCGGTGGACACCGTCGGCCTCGCACCGATTGACGCTGTCCGTCATCTGTCGGATGGGTGATGGCCCGGGACGCGGCTCGCCCGTCATCATCCGGGAATGCTGACAGGGCGTGACGGCACGCTCGCCGAGGCCCGCGCCGCGCTGGTGCGGGCCGATGGCGCCGTCCTGATCGGTCCGGCGGGGGTGGGTCGCACGGCCCTCGCTCGCGCGGTGGTCGCCGACCTGCCGCCGCGACTGTTCGCCACGGTGTGGATCACCGCCACCGAGGCGAGCAAGGAGGTGCCCTTCGGCGCGCTCGGTCGACTCCTCGCGGGCGGTCACCCCGCCCTGCACCCGGCCCTGGTGCACAGCACCGTGCTGACCAGCCTCGTCGAGCGGTGCGGCCCGGCCCGCACGCCCGTCCTGGTCGTCGACGACGCCCACCTGCTCGACGGGCCGTCCGCCGGTGTGCTGCTCGGCCTCGTGCAGGCCCGAGCGGTCCGGGCCCTGCTCACCGTCCGGTCGGGGGTCCCGGTGCCCGACGCCGTCGTCGCGCTGTGGAAGGACGTCGGACTGTCCCGACTGGTGGTGCCCGCCCTGACCGAGGCCGAGGTCGGCGCGCTGGCGGCGGAGCGGTTGGCAGGTCCGGTCAGCCGCTCCACCACCCACCTGCTGTGGCAGTGGACCGGCGGACTGCCACATCTGGCGGTGGCGTTGCTCGACCACGGGCAGGAGGTCGGTTCGCTGGCCCGCGACAGCGACCAGTGGCGCTGGCGCGCCGGCCTGGCGGTGCCCGCACAGCTGGCGGACCTGCTCGACCGGGAGCTGGACCAGGTCGGCCGCCCCGGTGAGGAGGCGCTGGCCGCGATGGCGCTCGGCGGGCCGCTGCCGCTGCCCGTCGCGGAGGCCGCCGCGTCGGCGGAGCTGCTCGCCGACCTCGAACAGCTCGGTATGCTCCGCAGCGAGCAGCGCGGCGACGAGGTCCTGGTGCGGTTGCGCGATCCGATGCTCGGCGCGGCGGTACGCCGACGCATGTCACCCGCCCGGCGTCGCCGCATCGCCGCCACGCTGCTGACCGGCGCACGGCAGGCCACGCCGCGCGGCTCGCACGCGGTGGCCCGCGCGCTCTGGGCGGTGCACGCCGGGCAACCGGTTGACCCGCCGGAACTGGTGCGGTCTGCCGGCCTGTGCCTGTACGCCGACCCGGAGGCCTCGGAACAGTTGGCCCGGCGAGCGTGGCAGGAGGGTGGTGGGGCGTCGGCGGCGGTCGCGCTCAGCGCCGCCCTCGCCGAGCAGGGCCGCGCCGTCGAGGCGTACGAGACGCTGCGGACCGCCGCCCGGGACGCCGACGCGGCCGGTGACCCGACCGCCCGGGTGACGGTGGGGGTGGCCCTGGCCGCGCACCGCCTCTGGGTCGGGCGGGAGCCCCGACAGGCGTACGACGACCTGCGACGACTGCGCGCGGAAGCCGATGCGGCCGGTGACTCTGCCGGCCGGGCGGAGTTGGCCGCGCTCGGCGTGCTGGTCCAGCTGTTCAGCGGCGAGTCGGCGGGGGCGCTGGCGAGCGCCCGTCAGCTCCTGGGCGAGTCACTCCCGCGCGGCGCGCGGCTTCGGGTCATGTTGGCGTCGGTCGTGGCGCTGGTGCTGGCCGGCCGCACGGAAGAGGCGGTACGGGTGGGCCGCACGGTGGTCGAGGCGGTCGAGCGGTCCGGCTCGTCGGCCATGCCGCAGATCCGTGGCATGGCCGGGGCGGCGCTGGCACTGGCCGAGCTGTGGCGTCAGCCCACCCCGACCGGTCCGGTCACCGACCCGGCCACCGGTCGGTGGCCGCTGCCCCCGGACCCGCTCGTCTCCGGTCTGTCCCCCACCGCCTGGCCCCTCTTCGACGGGTACGCCCAGCGGGTCAGCGGGGATCGAGCGGGCGCCATCAGCCGGCTCCGGGACGCCGTCGCCCAACAGGCCGGCGGCAACGGCATGTTCCGCGCCGAGGCAACCGGCTGGCTGGCCGTCACGCTGGCCGAGGACGGCCGCCCGGACGAGGCGGAGTCGGTGCTACGGGAGCACCCCGTCGACGCGGTCGCGCTGGTCCCGGGGCTGCGCCCGTGGGCGCTGGCGGCGGTCGCCGCGGCGACCGGTCGGCGCGCTCGGGCGGGCGAGCTGATGGACGAGGCGATCGTGGTCGCGCACGCCTCCGGGAGTTGGTTGGTGGAACTGGGCTATCTCATCTACGCCGCGCACCTGGATCCGGTCGCCGGTCCGGCCCGTTACGCGGACCGCATCGCCGAGGCTCTCGTCCACGTGGACGCCGAGCGGCTCGTGGCCGCCGGCCGGGCGGTGATCGCGCTGGCCGGACGCGATCCCACCGTGATCCTGGAGCACGCGCACCGCCTGGTGGACATGAACATGACCGGCGAGGCGCTGAAGGTGGCCGGCGAGGTCGGCCGGCGGGCCGGGGTCACCGACACCGTCCGGCTCGCCGTCGACCTGCGTGCCCGGCTGCGATCGGCGGTGCGGGACGACCCCGCGAGGGTGGCGGGGCTGACCGCGCGCGAGCGGCAGGTCGCCGGGCTCGCCGCCCGGGGCCTGTCCGACCGGGAGATCGCCGAGGAGTTGGTGCTGTCGGTGCGTACCGTGCAGACACATCTGGGACGGGCCTACCGCAAGCTGGCGGTGACCTCCCGGCGGGACCTGTCGGACGCCTTACGGCCGGCGGGCTGAGGCCACCGGCGGTGGCCGGGGCGCGACGTGCGCCCCGGCCACCGCCCCTAGGAGTTCTTTGTGTAGCAGGTGACCCGGCCGTTGGAGTCCTCACGGCAGTCCGCGCCCTTGGCGCCGAGGACGTTGATGCTGCAGACCAGGAACGTGAAGCCCAATCCGGTCAGGATGCCGATGCCGACCTTCTTGGCGACCTCGGCGAAGTTGGCCGTGACGTCGAGCCGGAAGCTGACCGGCGCGTACCGGATCTGCTCCCACAACTCGGCGATGCGCGGGTCCTGGCCGGTGATGCTGAAGTCGTCGCTGCTGTGATCGTCGGTCACCCGGCCGGTGGCGACGGCCACGAACACCTGCTTGTGCCGGTCCACGACGTTCGGGCCGGCGGCGAAACTCCAGCTGTGGCTGAGGAAGCCGTTCTCGTGTACGTGCCCCTGGAACCAGTAGTGGCCGTCGCTGGCCATCCGCAGCCAGGCCGTGCCCTTCACGCTCGACGGCAGCAGGCTGCCGGAGAACGTCTCGGTCCACTCCTGTTCCAGCCGGTCCATCGCCACCCTTGTCGACCCGGCCGGATGCCCGACCTGCGCGCCCACCTGACGCAGCGTCAGCGGCGCACGGATGTCGAGGTACCGGCCGGCGGCGGTACGGACGCTGGCCATGACCTCACTCCCTCGACTTCCAGAAGTGGGTGGTCCCGTTCTCGTCCTTGTACGCGTGGACCTTGCCCGGCTGGCCGAAGAACGCGACCCACCCGGCGACCACCGCGCCGAAGATCACCACCGGAATCCACTTCAGGATGTTGCCGATCAGCTCTGCCACATTCATCGACACGCTCAGCCGGAAGTTCACGCTGGCCGTGCTGAGCTGATCCCAGTACTGCGCGATCCGCGGGTCCTGCCCGTGCTCGGCGAAGTCGTCGCTGCTGTGGTTGTCGGACACCTTGCCGCTCGCGGAGAAGACGAAGGCGTTGCCGTCATCGTCCACGAAGCCCGGCGTGGCGACCAGCGACCAGTTGTGCGTGACGGCGCCGTTCTCGTGCACGTGCCCGTCGAACATGTAGCCGCCGTCGCTGAACAGCCGCAGCCACGCCGAACCCTTGACGCTGGAGGGCAGCAGGCTCCCGGAGAACCACTCGCTCGACGTCTGTTCGAGCTGTACGAGCAGCCGGCGGGTGGAGCCGGTGGGGTGGCCGAGTTCCGTGCCGACCTCCCGCACCGTCAGAGGCGCCTCGAACCGTAGGTACTTCCCGGCCTTCTGACGCAGGCTGTTCATGACGTGGTCACCATGATCGGCACCAGTGCCCGACCGGTCGGCAGCGGCCCGAGCGCCTTGCCCAGGATCGCCCCGACCGCCTTGAGCGGGTCGGCCACCCGCATGGCGTGTCCCCGGGTGGGGGAGGTGGTCAGCAGGTCGCCGGGGCGCACCGCGCCGTGCGCCGCGTCGACCAGGCAGTAGACCTTGCCGGCCAGGGCCAGCGGGCGACGCTGCTCGCTGTCCGGTCGCCGGTCCAGCACCATCGCCGGCGCGAAGCTGCCGGCGCCGGAGACCACGCCGGCCACCGCCGTGTCGTACGGCTTGTCGGCCAGTTCCAACGCGCCGGTCTCGCCGATCACGAGCACCGCCCCCGGGATCGCCGACGGCAGGTGACCGGCCGCGACGTCGAACTCCTCGGCCAGGTCGGCGTTGCTGAGCGAGATGTCGCCGTGCACCCCGTCGATGACCACCGTGTACGCCCGGGTGTCCGGGTTGGCGAAGGACATCGAACTCTGGTCACCGCTGATCGCGACCGTGTAGGTGCGCGTCTTGCTGTGGCAGAACTTGATGTGGTTGTTGGCGCCGTCGAGGTCGACCTCGTTCGCCGCGACGACCTTGGAGTTGACCGCGTTGGTCGCGGACACGTTGGTCGCCGTGACACTGGGGCTGTTCACGTTGTTGGCGGCCCACACGTCGCCCGTGGTGCCGTTGAGCAGCAGCCGGTACTGCCGGGTGTCCGGGTGGGCGAAGGACATCGAGCTGTGCTCGCCGTCGATGCCGATGGTGTACGTGCGGGTCTTGCTGTGACAGAACTTCACGTGGTTGCCCGGCCCGTCCAGGTCGACCTGGTTGGCGCTCAGGCTCCGGCTGTTGACGTTGTTGGCGGCCCACAGGTTGCCGTTCTGCCCGTCCAGAACTGTCGTGTAGGCGCGCTTGTCGTTCGCCAGGCTGATGGTGCTGGTGCCGCCGTTCATCCCGATCGTGTACGCGCGGGTCGTGAAGTTGGTGAGGACGAGAGCGTTGTCGGCGCCGTCGAGCACGACGGCCCGGGCGGCGACGGTGTCGGCGGTGATGGTCGTCGGCGGTGTCGCCGTCGGCGTGGCCGGTGCCGCCTGGGCGTCACCCTTGGCCGGCGGCGTCGCCGTGGCGGGCGGACCGTCGGCGCGCTGCGCCTGCTCGGCCTCGCGGGCCGGCGCGGGGGCCCGGACCGGCGGCGGGGCCGGTGGGGCGACGTCCGCCCGGGCCGGAGCCTCGTCCGGGGTGGTTCGTTGCGGCGGTGTGGTCGGTGCGGTGGTGGGCCGGGCGATCGCCTCGGCGCTGTCCGGGTTGCTGGCCTTCGCGGCCTCGTTGCTGGTCATGTGTCCATTGCAGCCGCGAGTCGGGTGGTTGGACGTCCGCAGCCGCTACGTAGATTTGCCCACCCGACTACGTAGTCGTCGGCCGGCGTACGCTGCCGCGATGGCCGCACCGCGTCGCATCCTGGTCTACGGGGTGTACGGCGCGGGCAAGTCCACTCTGGCCGCCCGGTTGGCGCAGCGCCTCGACGTGCCGTGGTATCCGGTGGACGACCTGCTGTGGCTGCCGGGCTGGGTCGAGGTGCCGGTCGCCCAGCAGCGCAGCCGGATCGAGGAGATCTGCCGCCGGGACGCCTGGATCCTCGACGGCGCGTACCACGGGTGGCGGGACGTACCGCTGGCGCGCGCCGACCTGGTGGTGGCCCTGGACTACCCGCGGTGGCGTTCGTTCGGGCGTCTGCTGCGTCGTACGCTGCGCCGCCTGGGCACGGGCGAGGTGATCTGCAACGGCAACCGCGAATCAGTCGGCAGCGTGCTGTCCCGGGACTCGATCCTGCTCTGGCACGTCGCCGCGTTCGGGCGCGCACGGCGGCGGATGCGCGCCTGGCAGGCCGATCCGGCCCGCCCGCCGGTTCTCCTGTTCACGCACCCCGCGGCCCTGGACGACTGGCTGTCGAGCCTGCCGCCCCGGTGAGCGCGCTCAGGCCGCCCGCTTGTCGACCCGGGTCGCCCGGCCCACGACGCACGGCGAGGAGGGGCTGGAGCTGCCGGTCGGGAACCGGAAGCGTCGCAGCTCCTCGACGGCGAACCCCGCCGCCGCGATGGCGGCCGTGGTGTCGCGGCCGGTGTGGCAGCCGGCGAACAGCTTCGGCCACAGCGTGGCGTCGGACAGCCGCTGGACCCGGCGCAGGCGGCTGGTTTCCTCGGCCGCGACGTGCTCGAAGAAGCGCAGCTGCCCGCCGGGGCGCAGCACGCGGTGGATCTCAGCGAGCGCTGCCGCCTGGTCGGGCACGGTGCACAGCACCAGCGCGACCACTGCCGCGTCGAACTCGCCGTCGGCGGCGGGAAGCGCCTCGGCCAGGCCGTCGACGACCGTGACCGGCACCGGTGCGCCCGCGGCCGCGCGGACGGCGGCGGCACGCAGGCGACGTTCCGGTTCGACCGCGACGACCTCGGTCACGGCGCGGGGGTAGTGGGGGAACATGCGTCCGTTGCCGGCGCCGACCTCGATCACCCGGCCACTCAGGCCAGCGGCCAGGTCACGGCGGAATTCGGCGGTGCCGGCACGGTCCATGGCGACGCTGAGTCGCTCGTAGACCCGCGCGAACACCGGATGGGACACAGCGGCCACGTCGACCTCCAGGATTCGCGGGGCGGCGACCACAATCATGGGTCGCGATGTCAACCGCGCCGGTCCGGCGCGCTCCGTAGGCTGGGTTCGTCAGGCGATTCGGCACACCGGAAGTGGTCCGATCATGAAGATCGTCGTCATCGGCGGGAGCGGTCTCATCGGCTTTAAGGTCGTCCAGAACCTCGGCGGGCAGGGCCACGAGGCGGTGGCGGCATCCCCGAAGACCGGTGTGAACACCCTGACCGGCGAGGGGGTGGCCGAGGCGCTCGACGGCGCCGCTGTCGTCGTCGACACGTCGAACTCCCCGTCGTTCGAGGACACCGCCGTCCGGGAGTTCTTCGAGACGTCGACCCGGAATCTCCTCGCCGCCGCCACCGCCGGGGTGCGGCACTACGTCGTGCTCTCGATCGTGGGTTCCGACCGGCTCCCGGAGAGCGGGTACATGCGGGCGAAGGTCGCACAGGAGAAACTCGTCGCCGCGTCCGGTCTGCCGTACACGCTGGTCCACGCGACCCAGTTCTTCGAGTTCCTCCCGGGCATCGTCGACGCCGCCACGGACGGCGACACGGCGCGGCTGGCGCCGGTGCTCATCCAACCCATGGCGGCGGACGACGTCGCGTCCGAGGTGACCGCTGTCGCGCTCGACGCGCCGACGAACGGCGTCGTCGAGATCGCCGGCCCGGAACAGTTCCGTCTCGACGAGCTGGGACGGTCCGTCCTCGCCACCCGGCACGACTCCCGTTCGGTCGTGTCCGACCCCGGGGCGCGTTACTTCGGCGCCACGCTGACCGAGCGCTCGCTCGTTCCGGACGACGGCGCCCGCATCGCCGCCACCCGCCTCGACGGGTGGCGTGCCCGAGCGGCGGGGTAGCCACCGCCTCACTCCGGTGGCGTGCGCCGCAGGCGGTGCGCCAACTCCCGCACCGCCGCCGCGAACCGCTCGTCGGACTCGGCCGGCCAGTGCCCGAGGATCGGCGGCGGAACGCTGTCGCCGGGCGGGGTCACCACATCGCTGGGGTCGACCTCCCGGCGGTCCACCGCGGCGGCCGGGTCACCGGCGGACGCCTCGGGTCCCCGGTCGGGAAAGACGCGCCCGCCGATCGGGTCGGTGTCCCGCCAGAGGTTGACCCACCGCCAGCCCACCCGGTTGCCGATCTCGTGCAGCACCGCGTCGTCGAGGTAGGCGGGGAAGAGTCGCGCGTAGAGCCGGCGCAGCGGTGACCCGTGCGTGAGCAGCGCGACCCGGCCGCCGATCCGGGATGGCAACTGGAGCACCGCGGCGGCGAGCAGGACCGAGCCGTGGCTGTGCCCGGAGAGCAGCACGCGGTCCCCGCGCTCCACCAGGTAGGTGATCCGCCGCGTCAGCTCCGGCACGGCCCGTTCGGCGTAGCAGGGCGGCGCGAACGGGTGGGCGGCCCGGGGCCAGAAGGTGCCGAGGTCCCAGATGACACCGATGTGCCGCCGGAAGCTGGTGGTGCGGTAGGCGAAGATACCGGCGAGCACCAGGCCGAGAAGGCCCACCGCCTTCACCCAACTGGTGAACGCGATGCTGAAGGTGACCGCGCCCGCCGGCAACCGGGTGTACCGCTCGACGACGTCGCCCGGAAACACGCCCAACAGGCCGAGGGTGGTGCTGGCGGAGCCGACCCCGGCGAGACAACCGAAGATCACGCCCAGCAGCACCAGACGTTCGGTGAAGCTGGCCCGGGCCACCGCGTCGCGTACCTGTCGCAGCCGCGGGCGGGCCTCCGTCGGCGCGTCCGGGTAGTCGCGTGTGACGATCGCCGCCGCACGGCGGCGACGTCCGGAGCGGGAGACCGTGACGACCAGCACGGCGACGAGCGCCGTGACCAGCGCGGTGCGGAGAAAACCGAAGATCGCCCAGGTGTACGCCCGGGGCGGACCCGACGCGATGCCCTCCCCGGTCGGCAGGTCGCGGTCGAGGTAGTCCGCCACCCGGTAGACCAGCTCGGCGGAGTACCCCACCGCCGTGCTGATCCCCGCGGCCGCGATGACCAGCGCTCCCAGCCCGAACAGGGGGCTGCCCCTGCGCCGCCAGAGCAGGAACACGCCGAGGGCGGCCAGCAGGATCGTCTGGGTGGCGAACAGCCAGACCAGCGTCCTGTCGTAGCCGGGCAGTGCGGCGTCCTCGCGCCAGCCGGCCGGGCTGGTCGCCACGTGGGCGGCGACCACGACGGCCAGGACCATCGCGGTCGTGCGCAGGGCGGTGGTGATCGTGTCGAGCCGCCGGTCGGTGGGGGACCGGTCGATCAGCGCCGGCGTGCAGAGCAGCGCCACGCAGGCCGCCAGGACCACGCCGGTGACCACCGCCAACGCGATCGTGGCGACCGAGACGCCGCGCGCGGCGCGAGCGGTGAGCAGGACGAGACTCAACGTCCCGAACGCCGCGGCGACGTGTACGGATCGCAGCCGCCCCACCAGGGGTTCCGCGTCCCACGTGCCGACCGTGCTGAGCCGATGCCCGGCGACCTCCTCGTCGGGCGCGCGGAACGCCTCGAACGACCGTCCGGGCCGGTTGCTGAGCCGCCACACCAGGCCGATCGCGGCGGCCGGGACCAGCGCGAACACCGCCAGTCGTCGCCCGACGGGCTGACCGCTGAACCAGGACAACCAGCTGCGGCCGGCCAGGCAGCGGGGCGAGTTCAGGCAGTGCCAGGCGAGCAGGTCGAGGGCGACGCCGGCGATGGCGAGCACGTACAGCACGGTGAGGGTGAGTGCCAGCACCCGGCAGAGGGACTTGACCACGCTCTCCGAGCGGGGGTTCGCCGGCCGCATCCAGATCGCCACGTTGACCAGCAGGAACGGCAGTAGCAGCACCAGCGCCAGGGTGCGGGCGACGGTTCCGGAGGGTAGGTCGCCCCAGCGGTACGCCTCCAGCGTCACACCGCGCGCCTCGGGGGTCGCCCAGCTCGGCCGGACCCGGACGAAGCCGCCCATCTGGTCGCCCGCGACCTGCACCGTCCGCGCCAGGCCCAGCACCTGCTCGGTGCTCGCGCCGGAGACGCCGTGCACCCGCAGCTCCACGATGTCGGAGGCGGTGTCGGGGCCGCTCATCCGCGCTGATCCATCCGCCACCGCCCCCCGAGACACCCCGACCGCCCGGTGCCGGCGATCGGCCCGTGGGTGGCCCGCCACCGGCGTGGCGGACCGGGGTCTACCCGGCCGGGACGCGCCCAATCGCCCGGGGTCGCCCCCGGTCGGCGCTTGCCACGTCACCTACCCGCCCGGAACGCTCCCGGCCACCTTGTGGCGGTAGGCGCGTGGTGAGACGCCGGTGACCCGTTTGAAGGCCACGCTGAGGGCGCTCTCCGAGCCGTATCCGACGGCTCGGGCGATGGCCGCGACGGAGTCGGAGCCGTGCCGGATGCGGTCCGCCGCGAGTTCGATCCGCCATCCGGTGAGGTATTCCAGCGGACCGACGCCGACGACCTTCCGGAAGCGGGCGGCGAGCGTCGAGCGGGAGACGGCGGCGCTGCGGGCGATGGCATCCACCGTCCACTGCTGCGCGGGCCGGGCGTGCATCGCCCGCAGAGCGGGGGCGACCACCGGGTCGGCGAGCCCGGCCAGCCAACCGGAGGTGTGCTGCGGGTCGCGGGCGAGGTGCACCCGCAGGACCTGGATCAGCAGGACGAGCGCCAGGTGTTCCGCGACGAGCCGCGACCCGAGCTGAGGCCGCCGCAGCTCGATGTCGATCTGGTCGAGGGCCCACCGGATGGTGGCGGCCTCGGGAGCGTCGGCCGGCACGTGGATGACCGGCGGAAGGCCGTCCAGCAGGAGGCTGCGACCCCTGTCGCCTAGGGAGAACGCGCCGCCGATGAGGAACATGTCGGCACCCTCGCCGACGTGTGCCACGCCGTCGCCGGCGGCGGCGAAGATCGGGTACGCCGGCTGGGTCGGTACGTCGGGATCGCTGAAGAGCGTGTACGACACCGGCCGGGTCAACAGGTAGCAGTCGCCCTCGGTGAGGGCGATCGGTTCGGCCTCGCCCTCGATGAGCAGGTGGCAGCTGCCGCGTCGGATGGCGTTGAACTTGGCGCCGGCCGGCGGGTCGAACCGGACCGCCCAGCGCCCACCCGCGACGAGACCGGCGGACAGGTGCGCGGTGGCACCGAGCAGTGCCAGCACGTCTTCGAGTGGGTCCATCCGCACCGTCCTGGACGCTCGCGAAAGTATGAAGGACTTATGACTATAGGCAGTCCAGGGTGAGCTTGCATAGCGTGGTGGACATGACAGCGCACGCACGCCTCACCACCGGATTCACCGCCCGCACCACCGCCGCCGAGATCCTCGACGGCGTGGACCTGACCGGGCGTCGGATGATCGTCACCGGCGGCGCCTCGGGCATCGGTGTCGAGACGGTTCGCGCACTGGCCGGCGCCGGCGCGCAGGTCACGGTAGCGGTCCGTGACCCGGATCGGGCCGCGGGGATCGTCGAGGAGTTCGCCGGCGACGCCGCGCGGGGAAGCGTCCGGTCGGCCGCGCTCGACCTCGCCGATCTGTCATCGGTCGACGCGTTCGTCGCGGCCTGGGACGGCCCGCTCGACGCGCTGGTCGCCAACGCCGGCATCATGGCGCTGCCGACCCGTCAGCTCTCGGCCCAGGGCTGGGAGCTCCAGCTCGCGACCAACTACCTGGGGCACTTCGCGCTGGCCGTCGGAGTGCGCGACAACCTGCGGGCGGCGGGCGCGGCGCGGGTCGTGCTGGTCAGCTCCGGAGCACACCTGAGCGCCCCGTTCGACGCAGCGGATCCCCACTTCGAGCGGCGGCCGTACGACCGGTGGACGGCGTACGGGCAGTCGAAGACGGCGGACGTCCTGCTGGCGGTGGGCATCACCCGGCGGTGGGCGGCGGACGGGATCACCGCCAACGCCCTCAACCCCGGCTACATCCACACCAATCTCCAGCGCCACCTCGACGACGACACGATGCGCGCGCTCGGCGGGATGGACGAGGCGGGCAACCTCGTGGTGCCGGACTACTACAAGACGCCCGCCCAGGGTGCGTCGACCACGGTCCTGCTCGCGGCGTCGCCCCTGCTTGAGGGCATCGGGGGCCGGTACTTCGTCGACAACCAGGAGATGGAGGTGGTTCCCGGTGGCCCAGATGCCTCGGACGGCGTCGCGGACCACGCGGTCGACCCGGTGGCCGCGGACGCGCTCTGGGCGTACGCCGAGAAGGCGCTCGCCGAGCGCTGAGCGGGACCGCCGTCCGACGCCGGGCGCGGCGCGGGCCCGCGTGGCCGCGCCCGGCGTTCAGGATTGATCGGGGTGGGGCGGGGTAGCCGCCCGCCATGGTCGCTGCCGGTCGTCCCGGTGTGGACGGGGACGCGTCGGCGCGCGCCGACGGGGCAGCGCCGCCCGGCCCGGCGTCGACCGCCGCGCGGCTGCGGGGCCAGCTGTCGGGCACGCTGCGGGATCGAGCGCGGCGGGTTCGGGGTATCGGGGGGCTGGCCCTGCAGGCCGGCGTGGCCGCGGCGCTGTCCTGGCTGGTGGTGCGCGACGTGCTGCACGTCTCGCAGCCGGTGTTCGCGCCGATCTCCGCGGTCTCCACCCTCGCGGCGTCGGTCGGGCAACGCCTGCGCCGCACCGTCGAGCTGATCATCGGTGTCACCGTCGGGGTGCTGGTCGGTGACCTGCTGCTCGGGGTGATGGGCACCGGGTGGTGGCAGCTCGCTCTGATCGTCGTGTTGGCGATCGTCGTCGCGCTGTTCCTCGTCGGCAGCGCGGCCGTGGTGATCCAGGCGGGCGCTACGGCCGTGCTCATCGCCACGCTGAGTCCAGCCGTGCGCGACCTGGAGATCCCCCGCTTCGTGGATGCTCTCGTCGGGGGCGCCGTGGCGCTGCTGGTCACCGCCGTCCTGCTGCCGTTGAGCCCGTTGCGGGTGCTCAACCGGGCCGCGCGACCGGCGCTGGACCTGCTCAGCGCCCAACTCGACGCCACCGCCGGCGCGTTGGCCGACCGGGACATCGACCGCGCGCTGACCGCCCGGGCGAGGTTGCGGCAGAACAAGGACGAGCTGGGTGCGCTCGTCGAGGCGACGCAGGGTGCCCGGGAGGCCAGCACCCTCTCACCCGTGCACTGGCATCAGCGGCAGGGGCCGGTGGCCCGGTACGCGCGCACGGCGGAGCCGATCGACCGGGCCATGCGCAATGCGGGAACGCTGATCCGTAGGGCGGTGACCCTGCTCGAGGACGGTGAGCCCGTCCCGGAACCCCTGCCCACGGCGGTCGCCGGCCTGGCCGAGGCGGTACGCCTGCTCCAGCGGCAGTTCGCCGCCGGCAAGGAGCCCGTTCAGGCGCGCGAGCGGGCGCTCCGGGCGGTCTGCGCCGCTGGCGACGCCTACCGGGAAGGCGTCGGTTTCTCCGGGAACGTCGTGGTGGCGCAGGTTCGGACGACCGCCAGCGACCTGCTGGTGGCCACCGGTCTGAGCCAGGAGGCCGCGAACCGGGTGGTCCGCCGCGCGTTCGCAACCGCTGACACACCCGCTGAGCAGCGCCGATGACTACGGTGGCAGCAATCTGAGCCACAGGTGTTGCATGCTGAGCCAAAGTGGTGCCATGATGGTGCCATGGACTTGAGGCCGTACGTCGAGAACCTGCGTAACGAGTTCGCCGTGGCAGCCGAGGGCGTGGATCCGGAGAGTCGGGCGCTGGCCGAACGGCTCTTCACCCAGCTCGAAGCGGCCACCCACCTCACGCTGCTCGAGGCGCTGTCCGACGCGGCCGACGAGATCACCCGCGATCTCGCCCCCGGGTCGGTGCACGTCCGGCTGCGCGGACGCGAGCCCGACTTCGTGGTGGCGCCCGCCGCCGCGCCCACGGACGGGCCGGGCGAGCCCGCCGCGCCAGCTCCGGCCCCGGCGCCTCTGCTGCCACCCGAGGGCGACGAGGGCGGCACGTCCCGGATCAACCTCCGCCTTCCCGACCACCTCAAGGCCAGCGTCGACGAGGCCGCGAGTCGCGCCGGGCTCTCCGTCAACGCGTGGCTGGTGCGCGCCGTCGCCGGCGCGGTCGGGGCCGGTGGCCCCGACCGTCAGCCGCCGCGCCGGCCGGAGCCCCCGAGGTCCGGCCAGCACGTCACCGGCTGGGCGCGCTGAGCAGCCGCACACCCACCCCGTAGCTCTTTCCGCCTCCGCCAACACCTCCCGGGAGACCACCATGCCTGTTTTCGACACGCCAGAACCGATCTCCGTCCAGGTCGAGCTGCCCATCGGGGACGCCTGGATCGCCGCGACCGACCGCACCGACACCGTGGTACGGGTACGGCCCCGCGACCCGTCGAGCAAGGCCGACGTGAACGCGGCCGAGCAGACCTCCGTCGACTTCGCCGCCGGGCAGCTGCGGATCAGGGTGCCGAAGAGCTGGCGCCGGTACGGCTTCGGCTCCGGCCCGTCGGTCGACGTCCTGATCGAGGTGCCGAGCGGCACGCGGCTGCACGCCGAGGCGGCCTGGGCGGCCTTCCGCGGCGAGGGTCGGCTCGGTGAGTGCCGGATCAAGACCGGAAGCGCGATCCGGCTGGAGGAGACCGGGCAGTTGGAGATCGACAGCAGCCACGGCGAGGTCGTGGTGGAGCGTGTTACCGGTTCGGCCCGGGTGAAGGCGTCGTCCGGCAAGGTGCGCCTCGGCGCGGTAGACGGCACCGCCGAAATCAAGAACTCCTCCGGCGACTGCTGGATCGGGCGCAGCGGAGGCGACGTCCGCATCAACACCGCGTACGGCGACATCACCGTCGACGCGTCGACCGCCTCGGTGGCGGCGCGCACCGCGTACGGCAACGTGCGGCTGGGTGAGGTCGTGCGCGGGTCGATCGAGTCACAGACCTCCTACGGCGCGATCGAGGTGGGCGTCCGGCGCGGCACCGCCGCCTGGCTCGACGTCAGCTCCCGACACGGCCGCGTCCACAACGCCCTCGACGCCGCCGACAGCCCGGCCGAGACCGACGAGACGGTCGAGATCCGCGCCAACACCTCCTACGGCGACATCACCATCCGCCGCGCCTGACGCGCCCCGGCCCGACCACAGATGAGGAAACCATGACCGGCAGCAGCAGACCCGCGATCGTCACCACCGAGCTGCGCAAGTCCTACGGCGACAAGGTCGTGCTCGACGGCATCGACCTGATGATCACCGAGGGAACGATCTTCGCGCTGCTCGGCCCCAACGGCGCCGGCAAGACCACCACCGTGCAGATCCTCTCCACCCTCCTTTCGGCCGACGGCGGCCACGCCCGCGTCCTCGGCCACGACGTGACCCGCGACGCCGACGCGGTACGCGAGCTGATCGGCGTCACCGGCCAGTTCTCCGCGGTGGACAGCCTGCTCACCGGCCGGGAGAACCTGCACCTCATGGCCGATCTGTGTCACCTGGACCGCGCGGCGGGTCGCCGCCGGATCGCCGACCTGCTCGACCAGTTCGACCTGACCGGAGCGGCGGACAAGCCGGCCGCGACGTACTCCGGCGGCACGCGCCGTCGACTCGACCTCGCGATGACACTCGTCGGCGATCCGCGCGTCATCTTCCTCGACGAGCCGACGACCGGGCTCGACCCGCGCAGCCGCCGCGCCATGTGGCACATCATCAAGGCGCTGGCCGCCGAGGGCGTCACCATCCTGTTGACGACCCAGTACCTGGAGGAGGCCGACCAACTCGCCGACCGCGTCGCCTTCCTCGACCACGGTCGGCTGATCGCCGAGGGTGCCCCGCACGAGCTCAAGCGGCTCATCCCGGGCGGTCACGTGGTCCTGCGCTTCGCCGACCAGGGCCAACTCGACTCGGCGGCCCGTACGTTCGCGACGGCCACCCGGGACGACGCCGCGCTGACCCTCGAGGTGCCGAGCGACGGCGGGGTGGGTTCGCTGCGGTCCCTCCTCGACGACCTAGACCGGGGCTCCATCACCGTCGCCGGTCTCGCCGTGCACACCCCGGATCTCGACGACGTCTTCCTCGCCCTCACCGGCCAACCCGACGCCCCCTCCAGCCGTGAAAGGGCCACTGCGCGATGAGCACCCTGACCTTCGCCCTGCGCGACTCCTCGACCATGCTGCGGCGCAACCTCCTGCACATGCGCCGCTACCCGTCGCTGACCCTCATGCTCATCGGCATCCCGGTCATCCTTCTGCTGCTCTTCGTGTACGTCTTCGGCGGCACGCTCGGCGCCGGCCTCGGACCGACCGGCGGCCGGGCCGAGTACGCCAACTACGTCACCCCCGGCATCCTGCTCATCACGGTGGCCAGCGCGGCGCAGGGCACCGCGATCTCGGTCGCCATGGACATGGCCGAGGGCATCATCGCCCGGTTCCGTACCATGGCGATCTTCCGACCGTCGGTTCTCACCGGCCACGTCGTGGGCAGCGTGTTCCAGACGATGGTCAGCCTGGCGGCCGTCACCGGCGCGGCGCTGCTCGTCGGGTTCCGCCCCACCGCCGATGCCGTCGAGTGGTTCGCCGCGATCGGCGTGCTGACCATGGTCACCGTCGCCGTCACCTGGCTGTCGGTCGCCCTGGGCCTGGTCACCAGGAGCGTCGAGACGGCCAGCAACCTGCCCATGCCGCTGGTGCTGTTGCCGTTCCTCGGCAGCGGGTTCGTCCCCACCGACTCGATGCCGACGCCGGTCCGCCTGTTCGCCGACTACCAGCCCTTCACCCCGGTCATGGAGACGCTCCGCGGCCTGCTGCTCGGCAGTGGAATCGGTGTCAACGGGCTCCTCGCGGTCGCCTGGTGCGCCGTCATCACGGTCGGCTGCTTCTGCTGGGCCAAGGCGCTCTACAACCGTCCGCGCACGGCCTGACCCAACGTCCTCCGACGACCGACGACCGACGACCCGGCCCGGATGGGGGCCGGGTCGTCGGTGTGTCACCGGGCGGTCCCTGCGTCAGCCGGGGGCCCGGCCCGCCCGTCCGGCGGGGCCCGGAAAGCCCCGACACGGCCGGCCCGGAGCCGATCACTCCGGCGACGAGTCGACCCCGCGATCATGCATCGAATGTTATCGATAACACGCCGCGCCGGCCAGCGACCCGCCGTGGCGGTCGGGTGCTGGAGCGCCGGGTCAGGGGTCCGGACGCGGCGGCGGCGCGTTCGACGGGTCTGATCATGCCTGGGTGGCGACGCCGTCGATGTTATCGCTGCCATCCGCGCCGGCCGTCGATCGTCATCGCCATCTGACGGGGTCGCGACCGCCCGCTGCCCCGGATCGAGCGCCTTGCGCCGGTCCGGTATTGACGCGCCCGAGTCGGTACGGCCTCCGCGTTCCGTTACGGAGCTGTTGCAGGTAGATGTCTTGACGAGGCTGGATGTGAGCGTTAACACTATCCCCGTTAACGGTGGAGGTGAACATGGAGCGTGTGGGCGGAGCTGCCGAAAGCTACGTCGTGGGTGTCGATTTCGGCACCCTCTCCGGGCGGGCCCTGGTGGTCCGGGTTTCTGATGGTGCCGAGCTCGGGACCGCGGTGCACGAGTACGGCGACGGGGTCATCAGCGAGACGCTGCCCGGAGGTCGGTCGCTGCCCCCGGACTGGGCGTTGCAGAATCCGGACGACTACCGCGACGTGCTGCGCCACGCCGTTCCGGCCGCGGTCGCCGCGGCGGGGGTGGACCCGGCGGCGGTAGTGGGCATCGGCATCGACTTCACCGCCTGCACCGTGCTGCCGACCGACGCCCACGGCACCCCGCTGTGCGAGGTTCCCGAGCTGCGCGACCGGCCGCACTCCTGGGTCAAGCTGTGGAAGCACCACGCCGCGCAGCCGCACGCCGACCGGATCAACGCGCTGGCCCATGAGCGGTCGGAGCCGTGGATCGGCCGGTACGGCGGAAAGATCTCCGCCGAGTGGCAGTACGCCAAGGGTCTGCAGCTCCTGGAGGAGGACCCGGAGATCTACCACCGGGCCGAGCGGTTCATCGAGGCCGCCGACTGGATCGTCTGGCAGCTCAGCGGCACCGAGACCCGGAACGTCTGCACGGCCGGCTACAAGGGCATCCTGCAGGACGGGCAGTACCCGTCCGAGAGCTTCCTGACCGCGCTCAACCCTGACTTCGGCGACTTCGTGGCCAAGCTCGACGGTCCGCTGCTGCCGCTCGGCGCGCGGGCCGGCACGCTCAGCGCCCGCGCCTCCGCCTGGACCGGCCTCCCGGAGGGGATCGCCGTGGCGGTCGGCAACGTCGACGCGCACGTCACCGCGGCCTCTGCCCAGGCCGTTCAGCCCGGTCGGCTGGTCGCCATCATGGGCACGTCCACCTGCCACGTGGTCAACGGCGAGCACCCGGCCGAGGTCGCCGGGATGTGCGGCGTGGTCGACGGCGGCATCAGCCCCGGCGCGTGGGGCTACGAGGCCGGCCAGAGCGGTGTCGGCGACATCTTCGGCTGGTTCGTCAAGCACGGCGCACCGGCCGGGTTCGACTCGCACGAACGTCTCACCGAGCTGGCCGCCAGCCAGCCGGTCGGCGCGCACGGCCTGATCGCGCTGGACTGGTGGAACGGCAACCGCTCGCTGCTGGTCAACCACGACCTGAGCGGGATGATCGTCGGGATGACCCTGGCCACCCGCCCGCAGGACATCTACCGCGCGCTGCTGGAAGCCACGGCGTTCGGCACCAGGATGATCATCGACGCGTTCGTCGAGGCCGGGGTGCCCGTCAACGACCTGGTGATCGCCGGCGGCCTCACCAACAACAAGCTCCTGATGCAGATCTACGCCGACGTGACCAAGCGCCCGCTGAACATCATCGCGTCCGCGCAGGGGCCGGCGCTCGGCTCGGCGATCCACGCCGCCGTCGCCGCCGGGGCGTACCCGTCGATCCACGAGGCGTCCCAGGCGATGGGGCGGGTGCACGAGGCCGTCTACACGCCGGACCCGGAGCGGGCCCGTGCCTACGACGGCCTGTACGCCGAGTACCGGGCGCTGCACGACCACTTCGGTCGCGGCGGCAACGACGTCATGCTCCGCCTCCGGGCGATCCGCAACGCGGCGGTAGAGGCCGCCGTGCCCACCCACGAGGCCACGCTGGAGGTCGTCGCATGAACGCAGAGGTGAGCCGGCAGATCGGTGAACTGCGCGAGACCGTTGCCCGCCTGCACAGCGAGCTGACCCGGTACAACCTGGTCGCCTGGACGTCCGGCAACGTCTCGGCGCGGGTGCCCGGCCAGGACCTCATGGTCATCAAGCCGAGCGGCGTGGGCTACGACGACCTCACGGCCGAGACGATGGTGGTCTGCGACCTCGACGGCGTCCTCGTCGAGGGTGACCTGGCGCCGTCCAGCGACACGGCCGCCCACGCCTACGTCTACCGCGCCATGCCCGAGGTCGGCGGCGTGGTGCACACGCACAGCTCGTACGCCAGCGCCTGGGCGGCCTGTGGCGAGGCGATCCCCTGCCACCTCACCGCCCAGGCCGACGAGTTCGGCGGGGAGATCCCGCTGGGCCCGTTCGCGCTGATCGGCGGCGACGACATCGGCAAGGGCATCGTCGCCACGCTCTCCGGGCACCGTTCACCCGCCGTGCTCATGCGCAACCACGGTGTCTTCACCATCGGCCGCAACGCCCGCGCGGCGGTCAAGGCCGCGGTCATGTGCGAGGACGTGGCCCGTACCTCGTACCTGGCGCGCACCCTCGGGCAGCCCGTGCCGATCGCGCAGGCCGACATCGACGCCCTCTACCACCGTTACCAGAACGTCTACGGCCAACAACCAGTCGCACCGGCGAGCTCCTGACCGTCTCCACACGGCCCGCCGGTCTGCTCCACCGACGCACCAGCACGCACCACCCGCGTACGCCACCTCTGCTCGTCGGCGGCTGACGCGGTCCCCACCACACCCAGCCAAGGAGATCTGATGAGAAAGATGCGAACGCAGCGCGCTATCGCGGTCCTCGCCAGTGTGCTGCTCATCGGCGGCGTGGCGGCCTGCGGCAACAGCGACACCGGCGGCGGCGGGTCCAAGGACGATGGCAAGATCACGATGGGCTTCTCCCAGGTCGGCGCCGAGAGCGGGTGGCGTACGGCGAACACCACCTCGATCAAGGAGTCGGCGGCCGCGGCGGGCATCGAGCTGAAGTTCGACGACGCGCAGCAGAAGCAGGAGAACCAGATCAAGGCCATCCGCAACTACATCCAGCAGAAGGTGGACGTCATCGCCTTCTCGCCGGTGGTGGAGTCCGGTTGGGACACCGTGCTCAAGGAGGCCAAGGACGCCGGCATCCCGGTCATCCTGACCGACCGCTCGGTCGACTCGGCCGACAAGAGCCTCTACAAGACCTTCCTCGGCTCGGACTTCGTCAAGGAGGGCAAGCTCGCGGGCGAGTGGCTGGTCGAGCAGAAGAAGGGCGCCACGGGCCCGGTCAACATCGTCGAGCTGCAGGGCAACACGGGTGCCGCTCCGGCGAACGACCGCAAGAAGGGCTTCGGCGAGGCGATCGCCGCCAACCCGAACCTGAAGATCATCGCCTCGCAGCCGGGTGACTTCACCCGGGCGGGTGGCAAGCAGGTCATGGAGCAGTTCCTCAAGGCCAACCCGAAGATCGACGTGCTGTTCGCGCACAACGACGACATGGGTCTGGGTGCTCTCGAGGCGATCACCGCGGCCGGCAAGGTGCCGGGCAAGGACATCACCATCATCACGGTCGACGCCGTCAAGGACGGTATGCAGGCTCTCGCCGACGGGAAGTTCAACTTCATCGCGGAGTGCAGCCCGCTGCTCGGCCCTCAGCTGATGGACCTCGCCAAGAAGGTCAAGGCGGGCGAGACGGTGCCGGCTCGGATCGAGACCGAGGAGACCACCTTCACGCAGGAGCAGGCCAAGGAGGCTCTGCCCACCCGCAAGTACTGATCGACGAGGAGGGGTCGCCACGCTCGCGTGGCGGCCCCGCCGCGTCGCCCCGTAAACCACGAACGGACCGGGCATGACCCGCGACGACCCGCGCCACGCCCGCCCGAGCCCAGGTGAAGGGCCGGGCGGGCGCGGTGGGAGCGCAACGGCCCATCCGCGTCGACAACCCCCAGAAGAGGTCTGATGGGATGACGGATAGCCGTCCGGTCCTGACGATGACCGGGATCAGCAAGTCCTTCCCCGGGGTGCGTGCACTCCACGACGTCAACTTCCGGCTCTTCCCCGGCGAGGTGCACGCCCTGATGGGCGAGAACGGCGCCGGGAAGTCGACCCTCATCAAGGTGCTGACCGGCGTCTACGACACGGACGACGGCACGATCACCCTCGGCGGCGAGCCGGTGTCCTTCAGCGGGCCGATGCAGGCGACGGCCGCCGGGGTGAGCACCGTCTACCAGGAGGTCAATCTCTGCACCAACCTCTCGGTGGCGGAGAACATCTTCATCGGACGTGAGCCGAGGCTGTTCGGCGCCGTCCGCTGGGGCGAGGTCCGCCGCCGCGCCCGCGCGCTCCTGAGCCGTCTCGACCTCGACCTCGACGTCAGCGCGCCGCTGGGCTCGTACTCCCTCGCGATCCAGCAGATGGTCGCGATCGCCCGCGCGATCGACATCCAGGCCCGGGTGCTGATCCTGGACGAGCCGACGTCCAGTCTCGACGCGGGTGAGGTCGCGCAGTTGTTCCGCATCATGCGGCAGCTCCGCGACGAGGGCATCGCGATCCTGTTCGTGACGCACTTCCTCGACCAGGTCTACGAGATCGCCGACCGCATCACGGTGCTGCGCAACGGCGGTCTCGTCGGCGAGTACCTGACCGCCGAGCTGCCCCAACTCGGCCTCGTCGAGAAGATGATCGGCAAGGAGCTCGACGTCCTCGAGGGGATCGAGGAGCACTCTCGGCGCGACCTGGCCGCGATCGAGGAGGGCACCCCCCTGGTGGCGGTGTCGAAGCTGGGCCGGGCGGGCGCGGTCGAGCCGTTCAGTCTGACCATCCACCCCGGTGAGGTGGTGGGCCTCGCCGGCCTGCTGGGCTCGGGGCGTACCGAGGTGGCGCGGTTGTTCTTCGGCGCCGACCGGGCCGACGGTGGGCAGGTCGCGATCGACGGCACGTCGAGCAGTTTGCGTACCCCCGCGCAGGCGATCGACCAGGGCGTCGGCTTCTGCTCGGAGAACCGTCGGGCCGAGGGCATCGTCCCCGACCTGTCGGTCCGCGAGAACATGATCCTCGCCATGCAGGCCGCCCGGGGTTGGCTGCGCCCGATCCCGCGCCGCCGCCAGGACGAACTGGTCGACAAGTACGTCAAGGCGCTCAACATCCGTCCGGCGGACCCGGAGGTGCCGGTCCGCAACCTCTCCGGCGGCAACCAGCAGAAGGTGCTCCTCGCCCGCTGGCTGATCACCGAGCCACGGCTGCTGATCCTGGACGAGCCGACCCGCGGTATCGACATCGGCGCGAAGACCGAGATCCAGCGGCTCGTGGCGCAACTGTCCGACGGTGGGATGGCGGTGCTGTTCATCTCGGCCGAGTTGGAGGAGGTGCTGCGCCTCAGCCACAAGGTGGCGGTCATGCGGGACCGGCAGATGGTCGCGCAGCTCGCCAACAACGAGGACCTCGACGCGGAGCGCATCATGCAGACGATCGCGAGTGGATCCCACCGGGAGGAGGCGGACCGATGAACGACACGAAGGGCCGCTATCGGACGATGATCGGTCACCGGCTGTTCTGGCCCGTCGCCGTGCTGGTGGTCATGCTCGCCGCGAACACGATCTACCGGCCCGGGTTCCTGTCCATCGAGCTCAAGGACGGGCACCTGTACGGCACGCCGATCGACATCCTCCGGCTGAGCGCCCCGCTGATCCTCGTGGCGCTGGGCATGACGCTGGTCATCTCGACCGGCGGCATCGACCTGTCGGTCGGCTCTATCTGCGCGATCAGCGGCGCGGTCGCCTGCATGTACATCAGCAAGCAGACCGACCAGAGCAGCCTCGCCGTGGTGCTGACCGCCCTCGCGATGGCGTTCGGTATCTCGCTGGTGCTGGGCGCCTGGAACGGGGTGCTGGTGGCCGTGATCGGCATCCAACCGATCATCGCCACGCTGATCCTGATGGTGGCCGGTCGCGGCCTCGCCCAGCTGATCACCCAGGGCCAGATCATCACCATCAACTCGGGGCCGTTCCGGGCCATCGGGCTGGGTCACCTGCTGACCCTGCCGCTGGCCATCTTCATCGCGCTGGCCGCCGCACTGCTCGTCGCCGCGTTCACCCGTCGCACCGCGCTCGGCATGATCGTCGAGTCGGTGGGCGGCAACGCCGAGGCGAGCCGACTGGCGGGCATCCGGTCCAACCGGGTCATCTTCCTCGTGTACGTGCTCAGCGCCGCCTGCGCCGCCGTCGCCGGTTTCATGATGACGGCCAACGTGTCCAGCGCCGACGGCAACGCCGTCGGCCTCTGGGTGGAGCTGGACGCCATCCTGGCGGTCGTCATCGGCGGCACGTCCCTCGCCGGCGGCCGGTTCTACCTCAGCGGCACCATCCTCGGGGCGCTGATCATCCAGACCCTGACCACCACGGTGTACGCCATGAACATCTCGCCGCAGACGTCGCTGCTGTTCAAGGCGGTGGTCGTCATCGCTGTGTGCCTCATCCAGGCGCCGGCCTTCCGGGCCCGGTTCAGCCGGCGACGGAAGAGCACCCCGCCGCCGCGCCCCGTCGCCGACAAGCCGAAGGAGCAGGTGCCGGCATGACCACCGGATCGCTCACCGCCCCCCGCCGCACCCGGTTCCGGCTGCCCCGGCGGCAGGTGCCGGTGCTGGCCACGCTCGCCCTGCTGCTGGTGATGTACGGCATCGGCGTGTCCCAGTACACGGCGTTCTCGAACGTCCAGGTCATCTTCAACGTCTTCATCGACAACGGCTTCCTGCTCGTCGTCGCGGTGGGGATGACCTTCGTGATCCTCACCGGCGGCATCGACCTGTCGGTCGGGTCCGTCGTCGCCATGACGGCGATGGTGTCGGCGGCGCTGTTGGAGAAGGGCCTGCCGGCGGCGCTCGTACTCGTGATCGCGCTGCTCATCGGGCCGACGCTCGGCCTGTTGATGGGCTGTGTCATCCACTTCTTCGACATCCAGCCGTTCATCGTGACGCTCGCCGGGATGTTCTTCGCCCGGGGCATGTGCACGTTCATCTCGGACTCGTCGATCCCGATCACCGACGGTTTCTGGACCAGGATGTCGCAGGAGCGGATCGGCGATCCCCGGGGCAACTTCGTCTCGATCAGCGTGCTGATCGCCTTCGCCGTGGTGCTCGTCGCCGCGTACGTGCTGGCGTACACCCGGTTGGGACGGAACGTTCACGCGATCGGCGGCAACCCGCAGTCGGCGCTGCTGATGGGCCTGCCGCTGGGGCGTACCCGGATCGCCGTCTACACGATCAGCGGGCTCTGCTCCGCGATCGGCGGAATCCTGCTGTCGTTCTACACCCTCTCCGGGGCGCCGCTGATCGCCGTCGGCATGGAGCTGGACGTCATCGCCGCCGTCGTCATCGGTGGCACGGTGCTCACCGGCGGCTCGGGTTACATTTTCGGCACCGTGCTCGGCGTGCTGGTCCTGGGTGTGATCCAGACCCTCATCACGTTCGACGGCAGCCTCAACTCCTGGTGGACCAAGATCGTGATCGGCGGCCTGCTCTTCGCGTTCATCCTCCTGCAGCGACTCATCGGAATCCGTTACAAGTGACCGCCCCTCTCGCGGAAGGCAACCCCATGGCACCACACCCCGAACCCGAGATCTGGTTCCTCACCGGCAGCCAAGGCATGTACGGCGAGGAGACGCTCCGGCAGGTCGCCGAGCAGTCCCGCCAGATCGCGGCCACGCTCGACGACTCGCCGCAGATTCCCGCCCGGGTGGTCTGGAAGCCCGTCCTGACCAACAGCGGCGAGATCCTGCGGGTCTGCCGGGAGGCCGCCGCCCAGGGCGCGATCGGGGTCATCGCCTGGATGCACACGTTCTCGCCGGCGAAGATGTGGATCGCCGGGCTGGACGCGTTGCAGACGCCGCTGCTGCACCTGCACACCCAGGCGAACGTCCTGCTGCCGTGGGACGACATCGACATGGACTTCATGAACCTGAACCAGGCCGCGCACGGCGACCGTGAGTTCGGGTACATCCAGACCCGCCTCGGTGTGGCCCGCAAGACGGTCGCCGGGCACGTCAGCGACCCGCGGGTGACCGCCCGGGTCGGCGCCTGGGCCCGTGCGGCGACCGGCTGGTCGGCGATGCGGTCGCTGCGCCTGGCCCGCTTCGGCGACAACATGCGCGACGTCGCGGTCACCGAGGGCGACAAGGTCGAGGCGGAGCTGCGCTTCGGGGTGTCGGTCAACACCTACGGCGTGAACGACCTGGTCGAGGTGGTCGGCGAGGTCGCCGACGCCGACGTGGACGAGCTGGTCAAGGAGTACGGCGACACCTACCGCGTGGGCGCCGAGCTGCTTCCCGGCGGTGAGCGGCACGACTCGCTGCGGTACGCCGCCCGCCTCGAGTTGGGTATGCGTGCCTTCCTGGAGGCCGGTGGGTTCCGGGCGTTCACCACGAACTTCGAGGACCTCGGCGGCCTGCGTCAGCTCCCCGGCATCGCCGTCCAGCGGCTGATGGCGGACGGCTACGGCTTCGGCGGCGAGGGCGACTGGAAGACCTCCGTCCTGGTGCACACCATCAAGGCGATGTCCGTGGGGGTCTCGGGCGGCACGTCGTTCATGGAGGACTACACCTACGACCTGACCCCGGGCCAGGAGGTGGTGCTCGGCGCGCACATGCTCGAGGTCTGTCCGACCATCGCGTCCGACGTGCCCAACGTCGAGATCCACCCGCTGAGCATCGGCGGCCGGGAGGACCCGGTGCGGCTCGTGTTCGACGCCGCCCCCGGCCCAGCGGTGGTGCTCGGGTTGGCCGACATGGGGGAGCGGTTCCGGCTGGTGGCGAACGAGATCGACGTCGTGCCGCCGCCCCAGCCGCTGCGCCGGCTGCCGGTGGCGCGCGCCGTCTGGCGACCGCGGCCGGACCTGCCGGTCTCCGCCGAGTCCTGGATCACTGCCGGCGCCCCGCACCACACGGTGCTCTCGCAGGCGGTGGGCGCCGAGGAGCTGCACGATCTGGCCGAGATGAGCCGGACCGAGCTGGTCGTGATCGACGCCGAGACCACGACGCGCCGCTTCGCCGACGAGATCCGCTGGAACCAGGCCTACTACCGGCTGGCGCGCGGCTTCTGACCTGCGCCGAAACCTCTGCTGAACCGGGTGGTCCACCCCTGCCTGCGGGCCGGGGTGGACCACCCGTTCGGGTTTGCGTCCGGGCTCTGCCGCGTGCATTAGCAGGCCGGCGGGCCGGTTGTGTTACGCCTTGACTAAGAGCATGTTATCGCTCACAGTCTATAGCCAAGGTGGTCGATGTCGTTGCCTGGTCCGGCCGTGCGCGCGTCCTAACCCCCCGTCGTCGGCATCGTGTGCCGTGACGCCCGGGGCGTGCTGTTAGCGATCACATGGCCGGGCGTGGTCAGCTCGGTGCCCCGCCCGGTGCCGCGGACGCCGGCCCAGACCGCACGGTTCGCGTCAGCAGAGGAGGATCATGCTTTCCATCGGTCGGGTTCCCCGGGGTGCGCCACGCCGGCGCAACTGGCTGTCGAGATTGGCCGTCGCCGCGACGGCACTGGTGGTCGGTGGCGCGGCCGTGGCGGTGGCCGCGGCGCCCGCGTCGGCGGCCACCGTCGACACGAGCGCGTGGTACGTCCTGGTGAACCGCAACAGTGGCAAGGCGTTGGACGTCTACAACCTGGCCACGAACGACGGTGCGCGGATCACGCAGTGGACGCGTAACAACGGCAACCAGCAGCAGTGGCAGTTCGTGGATTCCGGTAGTGGTTACTACCGGGTCAAGTCGCGGTTGTCCGGCAAGGTGCTGGATGTTTCCGGCCGGTCGACGGCCAACGGCGGGGCGATCGTGCAGTGGTCGGACAACAACGGGACCAACCAGCAGTTCCGGCTTGCCGACTCGGACGGCGGCTACGTCCGCCTGGTCAACCGCAACAGCAACAAGGTCATGGAGGTGCAGGGCGCCTCGACGGCCGATGGTGGCAACATCGTGCAGTACGACGACTGGAACGGCACCAACCAGCAGTGGCAGCTCGTCCGCGTCGACGGCGGGGGCAACCCCACTACGCCGCCGCCCACCACGCCGCCCCCCACCACGCCGCCACCGTCGAACGGCACGTTCTCGAACCCGGCCATCTGGCAGGACTTCGCCGACGTCGACATCATCCGGGTGGACAACGTCTACTACCTGACGTCGTCCACCATGCACTACTCGCCCGGCGCACCGGTCCTGCGCTCGTATGACCTGGTGAACTGGGAGTACGCCGGGCACGCCGTGCCCCGGCTCGACTTCGGCTCGAAGTACGACATGAGCGGCGGCAACGCGTACGTCGACGGGATCTGGGCCTCGACGTTGAACTACCGGCCGAGCAACCGTACGTACTACTGGGCCGGGTGCATCGACTTCGCGCAGACGCACATCTACACCGCGTCGGCCGTCGACGGCACCTGGAGCAAGCACACCACCATCCCCAACTGCTACTACGACGCGGGCATGCTGATCGACGACAACGACACCATGTACGTGGCGTACGGCAACACCACGATCAGCGTCGCCCAGCTCTCCGCCGACGGGAAGTCCCAGGTACGCGCCCAGCAGGTGTACCAGACCCCGTCGAGCATCGGCACGCTGGAGGGCGCCCGGTTCTACAAGCGCAACGGGGCCTACTACATCTGGCTCACCCGGCCCGCCAACGGCCAGTACGTGCTGAAGTCGACCAACGGCCCGTTCGGCCCGTACGAGCAGCGTCAGGTGCTGCTCAACCTGCCCGGTCCCATCTCGGGCGGCGGCGTGCCCCACCAGGGCGGTCTCGTGCAGACCCAGAACGGCGACTGGTACTACATGTCGTTCGTCGACGCGTACCCCGGTGGTCGGATGCCGGCCCTGGCGCCGATCACCTGGACCAGCGACGGCTGGCCGGTGCTGCAGACCGTCAACGGCGCGTGGGGCAGCTCCTACCCGAAGCCGAACCTGCCCGCTCCGCCGCGTGCGGTGAAGCCGCTGACGGGCACCGACACGTTCGCCGGCACCACCCTCGGCCCGCAGTGGGAGTGGAACCACAACCCGGACAACAGCCGCTGGTCGGTCAACAACGGGCTGAACCTGCAGACCGCCACGGTGACCGGCGACCTGTACGCGGCGCGTAACACGTTGACGCACCGGATCCAGGGCCCCACCTCCACCGCCACCATCGAGCTCGACTACTCCACGATGCGCGACGGTGACCGCACCGGCCTGGCGGTGCTGCGCAACTCGTCCGCCTGGATCGGCATCAAGCGGGACAACGGATCGACGCGTCTGGTGATGCAGAACGGTCTCACGATGGACGGTAACTGGAACACCACCAGCACCGGCAGCGAGGCGGCGAGCACCGCCATCTCCGGCGGACGGATCTGGTTGCGCGCCAACGCCGACATCAGACCGGGCTCGGGCCGGCAGGCGCGCTTCTCGTACAGCACCGACGGCGTGAACTTCACGTCCTTCGGCAACGCCCTGACACTGGCGAACAACTGGCAGTTCTTCATGGGCTACCGGTTCGCCATCTTCAACCACGCCACCCAGGCGCTCGGCGGCTCGGTCGCGGTCCGCCGCTTCGACCTGACCACACCGTGACGCCGGTCACACAACGAGTGAGGTGACGGCATCGCCCACCCCGCAGGGGGAGGGTTCGTGTCGTCGCAGCAGACCAGTCGCCGCCCTGTTCCACGCTCTGTCCAGGAGCTTGGAGCGGGGCGGCGGCCCGTTGCGGCCACTTCCGACCGAGGGCGACGGCGCGAGGTGCGCGCGGAACTCCGGCGCGACCTGGCACACGCCGTGTCTTCGCGTTCAGCCGTGCCGTGTCCGGGGCGATCGCTGGCGTAGACTGTCGGCGATCCAGCGCTGGTCACCTGCGATTCAGCACCGGCGTGGTGGCTGAGCGAGGGGGATCGGGCCGGGCCGCTCCAGTCAACGTCGACGGGCCGCGGGTCGGGTTGAAGGCGGGGGGAGTGAAATGGCCGTCCACGGTCCCGCGATGACAGACGTCGCTCGTCTGGCCGGTGTCTCCCACCAGACGGTGTCGCGGGTGCTCAACGGGCACCCCAACGTGCGCGAGCAGACCCGGTTACGGGTGCGGGCGGCGATCGCCGAACTCGGCTACCGCCCGAACGGCGCGGCGCGCGCCCTGGTGACCGGCCGGTCCCAGGTCATCGGCGTGGTGGCACAGAACACGACCCTCTACGGTCCGGCGTCGCTGCTGGCCGCCCTGGAGCAGACCGCCGCGGCGGAGGGCTTCGCCGTCAGCGTCGGCAGCGTGCGCGACCTGGACCACCGTTCCATCTCGGCCGCGGTCGAGCGGCACCTGGCGCACCGGGTCGCCGGCATCGTGGTCATCGCGCCGGTGGAGTCGGCCGGCGAGGCGTTAGAGCGGCTACCCAAGGACGTTCCACTGGTGACGGTCGACGGTGACCCGCACCGTCCGGTGCCGTTGGTGACGGTCGACCAGGTGGCGGGCGCGCGGGCGGTGACCGAGCATCTCCTCGACGCCGGGCACCGCACGGTGTGGCACGTGTCGGGGCCGTCCGACTGGTTCGACAGCGCCGGTCGTATCGAGGGCTGGCGTGCGGCGCTGCTCGCCGCGGGGGTGGAGCCACCGCCCCTCATGCACGGGGACTGGTCGGCGGCGTCGGGCTACCGGTGCGGGCAGATGCTCGCCCGGATGCCGGAGGTGACCGCCATCTTCACGGCCAACGACCACCTCGCCCTGGGGGTGCTGCGGGCGCTGCACGAGTTCGGGCGCAAGGTGCCGGCCGAGATCAGCGTCGTGGGTTTCGACGACGTGCCGGAAGCGGCGTACTTCATCCCGCCGCTGACCACCGTCCGACCGGATTTCGACGCGGTGGCGCGGGCGAGTCTGCAGATGTTGCTGACCCAGATCGAGTCGGGCAACGGCAATGGCGGCGGCGCCCTGCGCCAGACCATCGCGCCGACACTTGTCGCCCGCGACAGTGTCGCTCCGCCGCGCCGCTAAGCGCGTCGATGCCTCGTGACCTGCGCCAGCCGCTCAACTGTCGGGAGGGGTTGCGCGAGGTCGTGCGGGTGAGGAAGTCTCCGTTACGAGACCGTGACACCGGTATTTCGGATCAGGTGTTGACGTGCCCTATGTGAGCGCTAACACTACCCGAAAGATGACAGGTGGCCCCGGCGGTCGGCGGGGGGAATCGGGAGAGGAGACGGCCCGTGAGCAGGAAATTCCTGGTTGCTCTCGGTAGCGCGGCGTTGGCGTTGAGCCTGGCGGCGTGCAGTGGTGGAGGCGCCGGCAGCGGCGACAACACCAGCGACAAGAAGCCGGGGGACCTGACGATCGGCGTCGCGATGCCGACGCAGACCTCGGAGCGGTGGATCGCCGACGGCAACGCGGTGAAGTCGAAGCTGGAGTCCAAGGGTTACAAGGTCGACCTGCAGTACGCGGGCGACGACATCCCGACCCAGTCGCAGCAGGTCGACCAGATGATCACCCAGGGCGCGGACGTCCTGATCATCGCGGCCATCGACGGCACGGCGCTCAGCGGTCAGCTGCAGGCCGCCGCCGACGCGAAGATCCCGGTCATCTCGTACGACCGGCTCATCCGCGGCAGCAAGAACGTCGACTTCTACGTCAGCTTCGACAACTACAAGGTCGGCGTGGCGCAGGCCACCGCGCTCCTGGTCGGGCTCGGCCTGCAGAACAAGGACGGCTCGAAGGGCACGGCCAAGGGTCCGTTCAACATCGAGCTGTTCGCCGGCTCGCTGGACGACAACAACACGCAGTACTTCTTCGGCGGCGCGATGGACACCCTCAAGCCGTTCATGGACGCGGGCACGCTGAAGGTGAAGTCGAAGCAGACCACCAAGGAGCAGGTGGCCACCCTGCGTTGGCAGCAGGAGACCGCGCAGAAGCGCATGGAGGACCTGCTCACCTCCAGCTACAACGACGGCTCGGTCGTCAACGGGGTCCTGTCGCCGTACGACGGCATCTCCCGGGGCATCATCACCGCCCTGCAGAACGCGGGCTACAGCGCTACCGGCAAGAAGAAGCTGCCCGTGGTGACCGGCCAGGACGCCGAGATCGCCTCGATCAAGCTGATCAACGACGGTGTGCAGAACTCGACCGTCTTCAAGGACACCCGCCTGCTGGCCGACCAGGCCGCGAACGCCGCCGAGGCGTTCCTGCAGGACAAGACGCCGCAGGCCAACGACAGCGAGACGTACAACAACGGCGTCAAGGTCGTTCCGTCGTACCTGCTGCCGATCGCGACCGTCTACAAGGACGACATCAAGGCGACGCTGATCGACTCCGGCTACTGGACGGCGGAAGAGGTCGCCGCCGGTCAGGCCAAGAAGTAGGTCACCTCGTCGGGCTCGGCGGGCGACCGCCGGGCCCGACGCCGTGATCGAGCAACGTCCAGACCGACAGAGGACAGTGACCATGGACGACACCATCCTCGAGATGCGTCGTATCACGAAGACCTTCCCCGGAGTGACCGCGCTGGAGGATGTCAACCTCGCGGTACGTCGGGGAGAGATCCACGCCATCTGCGGCGAGAACGGCGCCGGCAAGTCCACCCTCATGAAGGTGCTCTCCGGCGTCCACCCATCCGGCTCGTACGACGGCGAGATCCTCTTCGACGGCAAGCCGATGCAGTTCCGGGGCATCCGGGACAGCGAGGCCAATGGCATCGTCATCATCCACCAGGAACTCGCCCTGGTGCCCTACCTGTCGATCGCCGAGAACCTCTTCCTGGGTAACGAGCGCCGGGGCCGCAGCGGCCTGATCGACTGGAACAAGGCCAACGCCGAGGCGGCGGAGCTGCTGGCGTCCGTCGGGCTGCACGAGAACCCCGTGACCCCGGTGATCCAGCTCGGCGTCGGCAAGCAGCAACTCGTGGAGATCGCCAAGGCGCTGTCCAAGAAGGTGCGCCTGCTCATCCTGGACGAGCCTACGGCCGCCCTCAACGACGTCGACTCGGCGCACCTGCTCGGCCTGCTCCGGCAGCTCAAGGAGCGGGGCATCACCTGCATCATGATCTCGCACAAGCTCAACGAGATCACCGCGATCGCCGACTCGACCACCGTCATCCGGGACGGTCGTACGGTGGAGACCCTGGACATGCGCGCCGACGACGTCAACCAGCAGCGCATCATCCGGGGCATGGTCGGCCGCGACATCGAGAGCTTCTACCCCGACCGCGAATCGTCGCCCGGCGAGGAGGTGCTGCGGATCGAGGACTGGTCGGTGCGGCACCCGACCCAGGAGCGGATGGTCGTCGAGGACGTCAACCTGTCGGTGCGCGCCGGCGAGGTGGTCGGCATCGCAGGGCTGATGGGCGCGGGCCGGACCGAGTTGGCGATGAGCGTCTTCGGCCGCTCCTACGGCCGCGACATCAAGGGCAAGCTCTTCATGCACGGTCGCGAGGTCAACGCCCGCAACGTCGCGGAGGCCATCGACAACCGCATCGCGTACGTCACCGAGGACCGCAAGCGGTACGGCCTGAACCTCATCGACGACGTCCGGCGCAACGTCTCCGCCGCCGCCCTGGACCGGCTGGCCAAGTACGGCTGGGTGAACGGCAACGAGGAGATCAAGGTCGCCGAGTCGAGCCGGCGGGACATGAACATCAAGACGACGAGCGTGATGGCGGTGGTCGGCAAGCTCTCCGGCGGCAACCAGCAGAAGGTCGTGCTGTCGAAGTGGCTCTTCACCGACCCGGACGTGCTGATCCTGGACGAGCCGACGCGCGGGATCGACGTCGGGGCCAAGTTCGAGATCTATACGATCATCAACCGGCTGGTGGCCGCCGGCAAAGCGGTGATCGTCATCTCCAGCGAGCTGCCGGAGCTGCTCGGAATGTGTGACCGCATCTACACCCTCGCCGCGGGCCGGATCACCGGTGAGAAGCCGGTGAGCGAGGCAACCCAGGAGAGCCTCATGGAGCTGATGACAAAGGACAAGGAGCTCGTCGGATGACCAGCATCAAAACCCCTTCGACGGAGCGCCCGACACCGTCGGACACCGCCCCGGCCGCCGCTCTGCACACGGGGACGAGCGACCTGCGGGCCCTGGTGCTGAACAACCTCCGGCAGAGCGGGATCTACGTCGCCCTGGTCGTCATCCTGGCGCTCTTCGCGGTACTGACCGACGGGGTGTCACTGAGCCCCGGCAACATCACCAACATCGTCCTGCAGTACTCGTACATCCTGGTCCTCGCGATCGGCATGGTCATCCTGATCATCGGCGGGCACATCGACCTGTCGGTGGGTTCGGTGGTCGCGCTGACCGGCGCGGTGTCCGCCGTCCTCGTGATCCAGCAGGGGCACCCGTGGTGGCTGGGTGTCCTCGCGGCGCTGGCCGTCGGCATCGCGGTCGGCGCGTGGCACGGCTTCTGGGTGGCGTACGCCGGCATCCCGGCGTTCATCGTGACCCTGGCCGGCATGCTGCTGTTCCGGGGTCTCACCCTGCGGGTGCTCGACAACATCTCGCTGTCGCCGTTCCCGTCCGAGTACCAGAAGGTGGCGGCGGGCTTCCTCAACGGCCTGCTCGGCGGTAACGGCTTCGACGCCTTCACGTTGTTGATCGGCGCGATCGCCGTGGCCGGGTACGCGGTGAGCGGCTTCCGCACCCGCCTGGCGCGCATCCGCTACCAGCAGCCGGTCGAGTCGTTCCCGCTGTTCGTGGCGCGGGTCGTCCTGGTGGGCGCGGTCATCATGTACTTCGCCTGGCAGCTGGCCCACGCCCGGGGCCTGCCGATCGTGCTGATCATCCTGGCGGCGCTGGTGCTGGTCTACGGTCTGCTCACCCGGCGGACGGTCTTCGGCCGTCAGGTCTACGCGATCGGCGGCAACCTCTCGGCGGCGGCGCTGTCGGGCGTGAAGGTCCGCACCGTCAACTTCTGGATGTTCGTCAACATGGGCTTCCTCGCGGCCGTGGCGGGCGTCATCTACTCGTCGCGGTCCAACGGCGCGCAGCCCGCGGCCGGCAACATGTTCGAGCTGGACGCGATCGCGGCGGCCTTCATCGGCGGCGCGGCGGTCACCGGCGGCGTGGGCACCGTGGTCGGCGCGATGGTCGGTGGTCTGATCATGGCGGTGATGAGCAACGGCATGCAGCTGATGGGCGTCGACCAGTCGACGCAGTCGGTGGTGAAGGGGCTCGTCCTGCTCGTCGCCGTCGCGTTCGACGTCTACAACAAGCGCCGGGCGGCCGGCACCCGCTGATGCCCTGACCGCACGCACGTGTGCCCCCGCCCATCTCGAGGGCGGGGGCACACGTCGCTCGGTCGCCGAACCCCGTCACAGACTGGGCTGTGAGCCCACGCGGTCAGGTCATCGCCGGCGCCGTGCACCCCGCCGTCTGGCACCATGCTGCTGGCTGGTCGTAGTTTCGTCGGCGATGGACTCGCCCGCCGGGCCGCCGACCGACCGGCTGTTCGCCTGCCCCGACCATTGGCCCTCGGGGTAGAACTGGACGCTCGGAAATGTGTCGGCCGTGTGCTGCTGCCGGGCGTGATACGCCTGCCACGCCATCGCGTGCTCGCCAAATCCCGCATCACTCAGGATGTTCATGGCCTCCTGTGCTACCTGCGCATTCCTCGCGGTGGTGGAGAAGTGTTGTGCGCCGTGCGGGTTGGAGTCGGTGTAGACCCCGCCGCTGAGTGTGTTCGCCAGCCTGTCGACTGTTTGGTCAGGTAGATCGTTCCGGGTGGGCGTCGTCTGCCAGCCCAGGTCGGACACCCCGCGCACATCGCGCTCGTTCGTGTACAGGAGGACATTGACATCAGATGACATTAGGTGGACATCATCGAGGCTCCGGGTCGCCGCTTGGCGCGCCTGGCCGAAATCCGGGTGCTGCACACCACGCGTTCTCGCCTCATCGATCGCCCCGGTGGCGATCCGGTTTATGTTCAGAAAAGTATTGATAGAGTTGATCGCATCCCTCGACTGCGCCGCTTGAAGGGTCACGATATTCTCGTTGTACGGTGAGTCGCCTTGGTGAGAGTTCCACCGCTCCCCAGCCATGTTGAGTAAGCGGACGGACGTCTCCATCGCAGAGGCCGCCCGCTCGATTCCTGCGACGCTCTCCGCCAACCTTGCCGCGGCGTCGTTCAATAGATCGTTGCTGAGGTCGGGACGCTCCAGGATTTGCGTGGCGTCTTCCGGAAGGTGTCTGACGTTGTTGAACTCGGCAATGGCCTGCTGGCTGAGGTTTACGGCCATGGCCAGCTGCCGGGTCACGTCAATGTTCTCCCAGAGAGCGACCATTGTGTCTCGTGGGCTGACGTCGGGATTGCGATTCCGGGTGTCGACGACACTTCCCTGCCCGTCGTACTGGAACCAGCTCTGGTTGTACTCTTCCCATGGTGCCGCCACTGGTAGACCTCCCGGTTAGGTGTCCTGATCGGTACCGAGGTACTACGGGGTGGCCCGGCGACGGTTCAACCGGCTCTTGGACAACTTTGGGCCTGTTTGCCGCAGGTCACGGCATTGTCGGGCAGGCGCTGGTCACGGCGGTGCTGAGGTACGGAGAATCCCGCTGCGCCGCGAACGGCGCAGCGGGATCGGGCCGTCAGTGGCAGTTACCGGTGCCGCTGTCGGCGTAGGTCTGGCCGGCGACCGGCACGAACTGCCAGTCGTAGCTGCCGGAGTGCAGGGTGAACTTCAGAACCCCCCAGGCGGAGCTGTTGCGCGCCTCGCTGTTGGGCTGGATGGTGCCGAAGCCGTAGTGGTCCGCGCCGCCCATGCCGGCGACGAAGCTGCGCATGCCCCGGCTGGCGTCGTAGCTACCGGACGGGTTCATCGGGCCGAACCGCTCGTACACGTGGTTGTGGCCCCACACCACGACGTCGGCGTTGTAGTCGTAGAGCGCCTGGTACAGCGGGCGCGTCGACGTGGACGGCGCGTGGTCGGAGCTGGACGTGAAGAGCGGGTGGTGCCAGTACGCGATCGTGCACGGCTTGCTGCTGGCCGCGAGGTCGGCGCGCAGCCACTGCTCCTGGGCGGAGCCGGCCGACATGCTGATGTTCGAGTTCAGCGACACGACGTGCCAGTTGCCGAGGTCGTAGGAGTAGTAGCCCCGGCCGCTCGGGCCGGCGGTCGTACCGAAGTAGTTGTAGTAGCCGGTGGCGCCGGACGTGTTGTAGTCGTGGTTGCCTGGCGACGGGCGGGTGCGGCTCTTGTGCCGGCCCCAGGTGGGCTCGTAGTAGCTGGCGAACTGCGTCGCGGTGCCGCTGTCGTAGACGTTGTCGCCGGTCGTGAAGACGGTGCCGGAGATGTTGTCGAGCAGCGCGGCGGTGGCCGTGTCGCCGGAGCCGGAGGTGGCGATGTCGCCGGCCCCGACGAGGACGGGGTCACCGGACGGCGGCGTCGTGGTGCCGGTCGTGACCACCAGCTGCGGTGCGTCGCCGCCACTCTCGCGGGTGTCGTAGTACGCGCCGTCGCCGCTGGTCGAGGTGGCGCCGAAGCTGTACGTGCCGTTGCCGGTGACCGCGGCGGTGACGTCGACCTCGTACCAGGTGTTGCCGGCGACCGCGCCGAGCGAGGAGAGGGTGGCCCCGTCGATGGCCGGCTGGTTGTTCCAGGTGGTGCCGGTCTCCGACCAGGTGGTGCTGGACATCCTCCGGAACGTGCCGCCGGCGTCGCTGCCGCTGTTGCCGCTGATCGTGCGCAACCGCAGCTTGGCGCTGGTCACTGTGCCGCTGACGCCGCTCACCGTGAAGCGCAGGAACATCCGCCGGGCGGGCGAGTTGTCGACCACGACCTGCGTGGACGTGCCGTAGTTGGTGGATGCCGTGTCGCTCTGGACGTAGGTGTCGGCGACCGGCGTGAACGTCACGCTCGCCGCGGCGGCCGTGCCCGAGCCGGTCAGGACGACGGCGGCGGTGGCGGCGACGAGCACCGCGACCGTACCGACCGTCACCGGTGGGCGGGCGATTCGAATGTCCATCCAGGACCCCTTCGTTTGCGGGTGTAGAGCGCAAGGAACGTAGGAAGGTCGATGAACCGGCGCACTGCCGCCAGGTGAACAGTACGCTCAGACAGTGAAACATCTCGATGTTTGCTGGATGTTCACCCACCGCACGCCTGCCCGCAGCCCGTGCTCTCTTGTGGCCCTTCGCGCCGGATCGTCACGATGGCTGACCGTCGCCCACCGATGTCCAGGAGATGCGCGTGTACCTGTCGACCGTCTCCCGTCCGGTCGCCGACCCACCCGGGCCGCGCCGCCGCCGGCTCGCCCTGGTCAGCGGCAACGTGGTCGCGCTCGGCACGGTCAGCCTGATCACCGACGTCTCGGCCGAGATGGTGGCCGCCGTCCTGCCGCTCTACCTGGTGCTGGGCCTGCAACTCAGCCCGGTGGCCTTCGGTGTGCTCGACGGCGTCCACACCGGCGCGACCGCGCTGCTGCGGGTCGTCGGCGGCTTCGCGGCCGACCGGTTCCGGAGGCGCAAGCTCGTCGCCGGTGTCGGTTACGCGCTCTCGGCGGTCGCCAAGCTCGGGCTGTTGCTCGCCGGCCGGTCGGTCCCCGCCATCGGCGCGGTCATCGCCGTCGACCGGCTCGGCAAGGGCGTGCGCAGCGCGCCCCGGGACGCGCTGATCACGCTCTCCACCCCGCCCGAGGCGCTGGGTCGGGCGTTCGGGGTGCACCGGGCCATGGACAGCGTCGGCGCGTTCCTCGGGCCGCTCGCCGCGTTCGCCGTCCTGCTGGCCGTCGGCCAGTCGTACGACGCGGTCTTCGTCACCAGCTTCTGCGTCGCCGCGCTGGCGGTCGTCGTGCTCGTGCTGTTCGTCCGGGAGCGCCCGAGCGGCGAGCCCGCCGACGCGCCGGACGAGCCCCGGGTCTCCGTCGGCGAGGCGTGGGGCCTGCTGCGCAGCCGGCCGGCCCGTCGGCTGCTGCTGGCCGCGACGATGCTCGGCCTGGCCACCATCGGCGACGGCTTCGTCTACCTGGTGCTGCAACGCCGCGAGGACCTGGGCCTGCGGTGGTTCCCCCTGCTGGCGGTGGGCACCAGCCTCGCCTACCTGCTGCTCGCCGCCCCGCTCGGTGTCCTGGCCGACCGGGTCGGGAGGCTGCCGGTCGTGGTGGGCGGCTACGTCGCCCTCGGCGCGACCTACCTGCTGCTGGCCGGGCCGTTGCACGGCTGGCCGGCGCTCGTGCTCACGCTGGCGCTCTACGGCGGGTTCTACGCGGCCACCGACGGCGTGCTCATCGCGCTCGCCGGACCGGTGCTGCCACCGCGGCTGCGGACCACCGGGATCGCGCTGGTGCAGACCGGGCAGGCGCTCGCGTACCTCGTCTCCTCGGTCGTGTTCGGTCTGGCCTGGCAGGCCTGGGGGCCGCGGACGGCGGTCCTCGCGGCGGCCGTGGCCGTCGCCGGTGTCCTGGTGGTCACCGTGCTCCTGCTGGCTTCCCCGTCCCGTCTGATCCCTCGGAGGGTGTCCTCGTGACCGCGATGTCGACCCGGGCCAAGCTCGGTGTGGTGGCCGCCTCGGCGGTGCTGTTGGCCAGCGGGGCGGTGGGCTACGCGGCCCTCGCCGCCGAGCCGCCCCGGACCCCGCCAGCGGCCGCCGCCGGGGACCAGGCGGTCGCGCTGACGCCGGGCCCGCGCCTGCTGGCCGTCACCGACCGGCACGTCTCCAGCGTCGCCACCGCCGACCCCGCCGGGCCGCGTACCGTCTCGGGTCTGGAATGCCTGCGGGTGTACGCGGCGGCCGGCACCGGCGTCTGCCTGAAGCCGGATACCGCGTGGTCGTACCAGGTGGTGGTGCTCGACGCGGCGCTGAACCAGAGGCGGACGCTGAGCGTGCCGGGCCTGCCCAACCGGGCCCGGGTCTCGGCGTCGGGCCGGATGGTCTCCTGGACGACGTTCGTCGGGGGCGACTCCTACACGGCGAGCGGCTTCTCCACCCGCACCGGCATCCTCGACACCGTCACCGGGGCGACCGTCCCGTCGTTGGAGGGGTTCGCCGTCACGCGGGACGGCCGCGCCTACCGCAGCCCGGACGTCAACTACTGGGGCGTCACCTTCACCGCCGACGACAACCGGTTCTACGCGACCATGTCGACCGGCGGCAAGCGCTACCTGGTACGCGGCGACGTGGCCGCCCGGACCGTGGCGACGCTGCGGGAGAACGTCGAGTGCCCGTCGCTGTCGCCCGACGGCACCCGGATCGCCTTCAAACAGGCGATCGACGCGGACCCCAGGAAGGGCTGGCGGCTGTCCGTGCTCGACCTGGCGTCCGGGCGGATCACCGCGACGGCGGAGACCGCCAGCGTGGACGACCAGGCGGCCTGGCTCGACGACGCGACGCTGGCCTACACGCTGCGCCAGAGTGACGGCCGGCCGGACGTGTTCGGCGTCCCCGCCGACGGCTCCGGCAGGCCGAAACTGCTGATCCCCAACGCCGAGTCGCCGTCGCCGCTGACCTGACGACCCGGTCGCGAGGCACGACACCTGACGGCCTTGACGCGGCCAACGTCCCGTCATGTCGGCTTCCGCGCCACAGCCTTAGCTGTTCATCGACGGCCTCGAAGGTATTGACCATGACAAGGCTCAGTCGTCGCATCTTCGTCCTCGGTGGACTCGCCGCCGCCGGCGCCGCGGTAACCCCCGGGCAGACTGCCCGCGCCGCGGCGCCGTACCCCTTCAAACTCGGTGTGGCGTCGGGTGATCCGGCCGCCGACAGCGTGGTCCTGTGGACCCGACTGGCGCCGTCACCGCTCAACGCGGACGGGCAGGGCGGCATGGCCGACGCTGACGTGACGGTCGAGTGGCAGGTGTCCACCACGGACCGCTTCTCGTCGCTGGTCGCGTCCGGCTCGGTGGTCGCCCGGTACGCCGACGCCCACTCGGTGCACGTCGTCGCGGGCGGCCTGGCGGCCGACTCCGACTACTACTACCGATTCCGGGCCCAGGGGCAGATCTCCCCGGTGGGGCGTACCCGGACCGCACCGGCGGCGGGCACGTTCGGCCGCGACCTGGTCATGGCGTTCGCCTCCTGCGCGCACTACGAGGCCGGCTACTACACGGCGTACCGGCGGATGGCCGAGGAGAACCCGGGGCTGATCCTGCACCTGGGCGACTACATCTACGAGGGCGGCGTCAACACCTCGGCGGTGCGCCAGCACGTGGGCGCGGAGATCGTGTCGCTGGCCGACTACCGCCGCCGGTACGCCCTCTACAAGTCCGACCCGGACCTGCAGGCGGCGCACGCGGCGGCGCCCTGGCTGGTGGTGCCGGACGACCACGAGGTGGAGAACAACTACGCGAACATGGTCCGCGCCGACAGCAGCCCGACGCTGACCGCCGCCCAGTGGACCGCCCGGCGCACCGCCGCGTACCGCGCCTACTACGAGAACATGCCGCTGCGACCGGCCTCCGCGCCGAGTGGCAACAGCATCGGACTCTACCGCCGCGTGCGGTGGGGGCAGCTCGCCACCTTCCACATGCTCGACACCCGGCAGTTCCGCGACGACCAGGCGTGCGGCGACGGCTGGAAGGTCTGCGCGGACGCCGACCTAACCTCCCGGTCGCTGACCGGCGCGACCCAGGAGGCGTGGCTGCTCGACGGGCTGGCCCAGCACTACGGCACCTGGGACATCCTCGGCCAGCAGGTGTTCTTCGCCCGCCAGTTCGAGGCGAGCGGGGCGGCCAACATGGACGCCTGGGACGGCTACCGGGCCTCGCGCAGCCGCATCCAGACCGGCTGGCAGCAGCGCGGCGTGCGCAACCCGCTCGTCCTCACCGGCGACGTGCACAAGTCCTGGGCCAACGAGCTGAAGGCCGACTACGCCAACCCGTCGTCGGCCACCATCGGCACCGAGCTGGTCTGCACCTCGATCACCTCGACGGGCAACGGGACCGGCAGCACCACCATCCCGAACGCGGCGACCAACCCGCACCTGAAGTTCTACTCCGACCGGCGCGGCTACGTCCGTACGACGATCAGCCGCAGCCAGGTCCGCGCGGACTTCCGCGCGGTGAACACGGTGACCGAGCACGGCGCGGCCGCGTCGACGGTGCGCTCGTTCGTCATCCTCGACGGCCAGCCCGGCCTGCAGGCCGGGTAGAAGGAGCACCCTGATGACCGCACTCACGACACTGCTCGCCGCGTCCCTGCTGCTGCCGACCGCCGTGGCGCCCGCTCCGAAGGCCATGACCGCCGACGCGATCACCTGGACCACCGCCAACAGCGTGGCGACCGGCGACCAGGACCTGCCCGCCATCGCCATGAACCGCGCCGGGCAGGTCGCGGTGGCCTGGGAGGACGACCGGGACAGCACCGCGCCCGAGGACGACACCCACAGCGAGATCTACCTGCGCCTGTTCCGCGACGGCACGCCCGGCTACGAGCTGAAGCTCTCGACCGGCGGCACCAGCGGGGCCGCCTGGCGACACATCAGCCCCGACGTGGGGCTCGACGACCGGGGCAACGCCGTGGTCGTCTGGGCCGCCGACGGTGACGGCAACGGCGTCTACAACATCCAGTACCGGGTGGTGTCGCCGGCCGGCGCGATCCTCGGTTCCGGGCAGGCCAACGCCAGCGACGCCGGCCAGCAGATCTGGCCGAAGGTGGCCGTCGACCCGGACGTCGCGCCCACCAGCGCGGCCGTCGGCTTCGCCGTCGTCTGGGAGGACGTGCAGGGAACCGCGCCGGCCACCGTCAAGGCCGCCGGCTTCACCGGCCCCACCACCAAGGGGTACGAGGTGACGGCCTCCCAGACGACCGGCAGCCACCACCGCCCCGACGTGGCGGTGTCCGCCTCCGGCGAGGCGCTGGTGGTCTGGGACGAGGACGCCGACGCGAACGGGTCGTACAACATCGGTCTGACCCGGTTGGCGCGCGCGAACGGCGCGGTGGTGCTGTCCCGGCGTACGGCCAACGCGCAGAGCGGCGGCCAGCAGCGGCGGGCATCGGTCGCGTCGACCTACTCCGGTGACTTCGCCGTCGGTTGGGAGTCGGACCACACCGGCACGAAGGGCGTCTGGGCCCGCTCGTTCACCGCGGCCGGCGCGGCCCGCCACGACGAGGTCCAGGTGTCCACCGGGACCGGTGCCGTCGCCCCCGGCGTCGGCGTCGACGACGAGGACAACGTCGTGGTGGGCTGGACGGTGTCCGGCGCCAACCCGGACGTCTGGGCGCGTGGCCTCAACCCGGACGGCAGCAGCACGGGTCGGCTGGCGGCGCAGGCGTTGAGCCAGACCACGACCGGCCGCCAGGAAGACCTGGCCATCGCCGCGTCCCCGTGGGGCGAGGTGAGCCTCTGCTACACCGACGACAACGACGGCAACGGCTTCGACCAGGTGCTCCTCGGTCTCGGGGCGACGAACTCGACCTGGCTGATGACCGCGGAGGAGTTGCGCCAGCGCAAGGCGCGGGCTGCCGCTCGGGTGGGCTGAGCGGAGTGCGAGGGACGGGCCGTGACTCGACGTCGGGTCACGGCCCGTCGGTCGTGCGGGTTCCGCCGAAGAGCAGGTCCAGCTGGGCGTCCAGGGCGGCGAGGGCCTGCTCGGCGGTGTACTGCCCACCGAGCAGGTAGACGCCGAGCCCTTCCATCAGCGCCAGCAGGCCGGCCGCGGCGGCCACGTCGTTGGTGGGCAGGACGCTGGCGACGAAGGCGGTGAGCTGCGCGGTGCCCTCGCGCAGACCGGTCGCGGCCGTCGGGCGCACCGCCGTGTAGGCGAGGAACGCGAGCGCCACCCGACCGTCGTCGCGGGTGTGCGCGTCGAGCGGCAGGAGCGCGGCGATGATCGTACGCAGCAGCAGCCGGGGCGCGGGGGCCTCGCCGAGTCGCGCCACCGCCTCGGTGACCCGGATCTGGCTGCGTTCGCGGACCACGCTCAACGCGAACGCCATCATCTCGTCCTTGGTGCGGAAGTAGTGCTGGACCATTCCGGCGGACACGCCCGCCTCGGTGGCGACGTGACGGAGGCTGACGGCTTCCAGGCCCTGATCCGCGGCGACCCGCATCAACGCGTCCGCGATGAGGGTGCGGCGCTGCTGGTGATCGACCTTCTTGGGCATGGCCTCGATCGTTTCACAGCGGGTGGCCGGGAGCCGCCGTCGCGCGGCGGTCAGTCTCCGGCGCGGGCGTGCCCCGGGCGCTGCGCAGCAGGCCGTCGGGGTCGTCGGCGTACAGTCGCAGCTCGTCCATCGGCGCGGACCGACCGCGGGGCAGGTCGAAGGTGGTCGGCCGACGCAGCAGTACGTCGATGCTCGTCTGGCTGCCGACCGAGATGTGCAAAATCTGGCGCGCACCCTCCTGCTCGACCTGGATGGACCTGCTCGACGGCAGGGAGCGGTGCCGTTTGCGCAGCGCGGCGACATCCGACCACGGGATCCAGATGTCGATGCCGGAGCTGTTGCGTACCCGCAGCCCGGTGTCGGCGACGATGTGCGGGTGGATGGTCATGCTCGCCCAGAGGCCAACCATCCAGAGCAGACCCCAGATGCCGAGGCCGAGCACGATCCAGCGGGCCGGCCGCCAGGGGACCACGTGGCTGACGATCAGGTCGAAGATCGGGATCTCGACGGCCGACAGGGCGATGAAGATCCCGAGGATCGGCTTGACCACGCCGAGGTAGCCGAACGGCTCGTCGCCCGGCCCGAGCGGCAGGGGACGGCGACGCGCCCACAGGTAGAGGCTGCGCCACACCGCCGCCTCGGTCACGACCGCCCGGCGCAGCAGCGGCCCGACGGCCGCCCTGGTCGGCGTCCTCGTCTCGGTCATCGTCGTCCTCGGGGTCAGGTGGGTGGTCAGTGGACGGTCACGGCGCCCGCGCCACCGTCGACGGTGACGAGTTGACCCGTGGTGATCGTTCGGGTGGCGTCGGGCACGCAGATGACGGCGGGGATGCCGTACTCCCGCGCCACCGTGGGGCCGTGCGCCATGATCGCGCCCGTCTCGCTGACCAGGGCGGCGGCGGTGAGGAACAGCGGGGTCCAGCCGGGGTCCGTGGTCGCGGTGACCAGGACGTCGCCGGGCTCGACGTGGGCGGTGGCCGGGTCGTGCACGACGCGGGCCGGGCCGGTGACCCGACCCGCGGACGCTCCCACGCCGACGAGCGTCCCGTCACCGCCGGGTACCCGTGCCAGGACGGTCTCGACGTCGGTGCCGTCGGACAGCAGGGCCACCGGCACCGACCGGCGACGCAGCTCGCGGCGGTGCGCGGACCGCCGGGACGCGACGACGTCGCGCTGGTCGACACCCTGGTGTACGGCGACACACACCTCGTCGAGGGTCAGGAACATGATGTCGTCGCGCTGGTCCAGCAGCCCGGCGTCGGTCAGGTCGGCTCCGATCAACAGCAACTGTCGACGGGTCTCCCGCAGTGGGTACAGCCCGGCGAACTTGCCGGCCTCGCGCAGGCCCGCCAGCGAGCGGGCGCGACCCAGCAGGAAACCGGCGATCCGGCCGCGTACCGGCCGCTGTCGGCGGGCCCGCGCGACGAGGTCTCTCAGCGCCGTCTCGGCCGTCGCGGCGGCACGGCGGAAGCGCTGGTCGGGGCCCTGCTCCGGGTCGGTGACCCGGAGATAGTTGGCGAGCGCGGCGAAGACCGGTGTGGGGTCCTCGGCCCAGCGCGGCACCCCGAGGTCGACCTCGGCCGCACCGCGGTGCCCGTACGCGTCCAGGAAGTCGGCCATGCCGATGTCGGGCAGCGCTCCGCGCAGGTGACGGGCGGCCAACTCGTCCGGTGGTGTGTCGAGCAGCAGTCGCCGGTGCTCACCCACGCCCTGGGCGAGTCGCCACAGCGCCAGGTCCATCTCGATGGTGACGTTGTGTGGCATCCCGCCGAGCACGGCGTGGATCTCGTCCGGACCGGCGATGCCCTTGAGCAGCGGGGACGGCAGCGCCGTGGCGAGCATGCCGGCGACGATCGGCCACATGATGGCGTCGCTGTGGTCGGTGTCGTCGCGCGCCTCGACGAAGCGCAGTCGCTCGGCGGTGGTCCGCAGGTCGTCGGGGGCCACCGAGCGGGCTCGGAGCTGATCGATCGCCTCGAACAGCCGAATGCGTGCCGTGTCCGGGCGGGCCAGGGCACGCCCGATTCCCACCGCCGCCCGGCCGGCGGTCCGTAGTGACGCCGCCCGCTGTGCCGTGCCGCGCCCGCCGCTGGTCGGGGCGAATCGCGGATCGGCCAGGACGTGCCGCATCACGGCCTGCGCCCGGGGGCCGAAGTCGACCGCCATGAGCTTGACCAGTCGTCGCCGGGACGACCTGCTCCGGGCCAGGTCGGTCAGGTCGCCGTAGAGGCGGCCGCCGATGTCGACGATCTCCACCCGGACGCCGAGCGCCGCGAGCGTCGCGGTGATCTGCGCCCGCAGGGTCGCCATGCCCATCGGGGTGACCGGTCGCAGCATGCCCTGGACGTGGCCGAACTCCAGGAAGACGCGGGGGAGGGGCTTGCCGGTGGCCGGCGGCAGGGGAAACAGGCTGGTGATCGGGCGTGACTGCAGCAACCACAGCACGTCGTCCGCGTCGATCGCCCACTCCACGTCCTGCGGGCAGCCGAAGTGCCCGGCCAGCCGCTCGCCGGCCGCCCGCAGCCTCTCCAACTGCGCGGACGTCAGGCACCCGGTGTCGTCCCGCGCGACGCCGTCGAGGACGTAGTGGTCCACGGCCGTGCCGCCGTCCACGACGGTGGTGCCGAGTCCCGGCGCGGCGTCGACCACCATCTCGTCACGCCGACCGGTCAGCGGGTTGGCGGTGTAGAGCACCCCCGCCACCGTGGGCGTGACCATGCGTTGCACGACGACGGCCATCGCCAGCTCATGCTGGTCGATCTCGTGGGCCTCGCGGTACGCGGTCGCGCGGTCACTGTGCAGGGAGTCCCAGCACTTCTCGACGGCGGCGACCAGTTCCGCCGCGCCGGTGACGCCCAGGACGGTGTCCTGCTGCCCGGCGAAGCTGGCGTCCGGCAGATCCTCGGCGGTGGCGCTGGAGCGTACGGCCACCGGGCCGGCCCCGAGCCGCTCGTACGCCGCGATGATCTCCGCCACCGGTACGACGCCGTTTCGGTGGGCCTCGGTGGTGACGCAGAACCCCTCGGGTACGCGTTCGCCGTGCCGGATCAGCGCGCCCAGCCCGGCTGCCTTCCCGCCGACCAGGTCACTCATCTCGGCGGTCACCTCGGACAACGCGAGCACGTACACGCCGACCCCCAGTTGCAATACGACTGCATTGCATCCACCGTAGCGCGTTGACGATGCAACTGCAACGCATCGCCGCTGGTCGAGGATTGCCGACATCTGCCATGCTCGGGCCGGTGACGACCGGCCGCCCCACCAGAGTCCGCACCCACCGCCGCCCCCGCCGGCGAACCCTCGTCATCCTGCTCGCGCTCGTCGCGGCGGCGGCCGTCGCCGGCGTCGCCGTGGTCGTCGTGCCGATGCTGCGACCGGCCGGTCCCCGCCCGCTCTTCCAGATGCCCGTCACCTGCGGGGAGACCTGGCAGCTCAGCACCTACCCCGGCCACGACGACTACGACGTCGACTTCTTCCCCATCGAGGGCGAGTCGTGGGGGCGTCCCGTCCTCGCCTCCTACGGCGGCACCGTCACGGTGGCCGGCATCAACGGCTCGCTGGGTGGGCGTACGCCGGAGAACCCGGAAGGGCCGCGCGGACGTGGCGGTGGCTACTGGGTGAAGATCGACCACGGCGGCACCTGGGAGACGCAGTACCTGCACCTACTCGAACCGCCGCTGGTCACGGTCGGTCAGAAGGTCACCCAGGGCGAGCAGATCGGTCGGCTCGGCAGCACCGGCAACTCGGGCGCTCCGCACCTGCACTACGAGCAGCGCCGAGGTTGGGACAAGGTGGAGACCCACTTCGACGGCACGCCGTCGGGCATCACGACCGACGAGGAGGAGCAGATTCTCCGCCGGGTGAGCAACAACTGTCCGGCCGTCTCCTGAGGACGGCGGTTTGCCCGCCCCCGCTCAGGGCACTGAAGAGGACGACCGCGCAGACGCAGGGGAGGAGCTGGCGATGACCAAGGGCGATGTCGACACGTACCAGGAGAACGGCCAGTGGAAGAACCGCCCGGAGGGCAACGACCGGGCCAGCAGCACGCATGACACCAAGGCCGACGCGCAGGAACAGGGCCGCGAGATGGCCGCCGACCGGGGCGTCGAGCACGTGATCAAGAAGCAGGACGGCACGATCGGGGAGAAGAACACCTACCCGCGCAGCCGCGACCCCCGCGACATCGCGGGCTGATCACCCCACCGCCTGCGGACCGGCCCCCTCGGTGTGACCGAGTGGGGCCGGTCCGCTTCCGTATGGGCTTCGCCGGCTTCCGCGTACCCAGAGTATTGGGGGCTTTTGGGGTATAGAGTCCCTTTTGGGATTGGAGTGACCAGCGGAGGATGGACGTGGCGTTTCCAGGACTGTGTCGTCCGATGGGCACCCTGGCTCTCGTGGCCGCCGTGACCGCGGGGGCGCTGACGCTCACACCGCTACCGGCGTCGGCCGTCGGGTCCGTCCTGTTCGACCAGCCCTTTCACAACAACACCGCGAACGGCATCGGCCCGGTGACGGTGCCGGGCGTGCCCACCGCCGGTGGGACCAATGCCGCCTGCCTCAGCGCGGCCGGCAACACGACCACCGGCCCGCTACTGAGCTGCACCACCTCCACCGACCCGCAGGGCGCTGGCAAGCTGCGCCTCACCCCCGCCACCGTCAACCGCCAGGGCGGGGTGTTCGGCGCGGTCAGCGTTCCCACCTCGCAGGGTCTGCACCTCACCTTCAACACCTACCAGTACGGCGGCTCCAACCCGGGCGCGGACGGCCTCGCCTTCGCGCTGGCCGCTGTCGATCCCGCCAACCCCAGGTCCCCGGCGACCCTCGGTCAGACGGGCGGTTCGCTGGGCTACTCGGCGGCGTTCAACGGCGTGTCGGCGGGTCTGTCCAACGGCTACCTGGGCATCGGGCTGGACGTCTTCGGCAACTTCAGCAGCAGCACCTACCAGGGCACCGGCTGCACCAACCCGCCCTACATCTCGACCACCGGCGGGAAGGTCCCCGGGCAGGTAGTGGTCCGCGGTCCGGGCCGCAACGGCGTCGGCTACTGCGCGATCAACAGCACCGCCAGCAGCACCTCGGCCCCCGCCCTGGCGCTGCGGGCCAGCACCCGGGCCGCGTCCGTGGTACCGGTCGAGGTCGTCATCAACACCACCGCCTCGCCGTACACCACCGACACCGGCATCACCACGCCCGCCGGCCAGTACCAGGTCAGGTTCACCCCCGTCGGAGGGTCCGCGCGAACCCTGACAGGCGCCCTCCCCGTGGTGTCGCCGAGCCTGTACCCGTCGCCGACCTGGCTGAACGCCAGCGGCTACCCACGGCAACTCGCCTTCGGCTGGGTGGGCTCGACCGGATCGGTCACCGACTTCCACGAGATCGACGAGGCCCGGACGGTCAGCTTCAACCAGGTGCCGGACCTGAACGTGTCGCAGACCAGCGCGGTCGCCGCCTCCCCGCAGCCCGGCGACCCGGTCACCTACTCCATCACGGCGGGGGTCGACGCCGGGACCCCCGAGACGGCGCCGATCTCGGTCACCCAAACCGTCCCCACCGGTGTCACGCCGCGCGGCGCGTTCGGCTCCGGCTGGGTCTGCGGCGCGCCGTCCGGACAGACCATCACCTGCACCAACAGCAACGGCCCGTTCGCCGGCGGGACATCGCTGCCGCCGATCACGGTCGTGGCGTCCGTCACCGGCACCGGTGTGACGCCGACGCTGATCCAGACCGCGACCGTGGCAACCTCGTCGTCCATCGACGCGAACCCGGGCTTCTCCAGCACCGCCACGCCCGTCGCGCCGGACGCCGCGCCCAGCGGCGTCACCGTCACGCCGGCCCAGAGCGCGATCACCGGGGGCATCGCCGTCACCGTCGGCGGCAGCAACCTCACCGGAGCGACCGCGATCACCATCGGTACGCCCGCCGAACAGCAGGCCGGCACGTCGGTGCTGCTGCTGCCCTGCACCTCCGGACCGGCGGCCGGCTGCTTCACCGTGAATCAGGACGGCACCCTCGGCATCTCCTCGATGCCCGCCCGCTCCAGCGCGGCGACGGTCACGGTCAGCGTCGTCACCCGAGGCGCCGCCGGGTCGGCGAACTACGTCTACGCCTCGGCGCCCGCCACGCCGGCCACGCCGACCGCCGTCGCGGGTGTCACCAGCGCCACCGTGAGCTGGACCGCGCCGGCGAGCAACGGCAGCCCGATCACGGCGTACCTCGTCACCCCGATCCGGGACGGCGTCACCCAACCGACCCTCTCCTTCGACGCCTCCACGACAAGCCGCACACTGACCGGGCTGACCGCCGGCTCCTCGTACGCCTTCCGGGTCGCCGCGGTGAACGCGTACGGCACCAGCGCGGCCAGCCCGGTGTCGGCGGCGGTGGTGCCGTACACCCTGCCGGGCGCGCCGACGATCACTTCGGTCACCGGGGGGACGACCGCCGCCAGGCTGAGCTGGACGACCCCGGCCAACGGCAGTTCGCCCATCACCGGTTACACGGTGACGCCCTACCTCAACGGAGTGGCGCAGGCCCCCCAGACCTTCAGCGGGACCGCCACGATCCAGGTCGTCACCGGACTGACCGGCGGCGCCACCTACACCTTCCGGGTGGCCGCGATCAACGCGGCCGGTACCGGCCCCCAATCGGCCCCCTCCGCGCCGGTGGCGGTCAACCCGCCGCCGACCCTGAACTTCGCGCCGCCGCCGCCGGGCAAGGCGTACGTGCCGTACCAGTACCAGCTCACGGTGACCGGCGGCACGAGTCCCTTCGTCTGGTCGGTCAGCTCCGGAAGCCTGCCCCCCGGCCTGAGCCTCGACCCGGTCACCGGCCTGCTCGCCGGCACACCGACGGCGTCCGGCACGTTCCCGTTCACCGTGCGGGTGACCGACTCGTTCGACCAGTCCGACACGAGGGCTGCGCAACTGGTCATCAGTCCGCTCGGCGGGCTCTCCATCAGCGTCCCGACGATCTCCCCACTCGGCACCGTCACCTCGGATGCGACAGGTGTCTCGGGTCAACTCGGCCCGGTCACCGTCACCGACGACCGTGGCCCCTTCTCCGGACGGTGGGTCAGCGTCGTCTCGACCACGAACTTCACCACCGGTTCCGGCACGTCGGACGAGACCATTCCGAACAGCAACATCACGTACGCCTCGGGGCCAGCCCTCGCCACCACCGGTGACGGGACGTTCCTCCCGCAGCCCGGCGCCGTACTGGACACGCCGCGCACGGCCGCCGGCTGGTCCGGCCAGACCGGCGGCGCGAACGCCGCCACCTGGAATCCGACGCTTGTGGTGCGGCTTTCGAACGGGCTGGTGGTCGGAGACTATGTGGCGGTCGTGACGCACTCGGTCATCTAGGTGTTCTGTCCAGAGAGGTTGGGGACGCGGCGGTCGACGGCGCCGACGAGACGTTCTCACGACACCATGCCGGGTGACCGACCTGTCCGACGCGTTCGCCGAGAAGCGCTGGGACGCGCGGGTCGGCACGACGCGCCACGCGTGCCTCCGGGTGACGCCTCGTCAGATAGCGGCGTGAGATCGTCGGCCGTGACCTGCCGCGTGCCGGCAGCCGGTGGCCTGTTGCGTGCCAACCGGTGGCCGGTCTGAAGCTGCTCCGAGAGGACGTCGCCCGGCCGTTCCAGTACGGGAACGGCCGGGCGACGTCGAGCGTTGGTGGTCAGGCCAGCCGGGTCCGTTGCCGGCGGACGAGGTGCCAGCCACCGAGGCTGACCAGGACCAGCGCGGCGAGCCCGCCGACGGCGTAGACCAGCCAGCCTGGCCCGGTGGCCGTCGTGACCGCCATCGGCGCGGCGACGGGCAGGACGATCGTGCCCGTCGCGGTGCGCTCGACGGTGCCGCTGGCGAATGTCGCGTGCACCTCCCAGGTGCCCGCGGGCAACGACTGGTTGACCTCGACGCGGACCTGGCCGCTCTGGCCGGGCAGGATCGTCACGCCGTTCGTCACCTTGAACGGTCCGGCCTGCACCGCCGCCTTGCGCAGCGACAGCGTGCCGGTCATGTCCAGGGCGCGCTGGCCGGTGTTCGTGATTTTGGCGGACACTACGGGAAACTCGCCGGTTCCGGGCTCCGCGGTCAGTCCGTCGATGCGGAAGTCCGTCGGTGGCTCACCGCCGGGGCCGACGTCCAGGTAGACCCGGATGCCGACCCGGTGGATCTGCGTGACGTTGCCGCCGCGCTCCTTCGAGCTGGTGACCTGTGCCCAGATCGCGGCGTACCGCTCACCCTTGGACGCCTTGCTCGGGACGGCGATCTCGACCTCGACCGGTCGCCGCTCGCCCGGGTCCAACTCCAGCCTGGCGGTCTTGAGCCGGATCCATCCGCTGAGCTCGTTGCCCGTACGCCCCTCGGGCACGGCGAAGGCGTTCTTCTCCACCGACGCCGCCCCGGAGTAAAAGTCGATCTTCTGCGTCTCGTCCGAGGTGTTCTGCACCTCGACCCGACGGTGGATCGTCGTGCCCGGCTTCAGGTGGTCCACGATGTAGACCTGGGCACGGGGGTCCTGCACCCGACTGGCGGGGATGTCCAGCACGCGGATGCTGATCGCGGCATCGTCGGCGGGTTCCTGTCGCTGCTCCCGCGCGGCAACGGCTGGTGCCGCCGACACCCCGAGCGCCACGAGGGCGACCGAGGCCAGCAACACCAGCCGGCCGAGCGGTTCAGAACACCGAATGTGTCACCGTCCCGGTGTAGGCACCCTGGACGGTGCCGATCGGAATGTTCACCACCAGCGTCGGGTTCCAGGTGGCGAAGTTGTTGCCCGTCCCGCCGGTGTGGCTCATCGCCGTCTGCGGAACGTTGATGATCACCTGTTGGGCTACGGTGGGCTGTCCCGGCGTGAAGGTGCCGCTACCGGCGGTCGCCGTGGCGGGACCGGACCAGTACAGGACGTTGATGTTCGGGATCGTCTCCCCGGAGGAGCCACCACCGGTGGTGAAGTCGGTGGAGATGACGGTGGCGGTCCAGTTGGGGGTGAGCGACCCGCGCTGGTCGAGCACGGTGACCGGGCCGAGCAGGCCGCTGACGGTCGAGCCCTCAATGCCGTGGCCGATGTTCGCCGTCGCCGGCACCGTGATCGAGAGCCCACCGGCCGCGTCGACGGTGAGAGTCACGATCGTGTCGCCGGTCGTGTCGGCGGCGGCTGGTCCGGCGAGAGCGAGGGTGGCGGCGATACCGGCCACACCCGCGAGAAATTTCCTGCGCATCGAGTCTCCTATCTGAATCGCCCAAAGGTTGCGATTCAGACGGTAAACGCGCAAAGCAGCATAAAACGGTCAAACAATGCCGTCGTCACCCGGGCGAGGTGGTGTCAGGCCGGCACCACGTACGGGAACGCGTCGGCGCGGGCGGCCTTCGTGACGTCGGGGGTGAGTCCGGAGGTGGTGCCGGTGTTCAGGACCAGGGAGAACATCACCTCGGGCGCGTTGTCGGCCATGGTGCGACCGTTGCGGACCGCGAAGCCGTAGTTCGCGGCCGTGCCCACCGTGTACGACAGCACGTCGGGGTAGAGCGCGCGGGCGACGCTCCAGCCGTACGCCTGGGGGTCCGGCGCGGTGCCGTTCGCCGCGACGACCCCGGCGACCGCCTTGGCGATCTCCTCTCCGTCCTCGGGCAGGTCCTGCTTGGGGTGCCGGAAGTTCGCCGGATCCGAGAAGTCGGTGTCGTGCGGCCAGAACACGGGCCACATCATGGGGTGGCCGGCGCGGTTGATCTGCCGCCATCCGCCCGCGTCGGTGGCGAGCAGGGTCCGGCACCAGACGCCGATCTCGGTGCCCTCGCGCAGCAGCGGCTCGTCGTGGGAGACCTCCAGGACGATCGACTCGACCGTGGTGCCGGCGAAGCTGTTCGTCGCCTGATCGGCCCGCCACGTCGAGCGGTCCACCTTCGCCCCGTTCTTGACCGCGCCGTTGATGGTGGCGAGTTCGCCGAGATCGATGTAGAACGGGTCGGTGATCCGGCCCGCCCAGACCCGGACACGCTGCCCGGTCGTCACCTCGCCGGTCCTGCCCTCGGCGATCGGAGTGCCCATGGCGGCGTCGTCCCGGGCGTCGGCGCCGGTGAGTTCGTACAGCTGGAGGGTCTGCGTGGCGTTGCCGTCCGGCTCGCCGAACGCGAACCGGTAGGTCAGCTCCTCGGTGTCCGCCCCGTTGAAGTGAATCTTGAACTCGTAGCGGGCCTCGGCGTGGAAGCCACGCTTGATGTCGGCCCTGGTCACCGAGCTGTTGACGTCCATGACGAACACCGTGGCGTGGTCGCCGTCGAAGACGTAGAGGTCGTCGATGTAGAGCTGACCTCCCTGGGCCGCGAGGGGGGTGTCGAGGTGGTGCGACATGGGCTCACTCCCGTGATGGCTATATACGGACTAAACCGAACATAGCGGTCGCTGGGTGGTCGCCCGACCGAATCGGGCTCGGGGCACTGTCGCAGGCGAACGGGCCGTCCGAGGCTGCGCTCGGACGGCCCGTTCGCTCATGCCGGTCTGCTCAGAAGCGGGACCACTTCTGGTTGGACGCGCCGAGGCAGTCCCACAGGTGCAGCTTGCCGCCGTTGTTGGGGTTGGCCTCCCGTACGTCGACGCACTTGTTGGCGCTGAGGTTGACCAGGTCGCCTGCGCTGTTGAGCGTGAAGCGCTGGGCCGGGTTGCCGTTGCAGCTGACCAGGTTGACCTCGGTGCCGTTGGCCGTGCCGGCCCAGGCCGGGTCCATGCACTTGCCCATCGCCCGGACGGTCCCGTCGGAGGCGAAGGTCCACGCCTGCGCCGCGGTCGTGTTGCAGTCCCAGATCTGCAGCTTGGCGCCCTCGACGGGGTTGGCGCTCGGGATGTCGATGCAGCGCCCGCTCTGCGCTCCCCGGAGCCGCGTGGTGCCGGACGGCGGGTTGCCGCCGTCGGAGGTGTAGCTCGACACCCGGACGTAGTCGACGAGCATCTGCTGCGGGAACTGGGTGGAGCCGTCCGGGTAGCCGGGCCAGTTTCCCCCGACCGCCACGTTGAGGATCATGAAGAACGGGTGGTCGAACACCCACCGGTTGCCGCCGAGGCGGGCCGGGTCGACCCGGTGGTACTGCACCCCGTCCAGGTACCAGGTGATCGCGCCCGGCTCCCAGTCCACCCGGTAGTCGTGGAAACCGTCGGCGAGCGGGCCGCCGATCGTGCGGCTGCCGGTGATGCCGCCACTGCCCGAGTAGCCGGGGCCGTGCACGGTGCCGTAGACGGTGTTGGGCTCCCGGCCGATGTTCTCCATGACGTCGATCTCGCCGGAGTCGGGCCACCCGCCGCCCGTGCCGAGCATCCAGAACGCCGGCCAGATGCCCTGACCGCGCGGGATCTTGATGCGGGCCTCGAAGCGACCGTACGTCTGGGTGAAGGTCGCCGCCGTCAGCAGCCGGGCCGAGGTGTACTCACAACGGCCGTAGTGGCACTGGTAGTTGGCGGGGTTCTCCCGACGGGCGGTGATGACGAGGTTGCCCTGACCGTCGTGTACGGCGTTGCTGGTGCTGTTGGTGTAGTACTGCCGCTCGTTGTTGCCCCAGCCCCCGCCGCCGATGTCGAAGCGCCACTTGTTCGCGTCGACGGGCGTACCGGCCGGGGCGTTGAACTCGTCCTGCCAGGTGAGTCCGCCGATGGCGGCCTCGGCGCGGTCGGACTGACCCGGGATGGTGAGGGTGGCGAGGGTGGTGACGAGGGCGACCGCCGCGAGGACGAGGGGGCGGCTGCGGGAGGTGGGGCGGGCTGTGAACACGGGAGGCTCCTCAGCGAGGTGAAGGGGAGGCGGCGCGTCGGAGACGGCGCGGCAGAGAATCTTGGAGAGCGCTCTCCAAGCGAAGCATGTCGATATGGTGACCTTTCTGTCAAGAGTGTTTCCAATGCCGCGACGGTCCGTTACCGCCCGATCGCACCCCTCGATAGCGGTCGAATCGACACTTCCTATTGCCGTGGAGCGTCCACGCGGGACAGGATGACGAGGTCCGCAGGAAACCTCCCCGTAACCTGCGTGCTGCTGGTCTCTGTCACAAGGAAGTGGGAGTCAGTCATGAGCGACGCGTCGACGGCGCTGGGTGTGCGCCTCTACCCGGATCTGGTCGAGCGGGGTGGCCTGGCCGCCGCGCTCATCGAGACCGCCGACCGCCACCAGCTCGACATCGGCCGGGTGACCGCACCCGAGCAGGGGCGGGCCCGGTTCACCTGCGCCGAGCTGCACTCCGACCAGGGCGTGGTCTGTGTCGGGCTGGGCTCGCAGGCCCGGTACTTCATGATCGACGTCCGCTCCGCGGGCGAGGTGCTGGCCCGCGGCGACTGTATGGACCTGGTCCAGGTCGCCCAGGTTGCCTCGGCCTGGCGGGAGGGGGCGACCCTCGCCGAGCTGGCCGCCCGGTTCGCGTTCATGGAGGAGATCACGCACCGCCCGGCGTCGGTGGCCCAGGTCGGCTAGCCCCGGAGGGCACGTCAGCACCGGAGCCGGGGCGGCAACGGCGGCCCGGCCCCACCCTCCCGGTCCAGGTAGGACGATTCCACGAAGGCGACGAAGCGTTCGGCGTCGGCCGCGGTGGACGCCAGCCCGAACGACACCCGGACCGCGCCGCCGGTCGGTAGCGCCAGCGCGTCCAGGTACTCGTCGATCGTGCCGATCTGGGCGAGCAGGCGTCGCCGCAGCGTCTGCCGGGTGATCCCGAACGCCCCCTCGCCCGCACCCGGATTGCAGAAGCATCCGGTCCGCAGGGAGAAGCCCGCCGCGGCGGCCTCCCGGGCGACGAGTCGCTCGTCGACCGGCGTGCCGTCCGGCCGTAGCACGTTGAACGTCACGGTCGCGCCCCGGCCCTCGCCCGTGGCCGGCCCGTACACCCGCACCAGCGGTTGGCCGGTGCGGTGCCGCAGCGCGGTCAGGCGGTCCAGCAACCAGGCGGTGAGCAGGCCGACCCGGCTGTGCACGAGGTCCACGCCGATCGAGTCGAGCCACCGCAGCCCGAACTCCACGTCCGGAATGCTCAGGAAGTTGAGCGTGCCGTCCTCGAACGCCGACTCGTCGTCCATCGAGCGGTGCCAGTCACCCTGCACGCTGACCGCCCTGATGGTGCCCCCGGCGAACCACGGACGGCGCAGCCGGGCCAGCGCGTCACGACGCGCCAGCAGCGCGCCGACGCCGGTCGGATAGCCGAACAGCTTGTACCAGCTCAGGCAGACGAAGTCGGGTCGGACGGCGCGCAGGTCCAACCGGTTCGTGGCGGTGAACGCGGCGGCGTCCAGCAGCACGTCGTAGCCGTGCCGGTGGGCCAGCTCGACCCAGCCAAGGGGATGCTGCACGCCGGAGAAGTTGCTCTGCGCCGGGTACCCGAACAGCCCACGGCGGCCGGACCGAACCCCGCTGCCGGCGTCGAGCACCGAGACCAGGTCGGTCTCGGCGACCCGCAGCTCCGGGCCGCTCAACGGCACGTACCGCACCGCCGCGCCGGCCGCCCGGGCGTACTCGCGGATGCCGTTGACCGAGTTGTGGTTGTCCCAGGTCAGCACGAAGGGTGCGGTCGGTCCGAAGGGGTACGCCTCGCCGACCAGACGGCAGGCGCCGCTGGCGTTGGGGGTGAAGACCACCGCGTACTCGGCGGGGTCGGCGGAGAAGAAGTCGAGCACCGCCCGCCGGGCCGACTCCACCAGCGAGCCGGCCGCCGCGCTGGTGGGGCTCTCCGAGTGCGGGTTGCCGTACGGCCCCGCCAGCAGCCGGTCGTGGTGCGCCCGCACCTGGGCCCGTGCGGTCACCCCGGCCCCGGCGTAGTCGAGGTAGACCTGGCCGTGCCGGTCGAGGTGCGGGTACTCGGTGGCGCGTAACTCGTCGATCCGCGCGGTGTCGGCGTACCCGGGCAGGTCTGTCGGCGAGAGGGCAGGGGCGCGCTCAGGCCGCACGGCGGGCCTCCCGCCGTACCAGCACCGCCCAGGTCGCCGCGAGCGAGAGCAGCACGAACCCGCCGAGTACCAGCCAGTCGACCCAGACCGCTCGCGCGAAGGTGTCGCCATACGTCTGCGACAGCGGCGGGCCGAGCGGTGAGCCGCCGTCGCGCCACAGCCGTTCCACCCCGGCGGTGTGCCCCAACCCCTCGAACGCCCAGCGGTTCGACATCGCGTAGCTGAGCCACCGGCCGCCGTCCGCCATGGCCGGCACCGGCAGGATCGCCCCGACGAACAGCACCTGCGGGAAGCACAGCATCGGCAGCATGAGGGTCGCCTGGGCCGCGTCCGAGACGGCCGCGGAGCAGAGCAGGCCGAGCGCGAGCGCGGCCGCCGAGGAGAGCAGCAGGGTCGCGTACAGGGCCGCGAAGTCGCCGCCGCCGACCGGCGGCAGTCGGTCCATGCCGCGCAGCACCCCGAGCAGGGCCAGGTCCACCAGGGCGAGCAGCGGCAGCAACACCGCGGCCTTCGCCATCAGGTACGGCAGCAGCCGGACACCCGCCAGGCGCTCCCGGCGCAGGATCGGCAGCTCCGTGCAGATCTGGAGCAGACCGTAGGTCAGGCCGAAGAAGAAGCCGCCGAACGCGATCCAAAAAAGGATCATCACGGTGACGGTCGGGCTCGGGCTCGCCGGGTCGAACGCGCCGGGGCGGAACAGCAGCGCGAACATCCCCAGCACCATCAGTGGTGAGCCGAGCAGGATCGCCAGCGTCAGTCGGTTGCGGGCGACGATCTCCGCGTTGCGCGCCGCGAGGACCCACCACTGGCGCAGCCGGCCGACCGGCCGTCCCGGACCCCTGCCGCCTGGGTCGCCCGTGGTGGCGGTCGGTCCAACGGCGCGCGACGCGGCGAAGCGCTCGGGCCAGACGGTCTGGTCGGACTCCTCATCGAGCAGCAGGTGGACCTCCGCGAGGGACCGCAGGCCGAAGAACTCCCGGGCGGCGTCGGGCGTGCCGGCGTACGCCAACCGCCCCTCGCGGGTCAGCACGACCACCCGGTCGCAACGGTCCACGTCAGTGACCTGGTGGGTGGTGAGCACGACGGTCGCACCGGCGTCGGCGAGCGTCCGCAGCGCCCGCAGGAGGTCCACGGCGATCGCCGGATCCAACCCGGAGGTGGGCTCGTCGAGGAAGAACACGCCGGGTCGGGTCAGCAGCTCGACGGCGATGCTGGCGCGCTTGCGTTCACCGCCGCTGAGGCGACCCACCGGCACGTCGGCCCGCTCGGTGAGCCGCAGCTCGGCGAGCACCTCGGCCACCCGGCGCGACACCTCGGCGGGGCCGGTCCCCGGTGGCAGGCGCAGCTGGGCCGCGTACCGCAGGGTGCGGGCCAGCGGTAGCTCGCGGTGGATGATGTCGTCCTGCGGGACGAAGCCGACCGAGCCCGGGACACCGTCATCGTCGTACCCCACGGTGCCGGCCGCCGGTCGGCGGACCCCGGCCAGCGTCTCCAGCAGGGTGGTCTTGCCCGCGCCGCTGACCCCGATGATCGCGACCAGCTCGCCCGGCGCGACGGTCAGCGAGATGTCGTCGAGGACGCGACGTCCACTTCGGACGGTCGCCCCCAGGTCACGGGCCACGATGCCGACGCCGGTGCGCGGTGGGGACGTGGTCTGTTCGGTCGTCATGTCGAAGGTGCCCGATCCGGTCGGCGAGGTGGTGCCCCTGACATCGTGCTTCGCCGATGCTACGTCGCGCGGCGGACCGTCCTGCCCGTCGATCGCCCCGGCATGAATCGGCCAACCGGGGGAAGACCGACGCTCCACCACCTGAGGGGGAGCCGGTATGAGAGCCGTCGTCTACGTGGACGTTCGGGACGTCGCGGTACGGGAGGTGCCCGACGCGAGGATCGAGGCGTCGACGGACGCGCTCGTGCGGATCACGTCCACCGCCCTGTGCGGCACGGACCTGCACATGTACGACGGGCGCACCGGCGCCGATCCGGGGTTGGTGTTCGGCCACGAGCCGCTGGGTGTGGTGCAGGAGGTCGGCTCGGCGGTGCAGACCGTGCGACCCGGCACCCGGGTGGTGATCCCCACGCACCTGTTCTGCGGCACCTGCGTGATGTGCTCGCGCGGGCTCTCGGCGGCCTGCCTGCGGGCACGGGCCGAGGGGCCGGGCGCCGCCTACGGCTACGCCGGGATGGGTCCGTACCGGGGTGCCCAGGCCGACCTGCTGCGGGTGCCGTGGGCCGACGCGAACTGCGTGCCCGTGCCGGGAGAGCCGGGCGACGCGTACGAGGACGACTTCGTGCTGCTCGCCGACGCGTTCGTGACCGGGTGGCACGCCGCGGCGACCCTCGCCGAGGTGCAGGCCGGCGACACCGTGGCCGTGTTCGGCGCCGGCACCATCGGTCTGCTCGGCGCGTACTCGGCGCTGCTGCGGGGCGCCCGGGTCGTCTACTGCGTCGACGGGGTGGACGCCCGGCTCGACAAGGCCGGTGAGCTCGGCGCGGTTCCGGTCGACTTCCGCCTCGGTGACCCGGTGGAGCAGATCCGCGCCGACCGCGCGCGGGCCGGTCTGCCGCTGGGCGAGGAGAAGTTGGGCGGGATCGACCGGGTCATCGACGCGGTCGGTTTCCAGGCGCGCGACCGGGAGCACCCCGACCAGGAGCGCCCGGACCAGGTGATCGCCGACGCCGCCCGGCTGGTCAATCCCGCGGGTTCGATCGCCGTGGCGGGCGTCTACCCCGAGAAGGACCTACACCCGTGGCCGGGCGCGAGCGCCCGCGAGGATCTCGTCGCGCCCTGGGGGACGCTGTTCACCAAGGGCGTCGCCGTGCGGTTCGGACGCACGCACGATCGTCGCTACACGGTGCTGCTGCGGGACATGGTCGTCGCCGGTCGGGCCCGGCCCGGTGTGATCGTGACCCACCACGGCGTTCTCGACGACGCGCCGGGGCTGTACCGCAGCTTCGACCGCCGCGAGGACGCGGTGATCAAGGCGGTGCTGCACCCCAGCTGACCGGTCGACCTCCACCGCCCGCCCCCGCCCCCGCCCCGCCTCGCCCCGCCCCGCCCCCGCCCCGCCCGCCCCGCCTCGCCCCCGCCCCCGCCCCGCCCCCGTCCCGCCGATCTTGCACTTTCGGTCGTCGACATGAGCGGAATGCCCGCTATGCCGCCACAGCAAGTGCAAGATCGCGGGTGATCACCGCCCGCCCCCGTCGATCATGGAGTTGTGGTGCCGGGTTTGGAGATAGACGCGCGCTTTGTCACCAACCACAACTCCATGATCGGCGGGGCGGGGCGGGGCGGGGCGGGGGCGGGGGCGGGGCGTGCGGGGGTGGCGGCCGTCGATCCCTTCGCTCGGGGGAGGCGTGGGTCACATCGCAGGCCGCGGTCGGCCGAGGCATGCTGGACGGGTCGCCGGCCTCATGGCTCGATCACCACCGTTCGATGGCAGTTCGGCCGCGGCGCCCGGGTGTCCGCGCCTGCTGGGGCGGATCGTGCCTGGTGGCGAGCCTGCTTGCGGTGATCGGCGCGGATGGGTCGTCGACTCCGATTTGACAACGTTGCCAGGAGCGGTCCATGGTGCCATCGGCGACTCGTGGGACCGGCGTGACGGGCGAATACTCTGCTTCGTCTATATTGCCGGATTGTTACATTTTCAACACCGCCTCGCCTTGCGGATGGCCTGCTCACCGCAATACGTTGCCGTCAACAACAAAACCAAGTGAAGGTTCAACCTTCCGGAGGCAACCGATGACGTTGGCGAGGTGGTACGAGCGATGAGCGACGTGCCGATCCTCCTTGAGATGCGTTCCATCACCAAGGAGTTCCCCGGAGTCAAGGCCCTCTCCGACGTCAACCTGGTGGTTCGCGCCGGCGAGATCCATGCCATCTGCGGCGAGAACGGTGCGGGCAAGTCCACGCTGATGAAGGTGCTCAGCGGGGTCTATCCGTACGGCAGTTACGACGGCCAGATCGTCTACCAGGGGTCGGAGAGCAAGTTCTCCGACATCCGGGCGAGCGAGGGCGCCGGCATCGTGATCATCCACCAGGAGTTGGCGCTCATCCCCGGGATGTCGATCGCCGAGAACATCTTCCTCGGTAACGAACCGCGCAAGCGGGGCTCGATCGACTGGAAGGCCGCCAACCGGATGGCGCTGGACCTGATGGCCCGGGTCGGTCTGGAGGAGGATCCGGACACCCTGGTCAAGGACATCGGCGTCGGCAAGCAGCAGCTCGTGGAGATCGCGAAGGCGTTCGCCAAGGACGTGAAGCTGCTCATCCTGGACGAGCCGACCGCCGCGCTGAACGAGGCCGACTCCCGGCACCTGTTGGACCTGCTGCGCGGCTTCCGCTCCCGCGGCATCACCTCGATCATGATCTCGCACAAGCTGAACGAGATCGAGGCGATCGCCGACCAGATCACCATCCTCCGGGACGGCAAGACCGTGGAGACCCTCGACGTCAAGGCGGACGGGGTCGACGAGGACCGGATCGTGCGGGGCATGGTCGGCCGCGAGCTGAGCAGCCGGTTCCCGGACCACACCCCGAAGATCGGTGACGTCTTCTTCGAGGTGCGCAACTGGAACGTCCGGCACCCGATCTCCGCCGAGCGCCAGGTTTGCAAGAACGAGAGCTTCGTGGTGCGCCGCGGCGAGATCGTCGGCTTCGCCGGCCTGATGGGCGCGGGCCGCACCGAACTCGCGATGAGCGTCTTCGGCCGCTCCTACGGGGTGTACGAGTCGGGCACGATCATCAAGGACGGCAAGGAGATCGTCCTGAAGTCGGTGGCGGACGCCATCGACCACGGCCTCGCGTACGTCAGCGAGGACCGTAAGGCGCTCGGCCTCAACCTGCTCGACGACATCAAGACGTCGACGGTGGCCGCCAAGCTGTCCAAGATCTCGCACCACGGCGTCCTGAGCGAGGTCGAGGAGTACCAGGCGGCCGAGGCGTACCGCAAGGAGTTGCGGACCAAGGCCCCGACGGTCGACGAGGGCGTCTCCAAGCTCTCGGGCGGCAACCAGCAGAAGGTCGTCCTGGCCAAGTGGATGTTCAGCGACCCGGACCTGCTGATCCTCGACGAGCCGACCCGCGGCATCGACGTGGGCGCGAAGTACGAGATCTACGGCATCATCCAGCGGCTCGCCGACCAGGGGAAGGGCGTTGTCGTCATCTCCTCGGAGCTGCCTGAGCTGATCGGGCTCTGCGACCGCATCTACACCGTCTTCGAAGGCGCCATCACGGGCGAGATCGCCCGGGCGGACGCGAACCCGGAAACCCTCATGAAGCAGATGACCTCGACGAAGAAGTTGGCCACCCGATGAGCCGTATCAGAGACCTTCAGAAGAACCTGTTTGGAGGCACGACCTCCAACGCCCGCCAGTTCGGGATGATCTTCACCCTGGTGGCGATCGTCTTGATCTTCCAGATCTGGACCAATGGGCTGACGCTGCGGTCGGACAACCTGATCGCGCTGTTCCAGCAGAACTCGTACATCCTGATCCTGGCCATCGGCATGCTCATGGTGATCGTCGCCGGCCACATCGACCTCTCGGTCGGCTCGGTCGCGGCATTCACCGGCATCCTGGTCGCCAAGTCGATGACCGAGTGGAATCTGCCCTGGCCCGCCGCCATCGTGTTCGGCCTCGCCATCGGCGCGGTGATCGGCGCCTGGCAGGGCTTCTGGGTGGCCTACATCGGGGTGCCGGCGTTCATCGTCACCCTGGCGGGAATGCTGCTCTTCCGCGGTGGCAACCAGTTCATCGGCAACGCCCAGAGCATCCCGGTGCCGGAGGGCTTCCGGGAGATCGGCTCGGGCTTCCTGCCCGAGTTCGGCCCGAACACCGGCTACAACAACGCGACGCTGCTGCTCGGTCTGGCCGCCGCGGTGGCGGTGGTGTGGCGCGAGATCCGGGCCCGCAACACCCGACGGGCGATGGACGCCGACCCGGCGCCCCTGTGGATCTCGATCCTGCGGATGGCCGTCATGGTCGGGGTGATCGCCTTCGCGGCGCTGCGCTTCGCCAGTGGTCGCGTCGGCACCAGCTTCCCGATCTCGGGCATCATCCTCGTGGCGCTGGTCATCGCGTACTCCTTCTACACCCGCAACACGGCCGGCGGCCGGCACATCTACGCGGTGGGCGGCAACTCCCGGGCGGCCGAGCTGTCCGGCGTGAAGCTCAAGCGGGTCAACTTCTTCGTCATGATGAACATGTCCGTCCTGGCCGCGCTGGCCGGCATGATCTTCGTGGCCCGTTCGCAGGCCTCCGGGCCGCAGGACGGTAACGGCTGGGAGCTGGACGCCATCGCCGCTGTCTTCATCGGTGGCGCGGCCGTCGCCGGCGGTATCGGCACCATCAGCGGCTCCATCGTCGGTGGTCTGGTGATGGCCGTGCTCAACAACGGCCTCCAGCTCGAGGGCGTGGGCACCGACAAGGTCCAGATCATCAAGGGCCTGGTCCTGCTGCTGGCCGTCGCGATCGACGTCTACAACAAGAGCCAGGGGCGCTTCTCCATCATCGGGAGCCTGATGCGGCCGTTCCGCCGCGAGGACTCCGCACCACCCGCCTCACCGCCGGACGCGGAGCGCGAGCCCGCCAAGGCAGCGGTGTCCGGCTGACGGCCACCGACCTCTCCACCCGTCTCACATCCAGAAAGGCAAGTCCTCACCATGCGTAAAATCTTCGGCTCGTCGGTGGTGGCCATCAGCGCCGCTGCCATGCTGGCCCTGGCCGGCTGCGGCTCCGGCCGCGACGGCGACTCCGGCAGCTCGGGTGGCGGCGACGCCAAGGGCTTCGCGGCGAACTCGCTGATCGGCGTGGCCCTGCCGGCCAAGACCTCGGAGAACTGGGTCCTCGCCGGTGACCTGTTCACCAACGGTCTCAAGGAGGCCGGTTTCCAGGCTGACGTGCAGTACGCCGGCGCGTCGACCACGGTCGCCGACCAGCAGGCCCAGATCACCGCCATGACCACCAAGGGCGCCAAGGTCATCGTCATCGGCGCGACCGACGCCGCGCAGCTGGCGACCCAGGTCGCCGCGGCGCACGCCGCCGGCGCCAAGGTGATCGCGTACGACCGGCTCATCACCAACACGCCGGACCTCGACTACTACGTCGCGTTCGACAACTTCAAGGTCGGCCAGCTCCAGGGCCAGGCCCTGCTGGACGGCATGAAGGCCAAGAAGCCGAACGGCCCGTACAACATCGAGCTGTTCTCCGGTTCGCCGGACGACAACAACGCCGGTGTCTTCTTCAACGGCGCGATGGACGTGCTCAAGCCGGAGATCGACAAGGGCAACGTCGTCGTCGCCTCGGGTCAGAAGGACGTCAAGCAGACCGCCATTCAGGGCTGGAAGGCCGAGGGTGCGCAGGCCCGCATGGACCAGCTGCTGACCTCGACCTACGGCAACAAGGAGCTGGACGGCGTCCTCTCCCCGAACGACACCCTGGCCCGCGCCATCCTGACCTCGGTCAAGGGTGCCGGCAAGCCGACCCCGATCGTCACCGGTCAGGACTCCGAGGTCGAGTCGGTCAAGTCGATCGTCAAGGGCGAGCAGTACATGACGATCAACAAGGACACCCGCAACCTGGTGAAGGAGACCATCAACATGGTCAAGGCTCTCCAGGCCGGTAACACCCCGCAGGTGAACGACACCAAGTCCTACAACAACGGCAGCAAGGTCGTCGACACGTTCCTGCTCCCGCCGGTCGCCGTCACCAAGGCGAACGTGGTCGAGGCGTACGCCAACGACCCGAAGCTCGCGCCGCTCACCAAGTAATCAGCACACGGTAAGCAGCAACGCCGATGGGTCCCGGATCTCCTCTTCCGGGGCCCATCGTCGTCCGCGCCCCATCGTTCACCCGGCACCGATCCGTGAAGGAGGTCTGACCGTGGCGACACCCGTGCGGTCCAGGCCAGCCGGCGCCGGTCGTACCGCCGACACCCCACTGCCCCCGGTCCCCGGCGCGAGCCAGGAGGAGATCCGACGGCAGAACCTCGGCGCCGTGCTGCGCTACGTGCACCTGCACGGGCCGACGTCGCGGGCCGAGCTGACCAGCCGTCTCGGCCTGAACCGCAGCACCATCGGCGCCCTCGCCGCCGACCTGACCGCCAGCGGTCTGGTCACCGAGGAGGCGCCGGCCACGACCCGCCGCGCCGGCCGCCCCTCCCTCGTGGTCAGCCCTCGCTCCGACCGGGTCTACGCGCACGCGCTCAGCATCGACGCGGACCGACTGCGGGCGGCGCGGATCGGCCTCGGCGGTCGCATCCTCGACCTGCGGGAGGCACCCCGTCCCGGTGGAATGTCGGCCGTCGACGCCGTCCGCCCCCTGGCCGACCTCGTGCGCGGGATGGAGCGCGGCGTCGCCTCCGACGCGCTGCTGGTCGGCGGCGCGGTCGCCGTCACCGACACCACCCGCGACGCCGACGGCGGCCTGCGCATCGTCGGCGTCGAGGAGGGCCTGAGCGCAGCCCTCGAGGCCGAGCTGACCGACTGCCCAGGATTCGTGGCCGGAGATCTGGCCGACATCGCGGGCCTGGCCGAGCACATCCGGGGTGTGGCCCCCGGTATCGACGACCTCATCTACCTGCACGGCGACCTCGGCATCAGCGCCGGCATCGTGGTCGGTGGCCGACTGATGATCGGCCACCGGGGCCACAGCGGCAAGGTCGGCCACATGGTGGTCAACCCGAACGGACTGCCGTGCGGCTGCGGCTCCCGTGGTTGCTGGGAAACCGAGATCTCCGAGGCCGCGCTGCTGCGGCACGCCGGCCTCGACCCCGACGACCGGACCGCTGTGGCCGACGTGCTGCGCGCGGCGGCGGACGGCGACGCGACCGCCCGCGCCGCCGTCGAGCGGGTCGCCGACTGGCTCGGGTTCGGCGTCGCCAACCTGGTCAACGTGGTCAACCCGGACGCCGTGGTGTTCGGTGGCTCGCTGCGCGACATCTTCATCGCCGGGGCGGACACGGTGCGGCGGCGGCTGGACGCCATGCCGCTGCCGGCCTCCCGTGAGCACCTGCGGTTGCGGGCTGCGGCTCTCGGCCGGGACGCCGTCCTGATCGGGGCCGCCGAGCTGGCCTTCGACAAGCTGCTGGCCGATCCGCTCAACGTCGGCGTCGCCGGCCAGTCAAGTTCCGTCGACCCGATCTAGGCGATCTCCCGCACCACGCTGGTGCCGTTGCCCGGCCGGGACTCCCAGGCCCAGGACTCGTGCAGCTCCAGGCGGTCGTCGGCCCGGACCCGCACCTGCGAGACGCAGTGGCCGGTGGACGTCTGGCCCTCGGCATTGAGTTGGACGTAGCGAAAGTCCAACCGGTCGCCGTCGCGGGTGCCCACGAGACAGCCGCGTCGGATGGACCCACCGGCGTACTCGGCCCAGACCTCGCCCGCCCGCTCGTGGTAGGTGAAGACCGTCTCGGTGCCCACCTCACCGGCCACCACGTCCGTCACCGCGGCGAACCGCCGGCCGTCCAACGAGATCGTCATGCCGGGGACGCTAGTCGACCCACCAATCCCGTACGGTCTACCGTACCGTGTACGGTAGACCTTCGGTGTCCGGCTGTGGGAAGGGGACGGGTGTGACGACGAGCGGCGCGGCGATAGTGGTGCGAGGGCTGCGGAAGCGGTACGGGGACCGGTTGGCCCTGGACGGGTTCGACCTTGAGGTGGCCAGCGGGACGGTGTGTGGCCTGCTCGGTCCCAACGGGGCCGGCAAGACCACGTCGGTACGGATCCTGTCCACGCTGCTGCGCCCGGACGAGGGGCACGCCGAGGTCGCCGGGTTCGACGTGACCCGCCAGCCCGACCAGGTGCGCTACCGGATCGGCCTGGTGGGGCAGCATCCCGCGCTGGACGAGGCGCTCAGTGGCCGGCAGAACCTCGTGCTCTTCGGCCTGCTGTTCCACCTGGGCCGTCGCCGGGCCCGGCAGCGGGCGGTCGAGCTGTTGGAGCGGTTCGGCCTGGCCGACGTCGGCGAGCAGCCGGTCAGCACGTACTCCGGGGGCATGCGTCGCCGGTTGGACCTGGCCGCCGGCATGGTCCTCGCCCCCGCCGTGCTGTTCCTCGACGAACCCACCACCGGGCTGGACCCGCGCGGCCGGAGCGAGGTGTGGGAGTCGATCCGCGGGCTGGTCCGCGCGGGCACCACCGTCCTGCTCACCACCCAGCACCTGGACGAGGCGGACCAGCTCGCCGACCGGATCTCGGTGGTCGAGGCCGGGCGCATCGTCGCCGAAGGCACCCCCGACGAGCTGAAGACGCAGCTCGGCGGCGACCGGATCGAGGTGGTCGTGGGGGAGCCCGCCGACCTCGCGATCGCCGTCGCGCAGATGCGTCGGGTGGTCGCCGACGAACCGACTGTCGACGTGGACCGGCGCGCGGTCAGCGCCGGCGTGGGGCACCGGGCCGGCGCGCTCGTCGAGGTGCTGCGGGCGCTCGACGCCGCGCAGGTCACGGTGGTCGACATCGCCCTGCGGCGACCCACCCTCGACGACGTCTTCCTGCACGTCACGGGTGGTCGGGCCACCGTGGAGGTGACCGCGTGAGCGCCACACACCCGCCCGCGACCGTGGACCTGACGCCCGGCCGGCCCGCTGCCCTGACAGACAGCGGTGCCCTGGTCTGGCGTGGCCTGGCCCGGTGGCGACGTGACCCCGGGCCGCTGGTCGCCTCGCTCGGTTTCAACATCCTGATCGTGCTGATCTTCGCCTACCTGTTCGGCGGGGCGATGCAGGTCCCCGACGGGGGCAGCTACCGGGAGTTCCTGATGCCCGGCATGTTCGTGATGACGATGGTGTTCGGCATCAGCCTCACCACGATCGCCGTCGCCGACGACCTGGAGCGTGGGGTCACCGACCGGCTCCGTTCGATGCCGGTCGCACCACTCGCCCCGCTCGTCGCCCGCGCGGTGACCGACCTGCTCTTCGCGCTGGTCACCCTCGCGGTGCTGCTGGCCACCGGCCTCGCCGTCGGCTGGCGGGCACACGGCGGCGTCGGCGCCGCGCTGGGCGCGGCGGGACTGATCCTGCTGCTGCGCTTCGCCCTGGTCTGGGTCGGCATCTTCCTCGGCCTGGTCGCCCGGGGACAGACGGCCGTGGTCGCGGTGCAGACCCTGGAGTTTCCGCTCGGCTTCCTCTCCAACGCGTTCGTCGCGCCGTCCACCATGCCGGCCTGGCTCGGCGCGGTGGCCGCCTGGAACCCGCTGTCGGCGACCGTCGGCGCCGCCCGGGAGCTGTTCGGCAACCCGGGCTGGGGTGGCGACTCGTGGGCCGCGCGGCACTACCTCTGGTTGGCGGTGGCCTGGCCGATCGCGCTGGTTGCCGTGTTCCTGCCGCTCTCGGTCGCCCGCTACCGGCGGCTGGGCCGCTGAGGCCGGCAGGGACGGGTGATCGCCGGGCCCCCGTGGCTCCGGCGATCACCCGCCCGGTTACGCGATCCGGCGGACCCGACGCACCGCGAGGTAGAGCAGGAGCGCGGCGAGGGCCACGAAGATGCCCGTCTCGATGCTCTGGAACAGCCAGAACCGGTCGGCCGGCTGGTACATCTCCCAGTTGTACGCGCCCGGCCCGAGACCCAGGTCGGCACCGCAGACTCGGCCGTCCGGGCCCTTGCCGCCCGGCGGGCACTGGATGCGGGTGTTCTCCGCGACCATCGTCCCGTCGGCGTCGCGGATTCCCACGGCGAGAACCCAGTTGCCCCGGTCGCCCTCCGGAATCCCACCCCCCTCGATCGGGAAGGTCTGGGTTTTGGCGGGCTGGTAGTGCGGTCGGGCCAGGATCTCCACGGCCGCCCGCACGCCGATGAACCCGGCGAGGGTGATGCCCATGGCGGGCAGCATCCGCTTCCACACGGTGCCGGCGAAGATACCCAGCGCCACGGCGAAGAGTGTGTAGCCGATCGGGACGGTGCCCTGGAGGTCGAAGACGATCATGCCGAGCCGGCCCTCGTACGCGGCGTCGGTGAGCGGGTCGACCCACCAGGACATACCCAGCCCGTAGGCCGTCGCGAGGGCCAGGACGCCCGCGCCCACCAGCCCGAACTTCACCAGGGCCCAGTGGGTCCGGCCGACACCCTGGGTCCAGACGAACCGGTGGGTGCCCTGCTCCACCTCGCGGGCGACCAGCGGCGCGCCCCAGAACAGGCCGACCAGCACCGGCAGGGTGATCAGCAGGACGGCCACCAGGTTCAGGCTGCCGTACTGGTTACTGAAGCGGTGGAACCCCGCGTCGCAGGCCTCCCGGGTCGCCGCCGCCACGTTCGGGTCGTCGAGCTGACGCACGCATGTGGCCAGGTCGAGGTCGGCGAAGGTGCTCCGCATCGAGAGGCCGATCGGCACCAGCACCGCGGCGAGCACCAGGAACCCCAGGAGGGTGTAGAACGCCTGCTTGCGGTGTTGCCGCCAGGTCAGCCAGATCATGCCGCCACCCCCCACTCGCTGTGACTGGTCTGCGTGACGCCGTCGGCGAGGTAGGCCAGGACGACGTCCTCCAGGCTGACGTCGCGGACCGTCCAGGCCGGGTCGGTGACGGGACCGTCGGTGCGTACCAGCAGCGTGGACTGCCGGTCGGTGTGGCTGGCCCGGACCACGTGCGCCACGCCCCCGATCGGACCGCCGTCGTGCCGCGGGCCGACGAGCTGCCGGTGCCCGGCAACCAGGTCGTCGACCGAGCCGGTGAGCTGCACCTGGGCCGCGTTGAGCACGATCAGGTAGTCGCAGACGCGCTCCAGGTCGGCCAGCAGGTGCGAGGAGAGCAGAACGGTGGTGCCGGAATCCGCCACGCTGCCCATCAGCGACTGGAGGAACTCCCGACGGGCCAGCGGATCGAGGCTGGCCACCGGCTCGTCGAGCAGCAGCAGCCGGGGTTGTTTGGCCAGTGCGAGAGCGAGCGCCACCTGGGCCCGTTGCCCGCCGGACAGTTTGCCGACCGGCTTGTCGGGCGGTATCCCGAGCTGCGCCAACCGGGTCCGGGCCAGTGCCGCGTCCCATCGCCGGTTCAGCTTGCCGCCGGCGACGACCAGTTCGGCAGCGGTGAAGTCCCGGTACAGCGGCGTGTCCTGGGCGACGAACCCGATGTCGGCCAGCCCTTCCGTGTCGCCGTACGGCGACCTGCCGAACACCCGCACCACGCCCTCGTCGGGCTTGAGTAGCCCGACCGCCAGGTGCAGCAACGTGCTCTTGCCCGCGCCGTTGGGCCCGACCAGCGCGGCGATCCGGCCGGCCGGAAGGTGCAGCGAACAGTCCCGTAGCGCCCACGTTCTGCCGTACCGCTTGCCCAGCCGGTCGGCCTCCAAGACCATCTCCATCCTCTGTCCTCTCGTACCGCTCACGCGGGTTCCTTCTGTGGGGCGTCGTCGGTGAGGGTGGCGCGCAGCGTGGTCTCCACCAGGGCGACGACGTCCTCGGCCGTGAGGCCGGCGGCCCGCGCCCGCTGCAACCACGCCACGAGGTCGTCACGCAGCTCGGCCTGGTTGGGCAGGGACGCGCCGGCCAGGGTGCGCTGGACGAACGTGCCCACCCCGGGCCGGCCGCCGACCAGACCCTCGATCTCCAACTCCCGGTACGCCTTCAGCACCGTGTTCGGGTTGATCGCCAGTGACTGGGCGACGTCCCGAACCTTCGGCAGCTGATCGCCGGGTGCGAGCAGACCGACGCGCAGCGCCTGCTTCACCTGCTGCACGAGCTGCATGTAGGTGTTCACCTTCGACCGGCTGTCGAGCACGAACTCGATCACTCGTGATGATCCTTCCTGTTGTCCTACGACAGTAGGACTATGAGACAGCTTGGTCGGGTCGGCGACGCCTGTCAAGCGCGAAGGGACCGTGGCACCCGTGGGCCACCGACTGGCACCGACGGGTCAGCCGCCCGGGAAGGGAACCGGCACGCGATCCGTACTCGAACGGGGAGGTGCTCGATGGTCACCAACGACCTCCGGGCGACGACGGCGACACCGCTGCAGATCGCCCGCGCCCGGGGCCGGGTACGCGGACGGCTGATCCTGCTCGGCCCGGCGTTCGTCGCCGCCGTGGCGTACGTCGACCCGGGCAACTTCGCCACCAACTCGGCGGCCGGCGCCCGCTACGGGTACCTGCTGGTCTGGGTCGTGGTGGTGGCCAACCTGATGGCCATGCTGGTGCAGACACTCACCGCCAAGCTGGGCCTGGCCACCGGCCGCAGCCTGCCCGAGCTGTGCCGTGAGCGCCTGCCCCGCCCGCTCAACCGGATGATGTGGGTGCAGGCCGAGCTGGTGGCGATGGCCACCGACCTGGCCGAGGTCATCGGGGGAGCGGTCGCCCTCTACCTCCTCTTCGGCATTCCGCTGCTACCCGGCGGGCTGATCATCGGCGCGGCCGCGTTCGTCGTGCTCGCCCTGCGCTCGCGCGGGTTCCGCGCCTTCGAGATCGCCGTCGCCGTGCTGCTCGGCGTCATCGTCCTGGCGTTCGCGGCCAACCTGCTCGCCGCCGGCTCCGACCCGGGCTCGGCCATGGCCGGCCTCGTGCCCCGCCTCCAGGGCACCGACAGCGTCCTGCTGGCCGCCGGCATCCTCGGGGCGACGGTCATGCCGCACGTCATCTACGTGCACTCCGCGCTGACCCGCGACCGCATCCCCGCGACCGACGACGCCGAACGCCGTACCCTCTTCCGGGGCCAACGCACCGACGTGCTGCTCGCCCTGACGGCGGCCGGCGCGGTCAACCTCGCCATGCTGCTGATCGCGGCGGCCAGCTTCCGGGGCGGCGGCCCGGTGGGCGCCGACAGCCTGGAGGGGGTGCACGCCGGCCTGGGCGAGAGCATCGGCACGGCCGCCGCCTTCGGGTTCGCCGTCGCCCTGCTGGTCTCCGGGCTCGCCTCCACGAGCGTCGGCACCTACGCGGGTGAGGTGATCATGCAGGGCTTCCTGCGCCGCCGGGTTCCGCTGCTGCTGCGCCGCCTGGTCACCCTGGCGCCCGCCGTGGCCGTGCTCGCCATCGGCCTCGACCCCACCCGCGCCCTCGTGCTGTCGCAGGTCATCCTCAGCTTCGGCATCCCGTTCGCGCTGATCCCGGTGGTCGCCTTCACCCGTCGCCGGGACCTCATGGGCAACCTCGTCAACCACCCACTGACCACGGTCGCCGCGTCCGGAGTCGCCGTCCTGGTCGTCGCGCTCAACGCCTTCCTGCTGTGGCAGGTCGTCACCGGCTGAGCCAGCCGGTGTCAGTGCCGGGAAGGCGGACGGGGCTACTCGTCCTCGTCTACCGGGCGGGGGCGTCGGTGTTCGGCGATGTACTTCTCCACATCAGCCTTGAGCCAGATCGAACCAACCGACAGTCGGGCGTACGGAGCTGGGAAGTGCGGCGACTGCTGGATCTGGCGGAACCGTGAGCGGCCCACCCCGAGCATCGCCAGGACCTCGCCCGCCGCGACGAGTTCGCCCGGTCCATCTGCCATGCGAACGAAGGTAGACCGGCCGTGACGGGTCAACATGAATGTGCTCAGATAGGCGCGCCAGGGTTGACAGGGGGGTAGCGTCCGGGATGGGATCTGTCTACGCCCGTCGCCGCGCAAGGCGGAGCCCGGCGGCGACGGGTGCCCCGTCCGACACCACCCCTGGAGGCTGGAGTGGAACAGGAACAAGAGGTAGAGCGGCTACGCGAGTGGGTGAGCCAGCTCGAGGCGTCACTCATGGCTGTCCGGCGAGAACTCTTCGACGCCCGTGGCCGGCTGGCCGCCATCGCGCAAATGATCGAAGACCTCGAGCGGGTCCAACGAGCACCTGGCGTCATCTTCGGAACCGTCAACGCGATCATTCATAGCCAGTCGTCGACCCTACGCTGGTCTGACCGATGGTCGCCGGTCCGCTATCAGGGGGTTCAGCAGTGAGCGGCCAGCGGCACGCCCCGGTCCGGCCGTTCTGGTTCTGCGCGTCCTGTGTGCTCCCCTGGCCGTGCGAGCACGCGAAAGTCGAACTCGTGGCCGACTACTCGGACGAGCCGAAGCTGCTCGGGGTGGACATGGCCGACTGCCTGACTGAGGCGAGCCGGGATCTGACCGACCTGTACCGGACCGCACCCGACCCGGTGGAGCACTACGGCCGGTTCTTGGGCTGGGTCAAGCAGGCCTTGACCGCCCACCGACACCGCGGCTCCGGTCGTGTGCTGTGCCGCCCCACCTGTGGGGCAGCTCGACAGGCACCGCCGACAACAGTCACCTCCACTGGTTCTAAGCGACGGGCCCCCCGCCGGTAGGGCGGGGGCACCGCCGTATCCGGCATGGGCGCTCAGGTGCGGCGGCCCTCGTCCCGCGCGGGGATCTCCTGACGCTGTTCGAGGGCGTCCGCCGGGTTGGCGTCGGCCGGCAGGGACGTCACCTCCTCCAGGGCGCCGGCCGGTAGCGCGCCCTGCTCGGCCAGGTCGGCCTCGGACGCCTCCGGGTCCACGTCGCCGGAGACCCGGTCCGGCGGCCCCACGTCGAACGCGTCCTGCCGCTGCTCGGCGGCGTCCGCCTCCGGAGGAGGGAACTGGTCGCCCTGTTCGTCCCGGTACGTGCTCATCAAAGCCTCCTACCCGGCGGAAGTCGCCATGACGCCGGGCCGCTGCCTACCCGCCGCCGTCGCGCTCACGCCTGGCGCACCACCCGCGCGGCCACGGCCTCGACCGTCTCGGGATGCCTCGCCAGCAGCCCCGCCACCGCACCCTGCTCGGCGGGAGCGTCGTCGGCCGGCAGCCACCCGCCGTCGTACCCGAGCAGACCGGAGATCGCGTCGACCACCTCGGGATGCGCGGCGAGGAGGACACCGACCCGCCGCCGCGGCGCGGCCACGGCGCGTTGGTCGTCCACCCGCCCGACAGGTGGGGCCGCGACCCACGGCGGCACCCAGGAATCCAGCTCCGGCAGCGCCTCCGGGAAGGTGCGTCCGGCCTCCCGGATCAGGAGCGGAACCAGCTCCGGACCCTGCTCCCGCAGTGTCGTGATCAGGGTCGGCAACCAGGGCAGCAGCACCGGATCGGGCAGCCGGGCGAAGGCCGTGGAGATCGTCTCGACGACGAACGGCGCGAGACCGGGCACCGGTTCCAGCGCGTGCACGAATCCGGCCAGGTACTGCGGGAAGGCCGGCACCACCAGCGGGTTGGCCAGCAGCTCGGCACACCGGGCCCGCAGATCGGCCACCGACAGCAGGCCGAGCTGGTGTCGGCCCGCCCAGAGCAGCGCCACCTTCGCCGGCGCGGTCGGGTGTGACTGCGCGACGGCCAGTTCCAGCTGGGAGCGGTCGCAGCCCAACGACAGTGCCAGACCCTCCATCGAGAACAGGAAGCCGAGCATCGCGCCGACCTGCCGCACGTTGGTCTCGTCGCTGGTGATCGCGGTGGGCAGCAGGGTGCAGTAGTGCGCGTACCCGGTCGTCACGAACGCCTCGCACCAGGCCGGCAGGGTCGGCGCGGTGGCCCGGTGATGCGCCAGCAACCGTCGGATGCGGCGCAACACGTCGGGAGCGTCGTCGACGGTGCGCGCGGTGGCGAGCAGCTCCACCGCCCGCGCCCCCAGCTCGTCGACCAGACGTGGGCTGTCGAGCAGCCGGATCGCGTCCTCGACCGCGGCCAGAGCGCTGGCGGCGGTGGCGTCCGGGCCGCGCACCGCCCGGCGCAGTCGTTGCTCCAGGACCTGCTCGACGGTCACACCCTCGTAGCCGAGCTCGATCAACGCCCGCTGATGGTGACCGAGCGCCAGGTCCCAGCTCTCCTGGACCGAGCGCTGACCGAGCCGCCGCTCACCCATGATCGGGCGGACCGCGGCCGGTGGCAGCAGATGCCGCAGGATCCACAGCAGGTCCGAGCAGCGGCCCAGCGCCGGCTCGGCGTTCAGGTCCAGCAGCGCCCGCTGGACGGTCCGCTTCTCCAGAGCCAGGCCGAGCGGTTCCAGCCGATCGAACACGTCGCGGGCCAGCGGCGGCAGAGCGTCGTAGCCGACCTGACCTATCCGGTCGCCGCCCAGCAGGATCTCGCGGAGCCGTCGGACGTCCCGCCGGCCGGGCACCACGTCCTTCTCGATGCAGGTGACCGCGGCGTCGGCGAAGTCGTACGGGGTGGGCCGGGCCCGGTTGCGCAGCCCGGCCAGCAGGACCGACGTCTCGAAGACCGCGATGGCGTCGGCGGTGCTCGCCAGATATCCGTTGCGGCGAGCCAACCGGACGATGTCGACACACCAGCCGCGCAGCTCCGCCTCGTCCAGACCGTCCGGGCGCGGTGGCGCGGCGAGGAAGCCGGTGAGTCGGTCATCGACCGGCCCGGCGGGGGAGGGGACCGTCGTGACCCGACCGCGTCGCCCCCGGACGGCCGTCGTGCGTTGGCCGCCGAGCTGGTACGGCGACAGCCCGTGGCGGCGTACCTCCTTGGCCCAGGTCGCCGCGGCGATGGAGACCGAACCGGACGCCAGCCCGAACTGTGCCTCGATCGCCGAGTGGCTGGACGGGATCAGCCCGTACCGCCAGCGGGTGTCGGTGCGCGGGGTGATCTCGAAATCGTCCGCGCCGGAGCCCAGCCCGAACTGCTCGACCCGGCTGGCGGCGTGGAACGCGCCGCAGACGTAGAGGCAGTGCGCCGGATCGACGCCGGAGGTGGCCAGGTGCTGACGCATCCGCGTCCACATGTACCGCTCGCGATCCTCGTCGCGATCGAGCCGATCCGCGTCGGCCGGGCGCAGCCGCCGGAACAGGCTGCCGATCAGCACCATCACCTGCCGGTACGTGTCGTGGTCGGCGTCGGCCAGCGGGCGTTCCACGTACTGGTCCCACCATTCCGACCAGTGCCGCACCTTGCCGTGGTGCAGCAGGTACGCCTCCAGCTCCGCGAACCGCGGTCGCAGGTCGCCGATCTCCACCCCGACGGCGTCGCCGTGCAGTCCCGATCCCGCACCGGTGCCGGTCGGCCCGTTCGCGCTGCTCGCGCCGGTCGGCTGGTCGCGCGGCGACCACTGGAAGACGTGGTCGGAGGAGCGGTCCACCAGCACCAGCTCCACGCCGGGGGTCTCCAGCGCGTACGCGATGGCCTGGTATTCCGCCGACGCCTCGGTGATCGGTGCGACGACGCTGAGCGGCCCCCAGTCGGCCGGAAAGCCGGACAGCTCCGACGCGAACGCCTGCACCGCCACCGGCAGGCGGCAGTTGCGCAACTCGCCGAGCAGCGGCTGGAGATCCTCGCACAGCTCCAGGTAGATCACCCGGGGCTGTTTGGCGCGCAGCCGGCGCACCATGGCCAGCGCGGAGGCCGGCGAGTGGTGGCAGACCGGGAAGATCTCCAGCGGCTCGCCGAGCGCCCGGTCGACATCGTCGACCATCCCGGCGAGGATCGCGCCGAGCGCGTCGGAGGACCCCGCGAACGCGGTCGCCGCGTCGGTGAGCTGCTCGCGGAGCGCGCCGAACGTGCCGGCGACTGTCGACGCGGTCACGAGAGGGACGCGATCGCCTGACGGCCGCCGTCCAGGAAGCCCGCCCAGCCGTCGTCGTCCTTGCGGGCCCGTGGCTCGACCACGCCGTGCAGGTACTTGTTGAGGATTGCCAGGTCTTCCGGGCTGCGCCGGGCCAGCGATCCGACCAACGACCCGGCGAGCGTCGCCGCGCGCAGCGTACGGTCGCCGAAGAACTGGCTGTGCAGGATCGCGTCCTCCAGCACGCCGATCTGCTCGGCGGTCGACAGTGCCGACTCCAGCTTCTCCTCGTCGCTCGTCGCCGCCGCGGCGCCGGCGCGCAGGTCGGCGAAGCTCTGCAACAGGATGTCCAGCAGGGTGGGCGGCACGTCCAGCTCGATGCGGTGCCGGCGCAGCAACTCCTCGGTGCGGAACCGCACGATCTCGGCCTCGCTGCGCTTGTTGGTGACCACCGGGATCCGGACGAAGTTGAACCGCCGCTTGAGCGCCGAGGAGAGGTCGTTGACGCCCCGGTCGCGGCTGTTCGCCGTTGCGATGATCGAGAAACCGGGTTGGGCGAAGACGATGTTGTCCTGGTCCAGCTCGGGGATCGCGACGTACTTCTCGGACAGGATCGAGATCAGCGCGTCCTGTACGTCGCTGGTGGAGCGGGTCAACTCCTCGAAGCGACCGACCACGCCACGCTCCATCGCCGTCATGATCGGCGACGGGATCATCGACTCCCGGGACTGGCCCTTGGCGATCACCATGGACACGTTCCACGAGTACTTGATGTGGTCCTCCGTCGTGCCGGCGGTGCCCTGCACGACCAGGGTCGAGTTGCGGCAGATGGCCGCGGCCAGCAACTCGGCCAGCCAGCTCTTGCCGGTGCCGGGGTCACCGATCAGCAGCAGGCCCCGGTCCGAGGCGAGGGTGACGATGGCGCGTTCGACGAAACTGCGGTCGCCGAACCACTTCTGCGGGATCTCCCGGGACAGGCCGTCAGCCCGCTCCGACCCGAGGATGAACAGCCGGACCATGCGCGGGCTCAGGCGCCACGAGAACGGCTTCGGACCGGTGTCGACCGACTCGAGGAAATCCAGCTCGTCGGCGTACGTGACCTCGGCGGGGGCGCGCAACATCTCGGACATGAGGGGGTGCTCTCCTAAGTGAGGAAGTTCTTCAGCTCGACGACGAGCTTGCGGATGTGGCCGGAGATGACCGGGGTGCCCTGGTCCTTCAGGCGTTGCCGGAACCAGGGGTTGACGCTCTGCTGGCCCGAGCTGCTGACCGAGCCCACCGGAATGACCTTGGCGCCGGAGCGGTGGACGGCCTGCAGGCCGTCGAAGACCGCCTGGTGGTTGACCTCGTAGAAGTCGGAGATCCACACCAGCACCGTGTTCTTCGGCTCGGCGATCTTCGGCCGCGCCAGCGTCAGCGCCGCCGTGCCGTCGGTGCCGCCACCGAGCTGCGTACGCAGCAACACCTCGAACGGGTCGTGCACCCACGGGGTGAGGTCTAGTGCCCGGGTGTCGTACGCGATCAGGTGCACGTCCACCTTCGGCAGGCCGGCGAAGATCGAGGCGAGGATCGTGCAGTTGACCATCGCGTCGACCATCGAGCCGGACTGGTCGACCACCACGATGAGCCGGGACGGAGTGGTGCGCCGTGCGGTGTGCCGGTAGTAGAGCCGGTCGACGTAGAGCCGCTCGTCGTCCGGACTCCAGTTGGTCAGGTTCTGCCAGATGGTCCGGTCGAGATCCAGGTTGCGGAACACCCGCTTGGGCGGCACCGACCTGTCGAGCGCGCCGACACTCGTCTGTTGCACCTGCGTCCGGAGCACCTCGGCGACCTCGTCGACGAAGCGCCGGATCAACGCCTTGGCGTTCGCCAGCGCCAGTCCGGACAGGTTGGCCTTGTCCCGTAGCAACTGCTCGATCAGCGACATGCTCGGGGTCAGCTGACTGGCCAGCGCGGGGTCGGCAAGCACCTCCCGCAGGTGCATCCGTCGGACCAGGTCACCCTCCAGCCCGGCGAGGGTGCCGCCCAGCCCGCCGCTCTGACGGCGCAGCTCGCCGGGCTCGCAGCCGAGTGCCTGCTCGAACCAGCCGGCATCGGACTGCCACCGCGCCAGCTGGGTCGCGCTGACCGGGCCGGAGCCGGTGGCGAACACGTTCAGCAGCACCTTCGACACGAGCGCGGCGCGGCGTACCTCGGCGGCACCGGGCAGATAGGCCGAATCCGCGCGCGGCCCGTCGTCGTGCGGCGCAGCGTCGTCCGGTTCAGCGTCGTCCGGTTCAGCGTCGTGCGGTTCAGCGTCGTCCGGTTCAGCGTCGTCCGGTTCAGCGTCGTCCCGCCCGCTGTCCGACCCAACGGCCCGAGGCCCGATGGCGTCCGGTCCGGTGGCGTCGGGTCCGGTGGCGTCGGGCTCGGCGTCGGTGGGGGTGAGCAGGCCGCGCAGCTCGGCCGCGAGCGTCGGGAAGCGCTGGACGATGGTGTCCACCGAGACGGCCGGATTCAGCAGGGCGGCGGGCAGCCCGAGGTCGTCGACCACGGCGACGCTCGCCGACTCCAGGCTGGGCTGCTCGTCGTGGTCGAAGAGGCGGGACAAGAGCCGCCAGTAGAGAACCTGACGGCGGTTGGCGTCGGCGAACCCGCCGGTGGGGATCGGCGTGGTCATCGGCGCAGCAACCGTCCCGCGCGTTCGCGCAGCACGGCCACGGCGTCGCCCGCCCGCGCCTCCTCCTTGGCGATCTTCGGATCGGTGACGCCGCACGCCCAGTCGCCGTTGTGCGCCGGCACCGTTCGCCGCTTCACCGTGCCCAGCACCGCCAACGGCTGGAGCTGCCACCGGTCGTCGTCCCAGCGCAGGAGCCCCAGGCTGGCGGACGCGGTGGCGACCAGGTCGACGGTCAGCGGACCGGCGGCCGGCAACCTGTCGACGGCCAGCGGTATCCGTTCGCCGTCCACCTCGACGGCGAGGGTGCCGGCCTCGTCCCGGATCACGGGCCCTTCCACGAGGACGGGCTCGGCGATGCCCGCCGGGTGTCGATCCAGGGGGTCGGTCGCGGCCGTGGTCGCCGCGGGCAACAGGACCCGGGCAGTGGCGAACGGGTCGGCGGGCTCGTCGAGCCGGACCCGGTCGTCGACCCAGCCCAGGTCGCCGCCGCGCAGCGGCAGGTCGGTCACGGTCAACGCCCGCTTGTCGGCCAGCGCGGTGAGCAGCGCCGGATGGTGCGACAACAGCCGCCAGATCGCCGGACCGACGATGGTGTCGACCTTCGCCGCGGTGACCGCCGTGCGGACCAGCCGCGCCGGGCCGCCGTCCGCCGGCTCCAGGATGGCGTGCAGTTGGATCTGCACCGCGGTGTCGTGACTGTGCACGTCCACACCGAGCGGCAACAGCCGCCCGGAGACCGAGGGCGTCGCCTCGGGCGGTGGCGTGCCCTCGGCGAGCAGGACCCCGCGAGCCCAGAGATCGGCCCACCGGCGTGCCGGCACCCGCGCCATGGTGGCGACCGGAACGCAGGCCCGCAGCTCGGCGGCGAGCCCGTCGAGCAGCACCGCGACGCGTCGTAGCTCCGGCACGAGGAGGCTGGTCTCGACCACCCCGGCGGCCACGGAGAGCAGCTCGTGGTCGACGCCCCGCCAGCCGGTGAGCGCCACCTCGTGCCACCACGCCCGCGCGCCGGCGAGCGCGGCCGGCGCCTCGGGAGGCACGCTGGTCGGTGTCGTCCACGACGACCGCGTGCGGCCGAGTGTCTCGTCGAGCTGCCTGAGCAGGGCGTCGTGTGCCGTGCCGAGCAGCGCCGAGCGCGCTCCGGCGAGCGCGGCGAGGTGCTGCGGGGCGACCGACCCGGCGACGACCGCGTCCACCGCGACGGCCACCGGGCCACCCAGTGGCGTGCCGGTGAGCGCGTCGGCGAACGCGGCCAGTGCGGAGGCGCCCCGCTCGCCGACCCGGCCGAAACCGTCGATGAGGGCGTCGTCGAAGCCGGCCACCACATCGAGCGCGTCGGTCAACCCGGCCGGGGCCGTACGCAGGGGCGCGACCTGGGCGCCGCGCATCAGCGGGCGGCCCGGGTCGCCGGGAACCAGTGCAGCTCGGGCAGCGGGGCCGTGCTGACGGGAACCTCAAGGTAGGCGAGGTGGCGCAGGAAGCGACTGAACACCACCGCCGCCGACGCCGGCTCGGGCTGACCGTCCAGCCGGGCCAGCAGCTCCGCTCCGCTGGCCACCCCGTCGCCGACGTCGACCCGCAGGTAGCGGGCGACGCGGTCGACGCCGTACTGGAGGAGCGCCTCGTCCGCGAGCGCGTGCAAGTGCTTGCACGGGGTGGCGCGCAAGCCCCCGCACGGCCGGTTGTTGTTGGTGCTGCACTGGTAGGCGTGGGTGCCGGCCGCGACCGACGAGACGTAGACCCGCTCGACGTCCGACCCGCTGGAGACCACGCCCTGCAGACGTCCGTCGGCCAGCTCGACGAAGGGCACCTTCGCCAGTTTGCGGGAGCGGGCGGGCGGCAGTACCGCCACCACGCTGCGCCGCCGCCAGTCGGCTTCGTCGGCGTTCGTCACGTCACGGCCTCCCACGTTGAGAAGAATGCAGGGTGGTGCGCGCGCGGCCGGCGTCGGCGGCGCTGCGACGACACGATCATGGACCACGGGTACGACAGAGCCGGGTGCGGTGCGGGCACGGCGGCGCGGCCCGGAGCGCGGATGCCGTCGGGTCCGCGCGCTTGGTCGCCGTCGCCGTCCCCGATCGGCCAGGATGGGCGGGACGGCCGGGCCACCGGCCGCGACGAGGAGGCGGACGATGCGGGTACGCGGCTGGCTGACCCGGGGGCGGCGCGTCCGCACGACGGCGGTGGCGACTCTCGTCGCGGGCGCGGCGTCGCTGGCCGTGGCCCTACCGGCGGCTCCGGCGGCGGCCGGTGCCGCAAAAGCGGGCGACCCGGTGTGCGAGATCCGCGACGAGCGGCTCAACGAGCTGTCCGGGATGGTCACCACCGACGACGGGTACGTCGTGGTCAACGACGGCGCCGACGACGAGGCCCGCCGACGGATCTTCTTCCTCGACAAGAATTGCGCGGTGGCGCGGACCGTCAGCTACCCCACCCGGCCCCGGGACACCGAGGACCTGGCCGTCGGCCGGGACGGCACCCTCTGGGTGGCCGACATCGGTGACAACGACCGCAACCGCGAGACGATCGCGCTGTGGCGGCTCGCGCCGGGCGCGGACCGGCCGGTGCTCCACCGGATGACGTATCCGGACAATCCGCACGACGCGGAGGCGCTGCTGATCGACGCGTCCGGCCGTCCGCTGATCATCACCAAGGGTGGCAGCGGCACCGTCGTCCTGTACGCCCCGATCACCGCGCTGAAGCCGGGCGCCACCACGCCGCTGGCCTCCGTGGGCAAGGTGGTCCTGCCGGCCACCACGACCAGCAATCCGTACTCGTTTCTCGGCCGGAGCGTCGTGACCGGCGCGGCGAGCGCGCCGGACGGCCGCCGGGTGGTGCTACGCAGCTACGCCGACGCGTTCGAGTACGACGTGGCCGGCGACGACCTGGTCGGCGCGCTGACCGGCGGTACCCCGCGGATCACGCCGCTGCCGGACGAGCCGCAGGGCGAGTCGATCACCTACAGCCGGGACGGCCGGTCGCTGCTCACCGTCTCCGAGTCCGCCGACCAGCCGGCCGGCAGCCGCCCGACGATCCTGCGGTACCCCGCGACGGTGGCCCCCGCCGCTCATCCCGCGGAGTCGACCACGGCGGCCCCGCCGTCGCCCGCCGCGGCCAGCCCGGCGGCGCAGGCGGCCGGTATCGGCGGCGGCCAGGTGTGGTCGCTGGCGGCCGGCGCCGGGACGCTGCTGGCGCTGCTCGCCGTGGCCGGACTGCTGTGGCGGCGGCACACCGACCGACGTTGAGGGGCAGACCGGCGCGGTACGGGAGGATGGGTGGATGTCCGTGCTGTCCGCGCTACGCCACCCGATCGTCGCCGCCCCGATGGCCGGCGGCCCGTCCACGCCGGATCTCGTGTCGGCGGTCTCCGCCGCCGGTGGACTCGGGTTCCTGGCCGCCGGCATGATCGACACCGGCCGGCTGGTCGCCGACATCGCCGCGGTGCGCGCCCGTACCGACCGGCCGTTCGGGGTCAACGTCTTCCTCCCCGGTGACGGTCGGGTCGACGAGGCCGCCGTCTCGGCGTACGCGCGGCGGCTCGCGCCGCAGGCCGAGCAGTTCGGGGTGACGCTCGGCGATCCGGTGGGCGGGGACGACGCGTACCCCGAAAAGCTGGCCGCGCTCCTCGCGGACCCGGTGCCGGTGGTGTCCTTCGCGTTCGGACTGCCCGACCGCGCCGCAGTGACGGCGTTGCGGGAGCGCGGCACCGAGGTGTGGGCGACGGTCACCCGACCGGACGCCGCCACCGCCGCCGCCGACCTGGGCGTCGACGCCGTCATCGTGCAGGGCACCGAGGCCGGCGGGCACCGCGGCGGTCTGCCGGACGACGACGACTACGCGCTGCTGCCGCTGCTCCGGCTGGTCGCCGGAGGTGACCGTCCGCTGGTGGCGGCGGGCGGCATCGCCGACGGCCCCGCGCTGGCGGCGGCGCTGGCCGCCGGGGCGGTCGCGGCGCAGGTCGGTACGGCGTTCCTGCGCTGCCCGGAGGCGGGCAGCTCGCCGTTGCACCGCGCGGCGGTGGCCAGCGTCGCCCCGACCGCGCTGACCCGGGCTTACACCGGCAAGCGGGCCCGTGGCGTGGTCAACGACTTCCTGCGGACGCACGACGCGCAGGCGCCGGTCGGCTACCCGCAGGTGCTGCACCTGACCCGTCCGCTGCTCGCCGCCGCCCGACGCGACGGCGACGCCTCGGTGGCGAACCTGTGGGCCGGGCAGGCGCACCCTCTCGCCCGGGACGTGCCGGCGGCCGAGTTGGTCGTCGAGCTGAGCACCGCCGCCCGGGTGGCGCTGACGGAGGCCGTCGAGCGGGCGGGCCGCTGGGGCTGAGCCGGCCTCCGACCCCGGAGTCTCCTGGCCACCCGTTAGAGTCTCGCCGTGATCGAGATCGGCGCGCACGTCGACCTGTCCCACCCGTCCGACCGGGTCTGGCTCGCACTGACGGATCGGGAGTTGCTCGGCCGCTGGTTCGCCGAGGCGGACATGGTGGAGGGAGTACCGGACCGGCTGCGGCTGCACACGGCCGACCTGCCCGGCTTCGACGCCGACGTCGAGGTCGAGGTGACCGAGCGGCAGGTGCCGGAGCTGCTCGCGTTGCGCTGCGACGAGGCCGGCCGGCTCACCGAGCTGACCTGCACCGTCACCGCCACCCGAGAGGGCAGTCGGCTGGCCGTGCGGGAGGTGCCGACCCACGGCGCCTGGTCGGACGAGCAGCGCGACGCCCGCGACCAGCAACTGCGTCAGGCGCTCACCGTGCGTCTGCCGGCCATTCTGGACTGGCTCGCGTTCCAGCAGGTCGACCTGCGCCGAGGCGAGGCCGGGATGACCACCGAACTGCCGGTGATCGCGGCGGCGACCGGTCCGGCTCGGCGTCGGCGGCGGACGGTCGTCGTCGGGCTCGTCGGGGTGCTGCTGGCGGCCGGGGCAATAACGTGGCTGACGCTGCCGGACGAGTCGAACCCGGTGACCGCGCCCACCTCGTCGCCGACCCCGACGCCACCGCAGCCGAGCGTCGTGGCGGCGACGCCGACCACACAACCCAGGGCCACGGCCTCCGCACGCCCGTCGCGCACCGCGACGCCGACCAGCGCCCGTCCGACGCGTACCGCGTCGGCGAAGCCGTCGCCCACTTCCACTCCCACCGGGCCGCCGCCCCCGCCCCCGCTGGTCGCGCGGTACGACACCGCCTCCAGTCGGCTGTTCGGCTACACCGGGGAGGTGGTGGTGGACAATCCGGGGCCCGCGCCCGTCGAGCAGTGGGTCGTGGTGGTGACCCTGGCCGAGGGCAGCAGCGTGGACGACGTCGACGGGGCGGACTCGTCCCGGGACGGGCAGGTGCTCACCCTCACCGGCGCGGCCCTGCCGGCCGGCGGGTCGCGGACGATCCGCTTCGACGTCCGCGACAGCCGACCCAAGGCCCGGGAGCCAGAGGGGTGCACCGTGGGCGGCAACCCGTGCGCGGGGTTCTGACTAGGCTCCGGACGCATGGCACTGCTGCACCGGGCGACACTGCGCCCCACGAAGCTCGAACTGCTGACGACCTGGCTGCCCGACCGACCCTGGTACCGGGGACCGGCCGGCGTCGAGGTGGTGAGTAGGGGGGCGTACCGCTTCGACGACCCGGCCGGCGAGGTCGGCGTGGAGACGATCCTGGTCTCCGCCGCCGACGGGCCGGTCCACCAGGTTCCACTGACCTACCGCGCCGCGCCGCTCGACGACGCCGACGAGTGGCTGGTCGGTACCACCGATCATTCGGCGCTCGGCCGCCGCTGGGTGTACGACGCCTGCGCCGACCCGGTGTACGCGTCGGCGCTGACCCACGCCGTCCTGAGCGGCGCCGGCCAGGCGGAGCAGTACTTCGAGGTCGACGGTCGGCGCGAGGTGCGAGCGCCGGCGATGACGATCGACGTCGACGGCGGCGGCGACGTGCCGGAGGTCGGCGCGGTTCGGCGGGTCGTCGACGGGGACGACACCGTCATCGTCACCGACACGGTGGAGCTGGTCGTCGTCCGCCGGCCGGTCGCCGGGGCGGGCGAGGTTCGGGGCGTCACCCTGCGCGGTTCCTGGGACGGCCAGCCGACGACCGTGCCGCTGGCGTACGTCCGCACGCGTTAGACGGCGGTGGGCGGCCCGGTCGACCGGGCCGCCCACCGCGTTCACCACTGTGCCGGAGGCGGCGGCGGTGCGACCGGCGGCCGGTCGTCGCAGGTGATCGTGTTGGGCAGCAGCCACGGCGCGAGCCAGCCGCCGTCGTTGCCACCCAGGTCGGTCAGCGTGAACTCCGAGCCGGCCGGGGTGAAGTGGAACGACCCGCAGTTGTTGACGCCGACCGCGCCCACGTTGCGGGCGTCCACGTTGGCGAACGAGGCAGAGCCGGCCGTACGGGCGCTGACCACCGAGGTGCCCGTGCCGTCGACCCGGACGTCGCGGAAGCGCACGTTGGTGATCGAGTAGAGGTCCTTCACCGGCCAGTCGCTGACCAGCATGATCGCGTTGTAGGTGCTGTCCAGGTACGCGTCGCCGGTGACCTCGATGGCCGCGTCGATGCTGCGGTCCAGCGCGAACATCCAGATGGCGCCGAGCCCGATGTTCCAGTTCAGCTCGTACGTGCCGGCACGGGCCGTGGTGTTGCCGGTGAACCGCAGGTACCCGGCGAACGGCTCCGCGCCGAAGCGGGCGCCGGCGTGCAGGCCGCTGCCCTCGCGGACCGGGTCGGCGACGAGGTTGTGCGAGACGGTCGTGTCGGTGCCGCCGTAGATGGCGATGCCGTTGGCCAGCGTCGGAGACTGCACGGTGTTGTGGTCGAACGTGTTGCGGGCGTTGGCGGTCTTCTCCGACCACATCGCCAGGCCGTCGTCGCCGGTGTTGCGGACGAAGGTGTGCGCGACGAGAGAGTCGGTCACGCCGGTGTGGAAATTGAGCGCGTCGGCGATCTGGTCGACGATGATGGTGTTGGTGATGCGGACGTTGCGCATCGGCCCGTCGAACCACACGCCGACCTTGGTGTGCCGCAGGTGCAGCCCGTCAATGGTGGAGTCACTCATCGCGCCACCGATGGCGTTGACCTGATCGGTGTCGATGCGCTCGCGGACGTCGCCCTCGATGGCGAAGCCGGACAGGTGCACGTTGCGGCTGCCGCCGTCGGCGGCGTCGCGGCCGTAGAACCCGACGCCGGTGTGCACCGAGCCGTCCGGCGCGGGGGTCGACAGGGCGACCTCGCGGCCCTTGATGATGGTGTGCCAGTTGCCGGCGCCCTCGATCGTCACGTCGTCGACGATGATGTGCCGGTTGACCTGGTACGTGCCCGGCGGGATGTACACCTTCAGGTGGGTGCGGCGGGCGAAGGCGATGGCCTTGTCGATCGCGTCGGCGGAGTCCCGTCGGCCGGTCGGGTCGGCGCCGAACGCGAGGACGTTCGCCGCGAGCAGCCGTACCCGCGGCGGCGCGACCAGTTCGGAGTCGAGCAGGTCGATGACCGTCCAGGCGGCGGCGGTGCCGGTCGGCGCGGTGAGCCGGACCTTGTCACCGGCCCGGTAGGTGCGCCCGAGCAGCAGTCGCTGCTCGTCGTAGAAGTGGGTGGGCCGGAACGGCGTGGTGATGCTCGGGTACGGCGTGGTGGCCGACGGCACGCACTGGCACTCGGTGATCCACCAGTCCGGGTGCAGCAGGCCGGCCTGCGGGTCGTTGGTGAACGGGTACTGGTTGTAGAGCCACGAGTACTGCGAGGTCAGCGTCATGGTGCGCACGTGCTTGCCGTTGACGGCGACCGTCAGCGGCGCGGTCATCCCGCCGCCGGACGGCGCGTCCGGGATGCTGTACCGCACGGTGATCCCGTTGGCGGCGCTGGGCAGGACGAACTCGACGTACTCGCCCGGGGTGAGTCGGACGGCCCGGCGGCCGGACGCCTCGGCGGGCAGGGTGTAGGCGGACCGGTCGGGGCCGATGATCTCGCCGTTGGTGCGGGCGTTCTCGGCCTCCTGTTCGACGAAGTCGACGTCGGCCCCGCGCCCGGCGACCAGTGCCGGATCGAGTGCCGCCCGGGTGACGACCGGCTGCGTGCCGGGTGACGTGGCCGAGCCGGCGGCGGCGACGGTGGGTCCGGCGACCAGCACGGCGAGGCCGGTCGCGAGCGCGACGGCGGTGGCGACCGGGCGGCGGCCCGGGCGTCCGCGCGCCGGCAGGATGCTGCGAGACATCGGTGACCCTCCTGGGTGGGTGGTGGTGGAGGTCCGCCCGGCGTTCCCCTGGACGCCCGACATTGAGCGTCATGATGCAGCACCCCGCAGTCTCCTGCAAGACATCAATCAGCGAACGAAAAGAGACGACTGTAAAGCCGCAAGAATTGGACGAAAGGACGGCGGCGGTGTCGCGCCTCGCCTGCGTCCCGCTGAGCCGGAGCGGGCGTACGCTGGGCCGCGTGGAGCACGAAGATCGGATCGCCCTCTTCCTCGACTACGAGAACCTGGCGTTGGGGGCCCGCGACCATCGTGGCGGCGGGGCCTTCGACTTCCGGCCGATCGCCGACGCGTTGGCCGAGCGCGGGCGGGTCGTGGTGCGCCGGGCGTACGCCGACTGGTCGTACTTCGACGAGGACCGCCGGATGCTCACCCGGTCCCACGTGGAGCTGATCGAGATCCCGCAGCGGATGGGGGCGTCCCGCAAGAACGCCGCCGACATCAAGATGGCCGTCGACGCGATCGAGTTGGCGTTCGAACGCGACTACATCTCCACCTTCGTCATCTGTAGCGGCGACAGCGACTTCACGCCGCTCGTCCACAAGCTCCGTGAGCTCAACAAGCGGGTCATCGGCGTCGGGGTGGAGGGGTCCACGTCGGCGCTGCTGCCACCGGCCTGCGACGAGTTCCTGTACTACGACCGGCTGGAGGGCGTGGACATCCCGCCCGTCCGCGCCCGGCATGCCCGGCCGGTCCGGCAGACCGGCCCCGACCAGCGGCCGACCGGGCCGGAGCAGCAGCGGGAGCCGGAGGTGGAGGAGCCGCCGGTGGGGGAGGAGCCCGGCCGGGACGTCGACACGCTCGCCGTGCAGGTCGCCCAGACGGTGGCCGGTCTGCAGGGCAGCGCGAGCGGCGAGGTGACCGCCTCCCGGCTCAAGCGCACCCTGCTGCGCAAGGACCCGACCTTCAGCGAGTCCGACTACGGCTTCCGTACCTTCGGCGAGCTGCTGCGCCACCTCGCCGAGCACAACGTGGTCGACCTGGCCGAGGGGCCCGCCAAGGGTGACCCGGAGGTGTCCCTGCCTGAGCACGGCGACCGGGAGGTGGCGTTCGGCCTGCTCCGGGGCGTGGTGGGCGACCTGGGCAGCGCCGGCAACCCGGTGGCGCTCTCCGGCCTGAAGAACCAGCTCCGCCGGGTGCGGCCCGACTTCAGCGAGAAGAAGCTCGGCTACCGCAGCTTCCTGCAGTTCTGCAAGGCCGCCGCCACCAGCGGCGCGGTCGACCTGCGGTGGAGCCCGGAGGCGGACGACTACCTGCTCACCAGCTCGTCCTGACCGCATCGACCGCTGTCGAGCGGAAGTGTCGGGACTGCCCATAGGGTGGACGGCAGGGCTGCCCCGAGGGCGAGGTGAGGGTCGTCATGCCGGGACGTGGGGAATGGACACTCGTCGGCCGCGACGTCGAGCTGAAGACCATCGAGGACGTCGTGGCGGCGCGGGTGCCCGGCCTGGTGCTGGTGGGCGACGCCGGCGTGGGCAAGACGCGGTTGCTGCGGGAGGCGTTGGCGCGCGCCGCTGACAGCGGTGTGGAGTGCCACTGGGTGTCGGCGACCGGCGCCGCCCGCTCGATCCCGTTCGGCGCGGTCTCGCACCTCATCCCCGCGCCGACCCGGCCGCACGCCGACCCGATGGGGCTGGTCGTCACCGTGGAACGCGACTTCGCCCGGCGCAGCGCCGGACGCACGGTCATGATCGGGATCGACGACGCGCACCTGCTCGACGAACCGTCCGCCGGGCTGCTGCACCAGCTCGCCGTGCACGGTCTGGCGGTGGCGGTGGCGACGGTCCGCGCGGGCGAACCCCTCTCCGACGCCCTCACCTCACTGTGGACCGGTTCCGGTCGGCGCCTGGAGGTGCGTCCGCTGCCGTCCACCGCCGTGGACCATCTGCTCGACGAGGCCGCGCCGGGTCCGCTCGACGCGCTCAGCCGGCGTCGGCTACGGCAGCTCGCCGACGGCAACCCGCTGCTGCTGCGGGAGCTGCTCGCCGACGCGATGGAGACCGGCGGCCTGCACGAGGTGCGGGGCGTCTGGCGCTGGCGCGGCACCGCCTCCGGCAGCCCCCGGCTCGCCGAGCTGGTCAGCGCCCGGCTGCGCGCCCTCGAACCGGCGGCCCGGCAGGTGCTGGAGGTGGTCGCCTGCGGCGAACCACTCTCCCTGGCCCTGCTGGAACGGTTCGTCGACCCGACCGCCATCGAGGCGGCCGAGCGCAGCGGCATGGTGGTCGCGGAACGCTCCGGCGCGCGTACGGCCCTGCGGATGGCCCATCCGCTCTACGGCGAGGCGCTGCGCGCCAGCATGCCCGCCAGCCGTTCCCGGACCGTGTTCGGGCAGCTCGCCGACGTGTTGGCGAGCATGCCGCTGCGCCGCCGCGACGACGCGCTGGTCGCCGGTGTCTGGCAGCTGCGCTCCGGCAGCGTCCGGCACCCGGGTATCGCGTTGGCCGCCGCCCGACAGGCGATCGACCGGTTCGACATCGACCTGGCCGAGCGGCTGGCCCGCACGGCGTACGACGCCGGGCCGGGTTGGGAGGCACAGTGGCTGCTGGCCCGGGTGCTGCAGTACCAGGCGCGCAGCCAGGAGGCGTTCGACATGCTCCCGCCGGCCCCGCCGCCGGGCAGCAAGCGGCTCGCCATCTGGGCGATCACCCGGGCCGGGCTGCTCTACTGGGGTCTGGACCGGATCGACGAGGCGCACGAGACGCTGCGAATGGTGCCGGAGGGCTCGCCCGGCCACGACCTGGCCGAGGCCACCCGGTCGTGGGTGCTGTTCTACGACGGCCGGTGCGAGGCGGCGTTGGCGGTCGGTCAGGCCGTGCTCGCCCGCGCCGACACCGGCGTACGCGCGGCGAGCTGGGCGACCATGGGCGCGGCCTCGGCGGCGGGCATGCTCGGCCGGCTCGGGCTCGCGGCGGAGCTGGCGCGGCGGGGCCGGGCCGTGCTCGCCGCCGCGCCCGAACACCTGCCCTGGAACGAGGCCCAGGTCGGGCTGGGGCTCTGCTACGCCCGGTACGCCGCCGGTGAGCTGGCCGAGGCCGTCGAGCTGGCCGACGAGGGCTACCGCGCGGCGGTCGCCAGCGACGCGCGGGGGATGGTGGCCGTGTGGGCCGGGTTCCGGGGGATCATCGGCAAGGCGCAGGGGCAGCTCGACGCCGCCGAGGCAGACCTGCGCGAGGCCATCGCCCTGGTCGAGGAGAACGACCAGTACCACCTGGTACGGACGTACTGGGCCGAGCTGGCCGGCGTACGGGCCCTGGCCGGCGACCTGTCCGGCGCGCGGCGCTGGCTGGCCGCCGCGGACGCCCGGGAGCGGACCGCCAACCGGATCTTCCACTCCTGGGTGGAGCTGAACCGCGCCTGGGTGCAGGTCGCCGAGGGGGACCTCACCGCGGCGATCCGTACCGCCCGGCACGCGGCCGACCTGGCCCGGGGCAGCGAGCAGCCCACCATCGAGGCGGTGGCGCTCTACGAGTGCGCGCGCCTCGGCGCCCCGGAGCCGGTCCGGGACCGGCTGCGTACCCTCGCCGACCAGCTCGGCGGCTTGGCGTCGACCCTCGCCAACGCGGTCGACGGTCTGCTCCACGACGACGGGCCGGCCCTGGAGGCAGCCGCCGACGACCTCGTCGCCCGCGGGCACACGCTGCTCGCCGCCGAGGCGGTCGGCGTCGCCGCCCAGGCGTACGCCCGACGGGGTCGACCTCGACTGGCGGTGGCGCAGCGGGCCGCGACGCTGGCCGAGGCCTGCCGGGGCGTACGGACACCGCTGCTCGCCGCGACCGCCCCGGGCGTCGAGCAGGCGACGTTGACCCGCCGCGAGCGGGACGTCGCGCTGCTCGCGGTCGCCCTGTCCAGCCGCAGCATCGCTGACCGGCTCGGACTGTCGGTCAACACCGTGAACAACAACCTGGCCCGGGTCTTCACCAAACTGGGCGTCCGCAACCGCCGGGAGCTGGCCGTCGTGCTCGGTCACGAGACGGTCGGGCGTACGCCAGAGGGTCACCGCGAGCGATCCCCGCTCGACAGTAGGTAAGGCCGACTGATCTACCGGGTTACCGCGCGCGTCCCTACCGTGCGGTAACAACCTACCGGTGCACTCAGTCCCTGGAGGACGGCAATGAGCCAGTTGGATCCAAGCGGACCACCAGGAGCACGACCCACGAGGTCGTTCCAGAACGTTCTCTTCGCCGCCGGGATGGCGCTGGCGGTGGCCACGCTCACCGCGGTGGTGGCCCCGACCGCCGGGGGCGCCTCACCCACCCCAGCGAGCGCCGCCCCCGCGTCCGAGTCGTACGACGCGGCGCCCTGCACCCGCGAGTTGGAGGGTACGACCTGGCTGCTCGACCCGTGCGTCAAGCCGGGCGGGAAGCTCCCGGCGGAGGTCGAGGCGCGGCTCGCGCAGATCCGTACCCAGAACCGGGCGGCAGCCGACGACTGCCCGACCCCGACCGGTTCGGCGTCGGCGTCGGCGTCGGCCTCGGCCTCGCCGACCCGGCAGACCCGACCGCCGGTGACGGCCCAGGCGGTCGCCCAGCGCGCCCCCGCCGCGACCGCCACAGCGCCGACATCGCCGGCCTCGCCCAGCGGTTCGCCCACCTCGTCGCCCACCTCGTCGCCCAGCGGTACGCCCTGCCCCTCGGGCAGCGCGTCTCCGTCGGTCAGCGCGTCACCGTCGGGGAGTGCGTCTCCCTCGGGGAGTGCGTCGCCGTCGGGTAGCTCGTCGCCGTCGGGCAGTTCGTCGCCGTCGGGCAGCGCGTCTCCCTCGGGGAGTGCGTCGCCGTCGGGTAGCTCGTCGCCGTCGGGCAGTTCCTCGCCGTCCGGCAGTGCGTCGCCGTCCGGCAGTGCGTCGCCGTCGGGCAGCGCGTCGCCGTCGGGCAGTTCCTCACCGTCGAGCAGCGCTTCGCCCAGTGGGTCGTCGTCACCCAGCAACCCGACCGACCCCACCGACGGGCCGCCCTGGCCCACCGGCGGGCCGGGGTCGCCGCCACCGCCGCCGCCGACCGGCTGCCCGCAGGTCAACGGCAACCCCACCCTCGTGGACGCCAACAAGGACCGCATCCGCTGCCGCGAGGTGCAGACCGTCGAGGATGACACCGTCCTCACCGTCACCGGCGACTCGATCAGCTCGTCGCATCACCAGTTCGGCTTTGGGTTCATGGGTCCCGGCTGCCCGAACACCTCGTTCGACGATCGGGGCATGCCCGGCAACAACGGCGTCTACAGCTACGCCCGGCGCTACTACGACATGAACGGCAGCATCGTCGACTACGACAACTACGCCCGGACCGGGTACGGCACCGGCGACATCATCGCCGGCCGGGCCGGCCCCGACTCGTGCGGCAACCCGTGGGCCCGGGTGGCCAGTCCGCTCGGTCTCGCCACGGCCCGCATCGCCAAGGCGAAGAGCGACAAGCACGACGCGTACCACGTCACGACCGGCGGCGTGAACAACACCAACTGGACGACGGTGCTGACCCGGCTGGCGAAGTGCCGGGGTTACGAGTTCGCGGCGGAAACCCTGGACCCGTACGGCGTGTTCCGCTTCGAGTGGGCGGCCCAGGGTGGCAAGGCCGGCATCGTCACCAACGGCGGCGGCTGCAACTTCTGGCTCGACCTGCCGGTCGGCGAGGACTACTACATCAACGTCCAGGTGCCCCGCTACGACGGCCCGAGCCAGTACGCCGGTGTCAGCGCCGATGCCACCTTCATCGTCAACTCCCTGTTGGCGGCCGGCGCCGACAAGGTGGTGTGGATGCTCTACTACGACATCACACCGGCCAACATCGACATCGGGCAGTACGGCTGGATGCAGCTCAAGGCGTACCTGCCGGCGGCTCTGCTGACCTACGTACCGCCGCAACCGGTGTCGATGCTGTCGCCGTTGATCGACCCGCTCTGGGTGGGCACCGTGCGGGGCGTGATCAGCGACCTCAACTGGGCCATCCAGATGGGAGTCCCGTTCGACCCGGCCGTACGGGTGGCGCTTCCACCACCGTTCACGCCGGGTGACATTCAGATCACCGCCGAGGGAGGGTCGCCACATCCCAGCCCCTCGGGTCAGGACAAGCTGGCCAACACCCTGGCCAGTGTGCTGAACGGCATCTGAGTCGCTCCTGAGTCATCGCTCAGACGGGGAGGAGCCGCCGTTGCGGTTCCTCCCCGTCGACACACAGGTGGATCTGCGCCCGGATTGCGGCTATCGACCCCGTATCTGCCCACCTGCGCCGTACCCCCGGCGCGAAAATTGCTATACGGTCGGCGAATGAAGGTGGAGGAACACTGGTGGAACGGTGACACGACCCCGCGCGGGCGCCGGGACGTGTACATCCGTACTGACGGGCAAGGTTGGGAGGTTCGCGCCCAGATCGGTGGGGCGTCGGGCCGTGAGCGGGTGCAGCAGTGCCCCAGCCGGGCCTCGGCGACCATCCTCGCCGACGCCTGGCGCGGTACGCACCCATCCTGGCGCGAGCTGAAGCAGCGCTGATCCGGCACCGGGTCGGGCCGGCAACGCCCCCCGCGCCCCCCGGCCCACCCGGTGCTCGACCCCACCCCCTTCTCGCGCCCCGAGGTCACCCCTTCTGAAACACGATCGCGGCAACCTCTGCCGCGAGGGCCGATGCCCACTCAAGCTGAGGACAGTCGTCCCGCCCTCTGCATTCCAGGCACCCACCTGCCCGCCACGGTGAGTCGAGCGCATCCGTCCAGTGCGCGTCGAGCACGCGTTTGGCGGTGAAAAGCTCGGTGGCCCTGGACACGGGTTCGTCGATCGGCATGCTCGGCACCTTTCGCGATATCACGATGAGTCCCGCCCAGAGGTTGGCGAACCGATCGCGCCAATCCCCTGAGCGGGTGCCGGGGTCAGGCTCCACCGTTTGCCGAACGAAGGAACCGACCACCTTCGCTTGACCTTAGAGACCTTTAGTACCTAAGGCAATGTTGGTCTTGAAGGGGTGTGATCGGCGTGATCCGATGGAAGGTGCCGAACGAAGGAACCTTCACATGCCCATACCGACTGGCGGATACCGCGAGGTGGCCGAGGATCTCGCCGCACGCATCGCAAGTGGGGAGTACGCGCCGGGTGAGCGGCTGCCCACGTACAACGAACTCTCCGCCCTCTATGACGTCAGCGTGACCACGGTCCAGAGGGCGGTCATCGTCCTACAGACTCGTGGTCTGGTCATAGGTCTTCAGGGTCGCGGCCTGTGGGTCGCGGAGAAGTCGCCCACCTGATCGGCGCGCCCTTCGTCTTCCTTGATCACTTGATGCTCACCAGTTCGGAGAGGCTTCCTGGAACTGGTGAGCATCAAGTGATCAAGCCGAGAGCGCTCGATCAACTCGACTTCGCCGATCCGGGGGCATCCCGAGGCCGGGATACCGCGACATCGTGGAAGTGGAGTGGATCAACCCCGGGCGCGGCCAGGTCCCGTGGGCGCATTCCCCGCCGCAGGCCGGGTAGGCAGGGGTGGTCCGCGCGCGATGGAGGTCGCTCATGTCGCAGGGTCCCGACGAGGACAACCCTCGGCTCGACGAGGAGGTACGGGAGGCCGAACGCCGTCTCGCCGACCTCGTCACCCCGTCGGGCGACGCGCTGACCGACGACGACGCCCGCGTGCCGGACGATGCCCTCTCCGAGCGGGACGAAGCTCTCTCCGAGCAGGAAATTGCCCGCTCCGAGCGGGACGAGGCCTCCTCCGAGTAGGAGAAGGCCCCCTCCGAGCAGGAGACGAAGTAACGCTCAGGACGTCGGGACCGGAAGCACTACGCCCTCGGCCGCCGACCGGTGCGCCAGCTCGATCAGCTCGACCGTGGCGGCCGAGTCGCGCGGGTCCACCGGCATCGGGGTGCCGTCGCGCAGCGCCGCCGCCACCTCGGCGTAGAAGCTCTGGTACGCCCCGGGCAGCGTCGGTGTCGGGCGCAGGTCACCGTCGACGCCGAGCAGGCCGTACCGCTCCGGTGGGACCTCGCCCCAGCCCGGCTGGTCCGGTCGGCCGCCGTCGTGCAGCGCGGCCTCCTGCACGTCCAGCCCGTAGGTCGTGTAGCCGGCGCGGTCGCCGAGCACCCGCAGGCGGGGGCCGAGCTGCGCGGTGATCGCCCCCATCCACAGGTGCGAACGCACGCCGTTGGTGTGGGTCAACGCCACGAACGCGTCGTCGTCGACCTCGGCGCCCGCGCGGCGGCGGTCGACCTCGGCGTAGACCCGCTCGACCGTGCCGAAGAGCTGCACGGCCTGGTCGACGAGGTGCGCGCCCAGGTCGAACAGGGCGCCCCCGGCCTCGTCCACCCCGGCCAGCTCCCGCCAACCCGGCTTGATCGTGGGGCGGAACCGCTCGAACCGGGACTCGAACCGCAGTACCCGACCCAGCTCGCCGCTCTCCACGAGCGCGCGGGCGGTCAGGAAGTCGCCGTCCCAGCGGCGGTTCTGGAACACCGTCAGCGGCACTCCGCGCCGCTCGGCCTCCTCGACGAGCGCCCGGGCGTCGGCGGCGGTGGGGGCCAGGGGCTTGTCGACGACGACCGGCAGGCCGGCGGCGAGGGCCGCCCGCGCCATCGGCACGTGCTGCCGGTTCGGCGTCGCGACCACGACCAGGTCCAGAGCTTCGGGGGTACGCCACAGCTCGTCGGCGTCGTCCACCAGGCGGGCGTCGGGGAAGTGCTGCTGGGCCTGCTCGCGCCGCTGCGGATCGCGCGTCACGATGGCGTCCAGCCGCAGACCGGGTGTCGCGGCGATCAGCGGAGCGTGGAAGACCCGACCCGCCAGCCCGTACCCCAGCAGACCGACCCGCAGCGCCTCCGCCATGCCGTACCCCTTTCTCCTGGCCCGCGCCCGGTTCGGCGGCGGTACCGCCGATCGAATCTACGCTCCGATCATCGCCCGGCGCTGGTCAGCCCACCGGGTCGGCGCGCAGATAGGTGAGCACGGCGAGCACCCGGCGGTTCGTGTCGTCGCTGGGCGGCAGGTCGAGCTTCAGCAGGATGTTGCCGACGTGCTTGCCGATGGCGGCCTCGGTGACGTGCAGCCGGGCGGCGATGGACGCGTTGGAGCGGCCCTCGGCCAGCAGCGCCAGCACCTCCCGTTCGCGGGCGGAGAGCGCGGCGAGCGGGTCGCGGGGCCGGTGCAGCAGTTGCCGCACCACGTCCGGGTCGATGGCGGTGCCGCCGTCGGTGACGCGGCGCAGCATGTCGACGAACTCGGTGACCTCGGCCACCCGGTCCTTGAGCAGGTAGCCGACCCGCTGGCCGTCGCCGCTGTCCAGCAGCGCCGCCGCGTACCCGGTCTGCACGAACTGGCTGAGCACCACCACGGGCAGGCCGGGCCGCTCGGCGCGCAGCGCGACGGCGGCGCGTAGCCCGTCGTCACGCCGACCCGGTGGCATCCGGATGTCGGTCAGCACGAGATCCGGCTGGTGCGTGCGGGCCGCCTCCAGCAGTTCCGGCGCGGAGCCGACGGCCGCGCACACCGCGAACTCGAAGCGGGTCAGGAGCGCGACCAGCCCCTCGCGCAGCAGCACCTCGTCCTCGGCGAGCACCACCCGGGTCACCGGCGACATGGCAGCTCCACCCGGACCAGGGTGGGCCCGCCGGGAGGGCTGGCCAGCAGCAACCGGCCGTCGGCGGCGGCGACCCGGTCGGCGAGGCCGGTCAGGCCGGTGCCCCGGGCGGGGTCGGCGCCGCCGCGCCCGTCGTCGGACACCTCGACGACGAGGTCGCCGCCGGTCCGGGTCAGGCGTACGTCGGCGCGGGTCGCCCCGGCGTGCCGGGCCACGTTGCCCAACGCCTCGGACACCACGAAGTACGCGGTGGTCTCGACGATCTCGGGCAACTCACCGTCGACGTCGGCGTGCACCGTGACCGCGACGGGAGAGGCGTCGGCCACCTCGCGGACGGCGTCGGCGAGGCCGAGATCGGTGAGGCTCTGCGGCCGGATGCCGTGCACCAACTGCCGCAACATCACCATCAGTCCCCGCGCCTGGTCGTGCGCCACGGCGAGGGGCCGGGCGGCGGGGGAGTCCTCGGGTACGTCCAGCCGGGCCAGGCCCAGTTGGAGGGTGAGGCTGGTCAGCCGGGGCTGCGCGCCGTCGTGCAGGTCCCGTTCGATGCGCCGCCGTTCCGCCTCGTACGCGCCGACCAGCCGGGTCCGGGAACGGGCGACCTCGCGCAGCGCGGCGGCGTCGGCGGGGCTGGCCAGCGCCCACCGGGCGACCGTGGCCTGGGCGGCGGCGAGCAGTCCCGCCGCGTAGCAGAGCACCGGGACGAGCAACACACCCACGATCGCGTACGGGACGGCTTCGCCGGCGCTTTCGATCGGGCGCCAGATCACCACCGGATCGGCCTCGCCGACCACCCAGGGGCTGGTGACCATCCCGAGGTCCAGCAGCACCAACACCAGGAACGTCCAGTACGCGACCGGCACCACACCGCCCAGCCAGAACAGGTACGCCACCTCCCGCCAGCCGGCCGCGCTGCGGTAGCGGGCCACCAGGCCCGGCCACCGCGACGTGGGCAGCGGGCGGCCGTCCACGAGGCCGAGTCGCCAGCGTTCGACGGCGGCGACCGGGACGCTCGCGAGCGGCGCGAGGGCCACCATCGTGAGGCTGCCGACCGCCAGGAACAGCATCAGCGGTATCTCCGGCGGCCGACCGTGCTGTCGCAGCGCGTTGGCGGCGGCCAGTAGGGGCGCGCCGATGATGAGCAGCCCGACGGTGAGCACACCGGCGATCGGCACGGTGGTGACCAGGTAGGCCAGCGCGCGCCAGGGCCAGGCGGAGATCAGCCAGTCGCGCCTTCGCAGGGCGGCGGCGAGGTGACGGGGGTGTTCCGAGGTCATGCCGCTGACGCTAATCGCCGACCAGGGGCGGCCCCAGCCGTCCAGATCCCCTTTGCGGGGTATGCCCAGCACTACCGGCGCCGGGGTGTGCGACGTCGGGAAACGGGAAGGACGCGCGACGTGTGACCTGTGGTGGCGACGGCGGGAGCGACATGGGTGCCAGAACGTTCGTGGTGGTCGGCGGAACTAGCGGGCTGGGCCTCGCGGTGGCCCGGCTGCTGCTCGACGAGTACCGCGTCGTGGTGTTCGGCAACGTGCCGGCCGAGGTCGCCGCGACGACCGACGAGCTGGGGTGCGACGGCGCGGTCTGCGACGTCTCCTCCTACGAGCAGGTCCGGGACGCCTTCGCCGAGGTGGTGGGGCGCTACGGCACCGTCGACGGGGTTGCGGCGTGCGCGTCGATGTGGGCGGGCGGTGATCTGGACGACCTGTCCGTGGAGCACATCCGGCGGGCCGTGGAGATCAACGTGCTGGGCACCACGTTCCTGTTGCGGGAGGCGTTGGCGCACCTGAACCGGCAGGGCTACGGCAACATCGTGTACGTCGGGGCGATGGCGCTGGCGGCGCCCAGGCCCGGCATACCGGTCTACCGGGCGACCAAGAGCTACGGCAGCAGCCTCGTCGACTCGCTGGCCGAGGCCCAGCACAGCAACCGGGTCAAGGTGATGCAGTTGCATCCCGGGCCGATGCCGACCCGCCTCCAGGAGCGCGTCGGGGCCGAGTTCCTCGACGAGATCTACGCCCTGCCCGAGCAGGTCGCCACCGAGGTCGTCCGACTGCTGCTGCTGCGACCCGACGACCTCTACGTCTCCGGTGAGCGCGTGCTCCGCGCGGACGGACGGTGGTGACGGCGGGGCCCGGGGCGGGGGACCGTCCGGCCTCCGCGTGGGCGCCCCTGCGCGGCGCCGTCTACCGCAACCTGTGGCTGGCCCTGCTCGCCGCCAACGTCGGCACCTGGATGCAGACCGTCGGCGCGCAGTGGCTGCTGATCCACCACGCCAACGCCGCCACGCTGGTCGCCCTGGTGCAGACCGCCAGCCTCCTGCCGGTGCTGCTGCTGGCGCTGCCCGCCGGTGTGCTGGCCGACAGTTTCGACCGCCGCCACCTGCTGATCGCCGTACAGCTGTTCCTGGTCGCGGTGGCGGTGGCGTTGGCCCTGCTCACCCTGACCGATCGGATGCCACCGGCCCTGCTGCTCACCCTGACCTTCGCGTTCGGCGTCGGGCAGGCGCTCACCCTGCCGGCCTGGTCGGCGGTGATCCCGGAGTTGGTGCCGCAGGAACAACTGCGCTCGGCGTCCGCGCTGGGCTCGATCAGTGTGAACGTGGCGCGGGCGGTGGGACCGGCGGTGGCCGGCGTGCTGATCTCCCGGACCGGCGTCGCCCCGGTGTTCGGGCTGAACGCGCTGGCGTTCGCCATCTTCGCGTACGCGCTGTGGCGCTGGCGGCCCGGCAACGCCCGCGCCGTCGAGGTGCCCGAGCGGTTCACCGCCGCGCTGCGCGCCGGGAGCCGCTACGTACGCCACTCGCCGACCGTGCGCCGGCTGCTGCGCCGCGCGTTGGTCTTCGTGATCCCGGCCAGCGCGCTGTGGGCGCTGCTGCCGCTGGTGGCGGCCCGGCGGCTCGGGCTGGGTTCCGGCGGGTACGGGCTGCTCCTGGGCGCGCTCGGGGTGGGCGCCATCGCGGGCGGCGTGCTGCTGGCCCTGATCCGTACCCGGCTTTCGGCCAACCAGCTCCTGCTCATCTCCGGCGCGCTGTTCACCGCCGCGCTGGCGGTCGTTGGCACCGTGCGGGTGGTGCCACTGGTGCTCGTGGCCCTGCTGCCGGCGGGGATGGCCTGGGTGACGGTGCTGGCCAACATCAACGCCGAGATGCAGCTCTTCCTGCCCAGCTGGGTACGGGCCCGGGGCCTGGCCGTCTACCAGGTGTGTTTCGCCGGCGGGCAGGCCGTGGGCGCGCTGCTGTGGGGTCTGGTGGCCGAGATGGGCGGGCTGCTCCCCGCCTACCTCACGGCGGCGGCGTTGATGTTCGTCGGAACGGTGACCAGCCGGATCTGGCCGCTGCCGGACCTGCGGTCGGTGAACCGGGAACCGGCGGCCTACTGGCCGCAACTGCACCTGGAACACGAGCCGGACCCGTGGGTGGGGCCGGTGCTGGTGACGGTGCGGTACACCGTCCGGCCGGAGCGGGAGGGACCGTTCCTCGCGGCGATGAACGTGGTACGCGCAGCCCGGCAGCGCACCGGCGCGATGCGCTGGGGGCTGTTCCGGCCGGCCGAGACGACCGGCCGGTTCGTCGAGGTGTACCTGGTGCCGTCGTGGGACGAGCACCTGCGCCAGCACGGCGGTCGGTTGACCGGCGCGGACCGCGAGGCCGAGGCGCGGGCCCGGGAGCTGACCGATGGCATCCCGCAGGTACGCCACCTCGTGCCGGCCGCCGCCGGACCGCGGCTGTCCGACGCCCGCGAAGAGGTTTGACGCGTCGTACCCGTCGGTGCCGACGGGCCGCCACCTGTGGACCGCGCCGGCACCGTACCGCGTACGCCCGCGTTGTTAGGATGGCCGGACCATGGCGACTGAGCGCAAGCCGACCGCGGACCCGGCCCGCAGCCTGGCGATCCTCTGGCGCACCCGGGAACCGACCAGCCGCGGCGCCGGGCAGGGGCTCACCGTCGACCGGATCGTCCGGGCCGCCATCGACATCGCCGACGCCGAAGGGCTCGACGCGGTGACCATGCGTCGGGTCGCCGAGGCGCTGGGGGTGGGCACCATGTCGGTCTACACATACGTGCCGGGCAAGGCCGAACTCGTCGACGTCATGATCGACACCGCGTACGGCGAGATGCCGCGTTCCGCCGCCGAGGGGGACTGGCGGGCCCGGCTGGAACGGATTGCCCGGGACAACCTGGCGCTCTACCAGCGGCACCGGTGGATGGTGCGGGCCGAGACCACCCGCCCGGTGCTCGGGCCGCACCTGGTGGCCAAGTACGACCACGAACTCGGCGCGGTCGCCGACATCGGGCTCTCCGACGTCGAGATGGACGCCGTGCTCACCCTCGTGCTCGGGCACGTGAAGAGTTCCGCGCGCGCCGCCTCCGAGGTGGTCGACCTGGAACGGGAGACCGGCATGACCGACGGCCAGTGGTGGCAGTCGCACGCGCCCTGGCTGGAAACGTTCCTGAACCCCGACAGCTACCCGACCGCGTCGCGGGTCGGCACGGCGGCCGGCCAGCAGCACGGCGCCGCCTACGGCCCGGAGTACGCCTTCGAGTTCGGCCTGCAACGCGTCCTCGACGGCATCTCGGTGGTGGTCGCCGAGCGGGCGGCCGACTAGGGCCTGTTTCATAAGGGCGGTCGAGCCCGGGCCCGCCGCAGACCGGCCAGTTCTTATGAAACAGGCCCTAGCCGTCCAGCGCGGGGACGGCGTTGCCGAGCCGGGCGAGGGAGCGGGCGGACGGGCTGCCCGGCTCGGCGTGGTAGACGACCAGCGACTGGGTCGTGCCGCTGATCGTCAGCTTCTCGTAGCGCAGCTCCAACTCGCCCACCTGCGGATGGCGGAACACGCGCAACCCGCCGCCCGCGCGGGCGGTGACGTCGTGGCGCGCCCACAGCCGCCGGAACAACTCGCTGCCGGCCGTCAACTCGTCGACCAGCTCGGTGAGCCGTGGATCGTCCACCTCCGCTCCCACCTGCGCGCGCAGGCCCGCCACCGCGCTGGCGGCGACCGCCTCCGGGGCCGGGTAGAGCGCCGGCACGCGCGGGCCCAGGAAGACCTCGCGCAGCAGGTTCACCCCGACCCGGTAGATCGGTGTCAGCGCGGTCGCCATCGGGTTGGCGAAGAGGACGTCCAGGTGTCGGCCGTGCACGAAGGCCGGCGTTTGCGCCCAGGAACCCACCAACTGCCGGATGCCCACCGGTACCCGCTCCGGGCGTCGTGCCGGGCGCTCGGGCGGGGCGTGCCCACCGAGGCGGCGCAGGTGCGCGGTGGCCTCCGTGTCCAACAGCAGCGCCCGGGCCAGCGCTTCGAGCACCTGGGCCGACGGGTTGCGGTCCCGGCCCTGCTCCAACCGCAGGTAGTAGTCGGCGCTGATGCCGGCGAGCAGGGCCACCTCCTCGCGTCGCAGCCCCGGCACCCGTCGGCGACCATGTGCCGGCAGACCGACGTCACCCGGCCCGACCAGCTCGCGCCGGGCACGCAGGTACTCGCCCAGCGGGCCGGCCATGCTCACCAGCCCATCGTAGGAGCGCCCGCCGCCGCCCAGCCTGGTCCTGCCACTACCAGGAAAACCGGTAACCCGGATATCGCCGTCCGGCCGGGTGACAGTGGGTCGCATACGGATTCCGAGAGAGATGGGACAAAGATGACCAAGCTCATCACGACGCCGTTCGGTTTCGCCTCGACCGCCGACGAGGTGCTGGCCGGAGTTGACCTGACCGGCAAGCGGGCCGTCATCACCGGCGGCGCGGCCGGCATCGGCATCGAGACCGCCCGCTCCCTGGCCGCGGCCGGCGCCGAGGTGGTGCTCGCGGTGCGTCGCGTCCCGGCCGGCGAGGAGGCCGCAAGGAACATCGCGGCCAGCGTCGGCGCGGACCGGGTCACGGTCCGCGAGCTGGATGTGGCCAACCAGGACTCGGTACGCCGGTTCGTCGCCGGCTGGGAGGGGCCGCTGCACATTCTGATCAACAATGCCGGGATCATGGCGCTGCCCGAGTTGGAGCGCACCACCGAGGGCTGGGAGATGCAGTTCGCCACCAACTTCGTGGGGCACTACGCGCTGACCGTCGGCCTGCACGACGCCCTCGCCGCCGCCGGTGGCGCCCGGGTCGTGTCGGTCAGCTCCAGCGGCAACCTCTTCTCCCCGGTGATCTTCGACGACCTGCACTTCGCGTTCCGGCCGTACGACCCGCTCCTGGCGTACGGGCAGTCCAAGAGCGCCGAGGCCCTGCTCGCCGTCGAGGCCGACCGTCGCTGGGCCGCCGAGGGCATCCACGCCAACGCCTTGAACCCGGGCGCGATCGCGACCGGGCTGCAGAAGCACACCGGCGGGCTGCGTACCCCGAAGGAGCGGCAGAAGACCCCGCAGCAGGGTGCCGCCACCTCGGTGCTGCTCGCCGCGTCCCCGCTGCTCGACGGCGTCGGCGGTCGCTACTTCGAGGACTGCGCCGAGGCCCCGGTCCGGACCGAGCGACCCGCCGACTACACCGGTGTGGCGGCGTACGCCCTCGACCCGGGCAACGCCGAGCGCCTCTGGAACGTGGCGGCGGACCTGATCGCCCGCTGACCCCGGAACCCGCCCGAGCGGGGCCCTGCGGATGGTACGACTGGGTCGGCGGGTGACGTCCGGGAAGGGGGGCGATGGCGAACGGGCTTCCCGGGCGGCTGCTCCAGAAGCGGGAGGACCCCCGGCGGACCTCGTTCCTGGAGCTCTTCTTCGACCTGGCCTTCATCTTCGCGTTGACCCGGCTGTCCCGGGCGGTGGTCGACGACCCCAGCGTCAACGGTGGCTTCCAGGTCATGGTGATGCTGGCGGCGATCTGGTGGGTGTGGTTCGTGACCGCGTGGTCGGCGGACTGGTTCGACCCCCGGGCGCCGCTGATCGTCGTACTCCTGCTCTGGGTGATGTTCGGCGGCCTGCTGATGGCCGCGGCCGTGCCCACCGCGTTCGGCTCGCACGCCGCGCTGTTCGCCAGCGCCTACGTGGCGATCCACGTCGGCCGGGGCGCCCTGCTGATCCCGGCGCTGCGCGGGCACCCGCTGCAACTGCGGAGCCTGCGGGTGGCGATCTGGTTCGCGATCTCCGGTGCGATGTGGTTGGTGGGCGCGGCCGTCGCGCCGGCCCGGGAGGTGCTCTGGACCCTCGCCCTGGTGCTGGAGTACTCCCTGGCCCGGCTGCGTTGGCCGTTTCCGTGGCTCGGGCGCAGCTCGTGGCCGGACCTCCAGGTCAACGGTGAGCACCTCTCCGAGCGGTACCAGCAGATCTTCATCATCGCGTTGGGCGAGCTGATCCTGTTCGCCGGCATCGCCTACAGCGACGCCGGCCTGCACGTCGAGAGCACGCTGGCCTTCGCCCTGGCGTTCGTCACCGCGGTGGCCCTCGCCCGGCTCTACCTGGTGCCGGCCGGCTCGCGGCTGGGCGCGAGCATCATGGCGGCCGGTCCGCCCGGCAGCAAGCTGGCGCTGCTCGCCGGCTACCTGCACCTGCTCATGATCGCCGGCGTCCTGGCCACCTCGGTGGCCATGGAGATGACGATCGAGAACCCCCGCACCGAGGAGACGGCGCAACTGGCCCTCGGCATCGTCGGCCCGGCGCTGTTCCTGACCGCCCGGATCCTGCTCGCGTGGGCGGTCGACGGCAGCCGGCCCTGGGCACGCCTGGTGGGCGTGCCGGCGATCATCGGGTTCGGGTTCGCGACCCAGCGGCTTCCGCACGTCGCCAACAGCGCCGTCGTCGCCGGGGTGCTGGTGCTGATCGTCCTGATCGACGGGACGCCCGGCCTCCGGCGCTCCGCCGCCAGCAGCAGGCGGGACGGCAGGCCCGATCCCCGGCGGCCCGGGTAACCCGCCGATGTCAGCACCGCGACGGGATGCCCCACCACGATCCGCCGACGTGGTGGAGTTGCGCGTGCACGGCGTGTCGGGGGCGGAACCCTCGGTCGTTCTGGGCTCGGCGTCGGCCCGCCAGGTCGCGGGCGACGATCGTGGCGGCTTCTACCGGCCGGATGGGCCGGGCCGCGACGCCCCCGACGGGTTGACGCTCGAGGCGTACCGCTGGGGTGATCTGCCCTCGGACACGGTGGCCCGGACGATCTCCATGGTCCTGCTGCTGCCGTTCATGCTCAGTAACGCGGCGGCGTGGATGCGACCCACCGGCGAGCGCGCCGCCGGAGTCACCGTCCTCAGCCGGCTCCTCGCGCTCAACCTCACCCTGGTGTACGTGGTGTCCATCGCCGGGGTCGCCCTCGACCTGCTCGCCTGGCGTTGTCTCGGCGCGACACCCTGCCGGGCGCCCTTCGACACGCTGTTCGGGCTGGACGACCGACACGTCGGGCAGCGGCTGGCGGTGTTGGCGTTGCTGCCGATCGCCGCCGTGGGGCTGCTGCGACTGCTCGGGACCCGCCGTCGCCGACTGTCCGGCAGCCCGCTCTGGGCCGTGGAGCCGCTGGTGGAGCGGTTGCGGGCGATCCACGTCGCCGCCGCGCTCGGCGTACTCGATCTGCTGCTGCTCACGGCCCGGCGGGCCGGCGGCGCGACGGTCGGGACGAACCTGTTGCTGGCGTCCACCGCGGCGGTCCTGGTGGCCTGCGTCGGTCTGCTCGCCGTCCCCGGCCTGATCGACCGGGCCGCGACCGCGCGGACGGCGACCGTGACCGCCCGCGCCACCGCCGTGGCGGCGGCCGCCCTGACCGTGGCGACCCTCGTCGTCGTCGCGGGCGACGGGCGGGGCTGGCCGGCGTCGGGCGGACTCCCCGGCTACGGCGGGATCGCGGGCGGCACGCTGTTCGGCCAGATGGCGTTGCTGGTGTTGCTCAGTGCACTGGTGTTGGGGCGACGGGGTCGCGCTCGCGGTCGCCGGGCGCTGCCGGGAGGCGCGGGCGCCGCGGTCATCGCGGCCATCGCGGTCGGCCTGGCTGGCGCTCTCGCCTCCGGCCTGGTCTACCAGAGCGGGGTGCTGCTCGGCGGATATCGCGGTGACGGCGGGCCGCCGTTGCCGTACCGCTGGACGGTGCTGGCCTTCTTCCTGCACGTCGACGCGGCGGTGCTGTTGGGTGTGGTGCTGACCCTCCTGTCGCGTCGGCGTCGCCGCAGCGCGGCGGCGACGATCACCACCCGCGATTTTCCCGCGCCGCCGCCGGAGGCGACCGTGCGGTTGCGACAGGTCACCAAGGCCGTGGCCCGTGCGCGGTTCACCGAGTGGCTGGGCCTGTTGGCCGGCACCTACGCGGTGCTCGCCCTGATCGGGCTGGCCACGAGTCTGCTCGGGCAGTTCGGACGCGAACCGGACGAGCTGGCGTGGCGGGTTCTCGGCCTACCGGCCGGTGTGGTCGGGATGGGCCTGGCGGGAGGCACCTACCTCGTCGCCGCAGTGGCTCTGGCGCTGCTGTCCGGCGGCCTGTTCGCGTACCGGACGGCGTGGTTCCGCCGGCACGTCGGGATCCTGTGGGACCTGGGCACCTTCTGGCCCCGGGCCGCCCACCCGTTCGCGCCGCCGAGCTACGCCGACCGGGCGGTACCGGAGTTGGCCGACCGGATCGGCCACCTGGCCGAGCGGCACGCCGGAGTGCTGCTGTGCGGGCACAGTCACGGTTCGGCGCTGCTGGCGCTCGCGGTGCTGCGGCTGCCGCCGGCCGCGCGGCGACGGGTCGCGCTGCTGACCTACGGCTCCCCACTGGACCGCCTCTACGCCCGGCTCTTCCCCGCCTACCTCGACGACAGGACGCTGCGTCAGGTGGGGGAGCGGGTCGGATGGCGGTGGGTCAACCTGTGGCGGGACACCGATCCGGTCGGCGGCTGGATCTTCGCCGCGCACCGACCCGGCGATCCTTCGCCGGACCCCACCGACCCCGCCGGTCGCGTCGACCGGCGGCTGCGGGATCCGGACGGCCTGCTGCCGGCACCCGGCGAGCGCCGGCCTCCGCCGCTGCGCGGGCACCACCCGGGCGAGTCCGACCCGGCGTTCCGGGCGGTCGTACGTGACCTCGTCGGCCGGCTCCGCGGCACCGACGCGGAGTGAACAGTGCGCGCGTCACTCGGGGATCCGGTCGGACTCCGCCACCACCGCGCGCACCCTGCGCAGCGTGGCGTCCGGCGCGCGGATCGCCGCCCGCCACCGGTCCAACGTGCGGTTCAGCACGCGGACGACGAACTGCAACTGGTTGACCTGCTCGCGCAGCGTCCCCAGCTCGGTGCGGGCGTGCAGCGCCTCGCCCTCCAGTTCGGTGATCCGGGTCTGGAGCGGCTGCACCAGGGTGAGGGCGGCCTCGGTGAGGGTGTCGGCGGCATCGGCTTTGAACTTGCCTCGCTGGACCAGCACGGTGGCGATCGCGGCCAGGCCGGTCGAACCGCCGAGGATGCCGAGCACGCTGAGCGCCACCTGCACCCAGTGCGGCGCGGTTGGCGCGGGGGAGGTGTTCATGGTGCACTTCCCTGTAGTTCTTCGTAGCTCACACATTCACATGCACGGACGAGACGGCGTAGGTCGACGGCGAGTTGCCAGGCCCGCCACAGCGATCCGACCGTCACCGCGACGATGAACGACGAGGCGACCAGGGACTGCTGGCTCCAGAGGGCGACCAGGGCCACCGCGTACATGCCGGTGATCGTGCCGAGCACCAGGATCGCCGCGAGTTCCATGCCGAGCCCGGTGGAGAGCCGGCCCGGCCACGACAGGCCCAGCAGCCCACAGACACCCGCCGTGATCAGACCGATCTCCCAGGCGACCTGCAGCGGCGTGGGCATGGACGTCTGGACGGAGGCCGGCCGCACGTCGAGGAGCACCATGAGGAGGCCGCAGACGGGCGCCATGCCCAGGACAGCGACCTCGTACGGCTGCTGGTGGAACCGGCTACGCAGATACCTCACGGCAACTCCCTGGCGAAGACCCTGCCGCCTGCCGGCCACCAGAGAGGGCGGCTTGGTCCGGGACCGGCGGTGGTGGAGAGACGATGGTCGAGGAGATGACCGACGTGCCGTCGTTGGTCGCCGATATCTGCCTGTGTATCACCGCCGACCGGTTTGCGTCCACCTGGTGTAACGTCGTATTTCCGCAGGTCAGAGCATTCGGGGGTGGGTGGCCGGGCGGTCTGCGGCAACCCGGCCACCCCTCGACCGCTCGTTACATTCAGTGTCGGATATCCAACTCCCCGTGGCCGCGTAGCGCCCCCACCACGACGGCCGGCGCCTCCTCGGCCATGAAGTGCCCGCAGGTGACGGTCTGGTGCGAGAGGTCCGGCGCCCAGGCCCGCCACACGGCTGCCGCGTCGTAGCCGAGAGCGGCCCCCCAGTCCTGCTGAAGCACGGTCACCGGCATCCGCAGCCGGTTGCCGCCCGCCCGGTCGGCCTCGTCGTGCGCGACGTCGATCGCCGCGGACGCCCGGTAGTCGGCGACGATCGAGGTCACCGCCTCGCGCGACGCGCGCAGGTATTCGGCGCGCACGTCGGCCGGCAGCGCGTCCGGGTCCCGGGTCCAGACGTCGAGGAAGTGGCCGAAGAACGCGTCCGGGCTGCCAGCGATCAGCTTCTCGGGCAGGCCGGGCGGCTGCGCCATCAGGTAGAGGTGGAAGGCGACGGAGGCGTCGACCCCGTGCAGCACATCCCACATGTCCAGGGTGGGTAGCACGTCGAGCAGGGTGAGCCGGCTGATCGCCGCCGGGTGGTCGAGGCCGGCGCGGAACGCCACGAGAGCGCCCCGGTCGTGCCCGGCCAGGGCGAAGCGGTCATGGCCGAGCGCGTGGGCCAGCGCCACGACGTCGGCGGCCATGGTCCGCTTCGAGTACGCGGTGCCGTCGCCGTCCACGGGCTTGTCGCTCTCGCCGTAGCCGCGCAGGTCCGGGCAGATGACGGTGTGGTCGGCGGCGAGGTCGGCCGCGACGTGCCGCCACATGAGGTGGGTCTGCGGGAAGCCGTGCAACAGCACGATCGGTGGCCCGGAGCCGCCCACGGCGGCGCTGAGCGTCACGCCGTCGGCGACGGTGACGCGCTGGTAGTCGAATCCGTTGATCCTCGGCTGCACGGGTGAGCCTTCCTGGTGAGCGGGTCCGGCGCGGGGGGATGCCCGTCGTCGGCGTACGTCATCGAGCCTGCCCGGGGGTGATCAGCGGACGGTCAGTGTCGGATCAGTGCGGGCTAGATTGAGGCCATGACCAGGCAGCCGACGGCACCGGTGACGTTCGGCGTGCTCGGGCCGGTGACCGCCGTCGCCGGGACCGGCCCGGTTCCGCTGCGGGGGCACCGGCAGCGCCTGGTGCTGGCCCGGTTGCTCATCGCCGGTGGCCGGGTGGTGCCGGTGGAACGTCTCGTCGACGACCTGTGGGAGGTTCCGCCGGAGCGCGCGGTGGGCGCGATCCGGACGTTCGTCGCCGACCTCCGCCGGGCGTTGGAGCCCGACCGGCCGCCCCGGCAGCCATCTGGCCTCCTGGTCACCGAGCCCTCGGGGTACGCGCTGCGGACCACCCCGGACGCGGTGGACGCCGACCGTTTCGAGGCGGCGGTCGGCGAGGCCGGTCGGTTCCTGACGGCGGAGCTGCCCGCGCCGGCCCTCGCGGCGCTGGACGCGGCGCTCGGGCTGTGGCGTGGGCCCGCGTACGCGGACTGTATGGGCGAGGGCTGGGCCGTGGCGGAGGTCAACCGGCTGGACGAGCTGCGGATGCTCGCCGTGGAACGGCGGGCCGAGGCGCTGCTCGCGCTCGGTCGGCCGGACGAGGCCGCCGCCGACCTGCCCGGCCACCTCGCCGCCCATCCGCTGCGCGAGGACGCCTGGCGGCTGCTCGCCCTGGCCCGGTACCGCGCCGGCCGACAGGGCGAGGCGCTGGCCGCCCTGCGCGAGGCCCGCGCCGTCCTGGTGGCGGAGCTGGGGGTGGACCCGGGCCCCGAGTTGCGCCGGCTGGAGGCCGACATCCTCACGCAGGCTCCACACCTCATCGTCACCCCCACGGTGGCCGTTGCGGACCGGGCCGGAGCCGTCCCCGACGGCGGATCGGCGTCACCACGGCCGTTCGTCGGGCGGGACGCGGAGCGGAAGCGGCTGCGGCGTGCCGCCGAGGCCGCCACCCGTTCCGGGCGGCCCACGCTCGCTCTGCTCAGCGGCGACCCGGGCGCCGGCAAGACGGCCCTGGCCGAGGCGCTGACGCGAGAGTTGGCCGCCGAGGGCTGGACCACGGCGTGGGGCCGCAGCCCCGAGTACGAGGGCGCCCCGGCCGCCTGGCCGTGGACCCAGATCGTCGAAGCGCTCACCGGCTCGGACGAGCCGTCCACTCCGGGCGGCGTGTCGTCCACTCCGGGCGGCGTGTCGTCCACTCCGGGCGGCGTGTCGTCCTCTGCGGGCGGTGTGTCGTCCGACGGCGGGGCGGCGGACGCCGACAGCGTCGATGATCCCGCCGTGGCCCGGTTCCGCCGACACCGCGCGGTGGCGTCGGTGCTCTCCGCCGCTGCCGACCGGGGCCCGCTGCTGCTGGTCCTGGACGACCTGCACCGGGCCGACGGTGACACGTTGGACCTGCTCACCGCACTGCTCGCCGGGCCGCAACCCGCCACCGGCCCGGTGCTGGTCCTGGGCACGTACCGGGCCACCGAGATCACCGGGGGGTTGACCGCCGCCCTGGCCCGCGCCGCCGGGCTCGAACCCGTTCGGGAGTACCTCGCAGGCCTGTCCCTGGAAGCCACCGGCGAACTGGCCCGCGCCGTCGCCGGCACCGAACTGACCCCGCCCGCCGTCGCGCTGATCCACCGCCGCAGCGCGGGTAACCCGTTCTTCGTCCGGGAGCTGGTCCAGCTCTACGCCGAGGCGGGCGGCGCGGCGCTGGAGGCGGTACCGCCCGGGGTGCGCGACGTCATCCGGCACCGCCTCGCGCAGCTGCCCCCACCAACCCGTACCGTGCTGCGGCAGGCGGCGGTGCTCGGCCGGGACGTCGACCTCGCCGTGCTCGGCGCGTTGACCGACGACCCGGCGGTGCTGCTGGACGCCGTCGACCGCGCGTTGCAGGCCGGCTTCCTGACCGAGCAGGCGTCCGACGGGCGGCTACGGTTCACCCACATCCTGGTCCGCGACACGCTCTACGCCGACCTGTCCGCGCCGCGCCGCGCCGCCTGGCACGCCGCCGTGGCCGAGGCGTTGCAGCGGCACCAGCCCGTCGACCCCGCCACGCTCGCCCACCACCTGCTGTCCGCCGGGGGGCCGACGGCCGCCCGCCGGGCCGCCGACTACGCCCGTACCGCCGCCGAACGGGCCGAACGTGGCGGCAACCCGCACGAGGCCACCCGGCTGTGGGCGCAGGTCGTCGAGGCGTACGACCGGGCCGGGGGGACCGAGCGGCGCGAGCGGCTGACGGCTCTGCTCGGCCTCGGGCGCTCGCTGGCGGTGACGGGTCGGCTGGCCGAGGCGCGGCGTCACCGTGCCGAGGCGATCGCCGACGCCGAGGCGCTCGGTGACGCCCGACTGACCGCCCAGGTGCTGGCCGGTTTCGACGTGCCCGCCATCTGGACCCGCAACGACGACGACCCGCTCTCCGGGCGGATCGTCCGCGCCGCCGAGCACGCCCTGACCGGCCTCGGCCCGTCCGGATCGGCGCACCGCAGTCGGCTGCTGAGCACCCTCGCGCTGGAACTGCGGGGCGTCACCGATGACCGTGGCCGCCGCGCCGCCGTCGAGGCCGAACGGATCGCCCGGACCCTCGACGACCCCGGGCTGCTGGCCTTCGCGCTGAACGCGCGCTTCATGCACGCCTTCGACCGCGTCGGGCTGGCCGACGCCCGGGCCCGGATCGGCGCCGAACTGGTCGACCTCGCCGCCCGGCGGCACCTGGTGACCTTCGAGGTGCTGGGCCACCTCATCCTGCTCCAGGCGTGCTGCGCGCGGGCCGACCGGACCGGCGCGGACGAGCACGCGCGCGCCGCCGACCGCCTGGCGCAGCGGTACGAGCTGCCGCTCGTCGGTGTCTTCACCGGCTGGTACGCCGCGCTGCGCCGGGCGTGGGTCGGTGACCGGGGCGCGGCGGTGACCGCGTACCGGAGCGCCGCCGAGCGGCTGCCGACCGACGGCATGCCGGGCCTGGCCCAGGGGCTGCTGCCGCTCGCGCTGCTCGGCCTGCGCCTGGCCGACGCCGTCGCCGAGCCGTCGGGTGATCGGTTGGTCCCGGCCGACGGGCGGCCGGTCGACGGTCTCGGCGACGAGGACTGGGCGGGGCTGGACTGGGGCCCGCACGAGCCGTGGGTCCGACCGCTGCTGCTCGCCCACTCCGGTGACCGCGGCGCCGCCGTGTCGGCGTTGCGGGCCGTCCCGGACGGGCCACACGACCTGCTGCGCGAGGTGCGACTGTGCCTCGTCGCCCGGGCTGCGCTCGCCCTGGACGACCGGCCCGCCATCGAGCGCGCCGCCGCCGCGCTCCGGCCGGCCGCCGCCGAACTGGCCGCCGGCAGCGGCGTGCTCACCGCCGGACCGGTCGCCGGGCACCTGGCCGATCTCGCCGCCGCGCTCGGCCACGACGAGGAGGCCGGCACGCACCGCCGCACCGCCCGCCTGCTCACCGCGCGCGTCCGCGCAGTCGACCCGACCTGAGCACTGCCGCGCTCGGCAGCCGGCGACTTGCCGGTTCCGGTGGAACCGGCAACCGGTGTGCGGTCAGATGGAACCACCGGCCTGCGCCGCCAATCGGGGATCTAGGGGGTACGCCGTGCAGGGGCTCGTGCTGATCGTGGTGCTGGGCGTCACGGTCCTGATCGGCACCACCCTCGGCGGCCGCTACCGGGTCGCGCCGCCGGTGCTGCTCATCGCGTTCGGAGTGCTGCTCGGGCTCGCGCCGCCGCTGTCCGACCTGGTCCTGGAACCGGACCTGGTACTGCTGATCTTCCTGCCGGCGATCCTCTACCGGGAGAGCCTGACCATCAGCCTGCGGGAGATCCGGGCCAACCTGCCGGTGATCGGGCTGCTCGCCGTCGTGCTCGTGGTCCTCACCATGATCACCGTCTCCCTGACCGCCCAGGCGTTCGGCGTGAACCCCGCCGCCGCCTGGGTGCTCGGCGCGGTCCTCGCGCCGACCGATGCCGCCGCGGTCACCGGTCTGGCCAAGCGGCTGCCCCGCAAGCTCCTCACCACCCTGCACGCCGAGAGCCTGATCAACGACGGAACCGCCCTGGTGATCTTCGCGGTGACCGTGGGCCTGCTCACCCAGCGCGGGGAACCGGGGGCGCTGGGCATCGGCGAGGAGTTCGTCGGGGCCAGCCTCGGCGGGGTGGTCGCCGGTCTGCTGGTGGGCGTCATCGTGGTGTTGATCCGCAAGCGGCTCGACGATCCGCTGCGCGAGGGCGCGCTGAGCGTCCTGACGCCGTTCGCCGCCTTCCTGCTCGCCAGCGCGGTGCACGCCAGTGGTGTGCTGGCCGTCGTGGTCGCCGGTCTGGTGCTCGCGTACGCCGGCCCACGGGTGATCCGCGCCCGCTCCCGGGTGCTGGCGTACGCGTTCTGGGACCTGTCCACCTTCCTGATCAACGGCGGCCTGTTCGTGCTGCTCGGCACCCAGATTCCCCGCGCCGTGCGCGGCATCGTCAGCACCTCGCCCCCGAGGGCCGTGCTGATCGTGCTCGCGGTGACGCTCGCCGTGGTGCTCACTCGGTTGGGCTTCGTCTACCTGACGTCGCAGTCGGTGCGGCTGCGGCGTCTTCGGATGGCGGAGCAGGAGCGCACGACACCGAGTTGGCGGGTCGGCACGGTCGCGGGCTGGTCCGGTTTCCGGGGCGCCGTGTCGCTCGCCGCCGCGCTGGCCGTGCCGACGATGACGGTCTCCGGTCGTCCGGTGGTCGAGCGAGATCTGATCATCTTCGTCACGGCGCTGGTGATCGTCCTGATCATGCTGGTGCAGGGCACCACGCTGCCGCTGGTGGTGCGCTGGGCGGGCCTGTCCGGCGACCCCGAGCGCGTCGACGAGACCCGACACGCCCGCCGCCGTGCTACCCAGGCCGGCCTGGACGCCCTGCCCGGAGTCGCCGAGAAGGTGGGGGCCGAGGAGGAGGCCGTACGCCGGCTGCGCGCCGAGTACCAGCGACACCTGGCCGACCTCAACGAGACCGGTGGTCGGACCGCTCAGGAGCGCAAGCTGGAGCTCCGGCTGCGTCTCGGCGTCCTCGCCCACAAGCGACGGGAGCTGACGCGGCTGCGCGACAACCGGGAGATCGACGACCTGGTGCTCCAGGAGCTCCAGTCGGCGTTGGACAACGAGGAGATCCGACTGCTGGGCCGCAACCCGAACGAGTGACCAGCGGCGGTATCCCGTGACGGATTGGTGACATGGGCTCGGCCGGGTACGGGGCATTCGAGCCGCTCGTCGGCGGGTACGGTGAAAGCCATTCGGCGATCGTCGATGCGTTCGGTCCGGGTGGGGGTGTCCATGACCAGCGGGGCGAGCGCGGCCGAGCCGCGGGTGGTCACCGAGCGGCAGTTCCTCGACGAGCTGGCCTCGGTCACCCGCGAGCGTGTCGCCACCCAGTTTCTCTACCTGATGGCGCAGGAGGGTGCCGTCGTCGGCGTCCAGTGGGAACAGCCCGGCGTGGACCACCTCCGGCGCTACCGCGTCCGCGACGCCTGCCCGCACTGCGTCGTCCTCGCCGCCGTGGTGACCCTCGCCCCCGTGCTGCCGCTGGACGGGCTGCGGGCCGGTCGCGCCCGGCCGCAGTACGAGACGGTCCTGCGTACCGGACGGTTGCCCCACCTGGCGTTCGCCCGCCCGCCAGGACCACCCGGGGCGAGCTGGCTGGGCGACTGCCACGCGGTCGACGGTGACCCGCACTCCGACGCCGACTGCCCGAGGCACGCCGTGCCCGCGCCCACCGGTGACCCGTTGGCGCTGCGCCCCGGGTCGCTGCCCCGGGCCGTTCGGGAGCTGTATCCGCACGACGGCGCGGCCACCGCCGACCTGGCGCGGCGGCTACGGATCGCCCAGGACTGGCGGGCGGACGCGCAGGCCGTGGCGAGTGGCATCCGCGAAGCGGCGGCGACCTGGGCGTTCCTGCGTAACTCCTGCGTGCTGGGCGTGCCGGTGCCCGGCGCCAACGGCCTCGTGCTCACGCTGCCGCCGGGGCGTCCCCCGGACGACCGGCCGCTCGGCGAGCTGCACGAGGCGACCGTACGCGCCCTGCCCTCCGGCGGCCCGGTGCCCTACCAGGAGCTGGCCTGCCTGCTGCCCGAGCCGGCGTCGACGACGCAGCGCCTGCCGACGTACGCCGGTGCGGTGGACCTGACAGCCGCCGCGCCGGTGCGGACGCTGCGGCTGCCGACGCCGCGCCGGCCGCTGAGCACCACCGGCCGGGGTGTGCTGCTGCTCTACGAGGCCCGGCACGCCATGGGCCGGCACGTGGCGAGCGCGCCGGTGCGCGACAGCGCGTACTGGGATTCCGAGGCGGCGTTGAACGTCTTCGAGTTCACCCTGCTGGAACGGGTCGCCGGGCGGCACTACCAGGAGGCGGTGGCCGCCTACCTCCAGGCGTTGCGGCGCGAGGGTGACCTGCTCGCGCGCCCGCACAAGGTGCTCGACCGGCGTCGCCGCAAGGCGTTGTCGCTCGCGTTCGGCGGGCTGGACGACGAGGAGCTGCACCTGTGGGCGTCGGTGGCCTACCGCAACGCCATCCTGGAACTGCTCGGCGACCTGCAGGCGTTCGCCGCGCACCTGCGCCACCAGGCTGGCTGAGCGGTCTCCTCAGAGCACCTGGGCGAGGAAGCTTCGCAGCCGGGGATGCTCGGCCCCCTCGAAGATCCGCTCCGGCGGGCCGGCCTCCAGCACCACGCCCCGGTCCATGAAGGCCACGGTGTCGGCGACCTGCCGGGCGAAGCCCATCTCGTGGGTGACCACCACCATGGTCATTCCGGCGGCGGACAGGTCGGCCATCACCCCGAGGACCCCCTTGACCAGCTCCGGGTCGAGCGCCGAGGTGGCCTCGTCGAAGAGCATCACCTCGGGTCGCAGCGCCAGCGCCCGGGCGATCGCCACCCGCTGCTGCTGACCGCCGGAGAGCTGCGCGGGCCGGGCGTCGGCCTTGCCGGCGAGCCCCACCAGCTCCAACTGCGCGCGGGCGACCTGGACCGCCTCGTCCTGGCCGAGCTTGCGCAGTCGGCGCAGCGCCAGCGTGACGTTGCGCAGCACGCTCAGGTGCGGAAAGAGGTTGAACTGCTGGAACACCATGCCGACCCGCTGGCGTAGCGCGTCCGGGTCGTCCCGCAGCACGCTGCGTCCGTCCAGCAGCACGTCGCCGCGGTCGGGTTCGATGAGGCGGTTGAGCGTACGCAGCAGGGTGGACTTGCCCGAACCGGACGGTCCGATCACGCAGGCCGTCGCGCCGCGGGGCACGGTCAGGTCGACGCCGCGCAGCACGCGGTTCGGCCCGAAGGCCAGGTGGACGTCGCGCGCCTGCACGCTCACCGAGGTCGTGGTCATCGCCGGTCTCCCTGCGTCGTGGCGGGCAGCGCCGTGTCGTCGTCCTCGTCGTCCGGCGCGGTGGCCGGGCGGCCGTGGCGCAGCCGCCGGTCGATCCAGTTGACGAGGTGGGTCAGCGGGACGGTCAACGCCAGGTAGAACAGGCCCGCCAGCAGCAGCGCGGATTCGTTCCCGGTGGTGGCCGCGTAGTCCTGCCCGATCCGGAACAGCTCGCGCTGGCTGGCCACCAGGCCGAGGAAGTACACCAGACTGGAGTCCTTGATCAGCGCGATGAGCTGGTTGACCCAGGCGGGCAGCACCCGCCGGATGCCCTGCGGGATGATCACCAGCCGCATCGCGTCGGCCCAGGAGAAGCCGAGCGCCCGGGCGCCCTCCAGTTGGGCGGCCTCCACCGACTGGATGCCGGAGCGGAAGATCTCCCCGATGTACGCGGCGGCGATCAGCGACAGCGCGAGGATGCCCAGCGGGTACGGTTCCGGTCCCCAGACCCGCATGCCCAGCGGCGCCAACCCGACGCCGATCAGCAGGATCGTCGCCGCGGCCGGCAGCCCTCGGAACACGTCCGTGTAGACGCGCGCCGGCCAGCGTAGCCACCGACTGCGGGAGATGCCGGCCACGGCCAGCAGCAGACCCAGCACCGTGCCGAGCAGGGCGGCGGAGACCGCCAGGATCAGCGTGTTGGGCAGCCCGACGGTCAGCATCTCGGGCAACGCCTCGCGCATCGCGTCGACGTCGAAGAACGTTTCCCAGAGGGTGCTCAACGGATCCATCGTTCGCCTCTCCTGCCGCCCTGCTCGCTCGTCACCGCCGGCCGCTCAGGAGGCGGCCGACGCGGACGCCGACGGTTGCGCCGACCCGGACGCGGACGGGGCTGTCGCCTTGCCGCTGCCCGGCTTGAAGTCCGCCGGGATCGGCCGGCCCGGGTAGTACTGCGCCTGCAACCGGCTCCAGGTGCCGTCGGCGATGACCTCGTCGAGGGCCTTGTTCAGCGCCTCGCGCAGCTTGTCGCTGCCCTTGGCGACGGCGTACGCGGTCGGCGCCGGGCTGAGCTGCTTGGCCGCCACGGTGATCTTGCCGTTGCTGTCGGCGGCGGACTTCTCGCCGATCTCGGCCGGTGCGATCCAGGCGTCGGCCGTGCCCGCCTTGAGCTGGTTGATCGCGCCGTTGTAGTCCGGCACGCGGACCGGGTCGAGCTGCTTGCCGGTGGCGTAGTCGTCCTGGACGGTGCCCTGCACCACCACGACACGCTCGCCGGTGAGCTGGTCGAATCCCTTGATCGGCGAGCCGGCCGGCACGTCCAGCCCGAAGTAGCCGAAGTCGTACCCGTTGCCGAAGTCGACGGTCTTCTTGCGCGCCTCCGTGATGGTGATCGAGGAGCTTCCGACGTCGAACTTGTGGTTGTTGACCTGGGAGAGCAGCGCGGAGAAGTCGGTGCCGACGAACTCCACCTTCAGGCCGAGCTTGCCGGCCACGGCGGTCAGCAGGTCGTTGTCGAAGCCGGTGAACTTGCCGTCCTTGAGGTACACGTTGGGCGGGGCGTCGGTCAGCGTGCCGGCCCGCAGCACACCCGGCTGCGCCAGACCGTACGGGTTCCCGCCGCCACTTTCCGAAGAGTCACCTCCACCCGAGCAAGCACCCAGCAAACCAACGGTCAACAAAGAAACCCCAACAGCAACAAAACGAGAAGAAATACGCATAACTAACTCCAAAGGGATGCGTCGATCCCGTCGATCATGAAGTTATTGCCGCGACACGCCGGTCAGGCGGGCAACAACTTCATGATCGACGCGAAGAAGGGTGGGGCGGGGTGGGGAGGGGTCAGCGCTTTAGGCGGCGGTACACGCCGCGCTGCGCATTCGCATCAGGTCCACGTGGCGGCGCCGGGTCAGGGCCGGCGTACGCCGGACGGCCGGTGGCGTGGGGCTGAGGATGTGCATGCGGTCTCCCGGGTCTTGGTGCTGACCTGGGTGCCAGGCCACGCTTGCACCGACGTCCCGCCGGTGCCTGGTCTTCACCCGGGGCACCCCACCGCGGAGGAGGGTTGCCGGCCAGCGAGCCGGGGCTTCGCGCTGGCACTCATGACCTGCGCCGAGGCTAGCAGCAGCCACCGGTCGGTCGTCCAGCCGATATGACCACCCTCACCGGCCGCGACCCGCGCTCGGCGAGCCGGTCAGCCGGCGTGCACGTGGGGCCGGCGCGTCCGGTCCGGCTCCTGGCGGCGCAGGATCTCCCGGGTGACCGAGACGATCTCGCCCTGCCCGAACGCCAGGTAACGCAGCACGTTGCGGGCCGGGCCGCCCTCGGTCCACTCGAAGTAGATGTGGGGGCGGCGCGTGCTGCGGTCGCGGATCTCCAACAGCAGCGCGGCCAGCGCGTTGGGCACCGAGGAGCTGGCCAGGCTGAGCACCGGGAAACGGTCGTGCGCCACGCTGCCGCGTACCAGCAACCCCGTCTCGAAGTCCGACGGATCGGTGACCCGGACCTCGACGAAGATCACGTCGCTGTCGTCGGGGAAGTCGTTGTCCGCCATGGTCTGGGCCAGCTTGTCGCGGTACTCCGCGAGGTCGCGGCGCTCCGGCTCGTGCGCGACCAGGCGGATGCGACGTCCGGAGCGCTCGTCGATCATCGCGCTCGCCAGCTCGTCGAGCTGGACGCGGTCGACCCGCAGCTCGAACGCCCGCGACACCCGCGACAGCGCCGACACCAGGATCATCGCGCCGATGAAGCAGGCGGCGATCTTCACGCCGTCGGGCCGCTCTGCCACGTTCGCCACGGTGGTGTAGACGAACGCCACCGTGATGACCCCGAACGCGACCGCGCGACCGCGCTGACGCCGCCGCCGCGCCGCGAGCGTCACGGCCGTCGCCGCCGAGGTGATCAACACCAGAACCCCGGTGGCGTACGCGCCGCCCTGCGCGTCGACGCTGGCGGAGAAAATGATCGTGATGAGGAACGCCACGCCGGTGAACACCAGGACCAGCGGCCGGACCGCGCGAGCCCACGTCGGCGCCATGCCGTAGCGGGGCAGATACCGGGGTACGAGGTTCAGCAGCCCGGCCATCGCGGACGCCCCCGCGAACCAGAGGATCGCGATGGTGGAGAGGTCGTAGACGGTGCCGAACACCCCGCCGAGATGCTGGTGGGCCAGGTAGGCCAGTGCCCGGCCGTTGGCGGCCCCGCCCGGCCGGAAGGCCTCGGGCGGGATCAGCACGGTGGTGGTCACGCTGCTGGTGATCAGGAAGACGCTCATCGTCGCGGCGGCCGTGGTGAGCAGCCGCCGCGCGCCCCGGATGCGGCCCAACGGCCGGTCCTCCGAGTCTTGGCGGTCCCCTCGGATGTGCGGCATCACCGCCACCCCGGTCTCGAAACCGGACAGACCCAGCGCCAGCTTCGGGAACACGAGCAGGGACAGCCCGACCACCAGCAGGGGATCCCCGTGTCCGGTGGTCAGGGCGTTCGTCCAGTCCCCGACCGCGCTCGGGTGGCTCACCACCCGCCACAGCGCGTCGGCGATCACCACCGCATTCAGCGTCAGGTAGACCGCGACCAGGACGACGGCGATCCCGATGGCCTCGCCGAACCCCTTGAGGAACACCGCGCCGAGCAGCGCCACCAGCAGCAGCGTGATGACCACCTCGTGACCCTTGAGGCCGCTGGGCAGGAACGGGTTCTCGTCGAGGTGGGCGGTCGCGTCGGCCGCGGACAGGGTGATGGTGATGATGAAGTCGGTGGCCGCGAAGCCCAGCAGCACCAGCACGAACAGCTTGCCCGGCCAGTAGCTGAGCAGGCGTACGAGCATCGCGATCGAACCCTCGCCGTGCGGGCTCTCCACCGCCACCCGCCGGTAGACGGGCAGCGCGCCCAGCAGCGTCACCAGCACCAGCACCAGGGTCGCCACCGGCGAGAGCGCCCCCGCCGCCAGCGCCGCGATCCCCGGCTGGTAGCCCAGCGTCGAGAAGTAGTCGACGCCGGTCAGGCACATCACCTTCCACCACGGGTGGTGGCGCTGCTCGGGTGGGCGCCCGCCGGGGCCCTGCGGCACCGGCTGCTGCGACTCGTCGGCGAGCAGCCAGCGCCGTACCCGGTCGGTCCGCCGGCCGGCACGCCTGTTCACCTCCACCGGCGTCACCCCCGTCCCGCCCATGGTCACCGCGAGTATCCGCCGTGTGGTCGCCATCCGTCCGGCGGTGTGCGGAAACCGTCCGTCGCGTGCACCGGCCCGGGGCCCCGGGTTTCGGGTCGTAAGCACCGGGGAAGCAGCGCCCCCGTCCCGAACCCCGGGCCGGGCAGCGCCGGGAGGGGAGCGGGCTCGTGGTTGGTGGCCGCCGCTTCCGCCGGGGCGACGGCTTCGGCCGTCAGCTCGACGAGCACGAGGCCCGGGTCGGGGCCGTCCCGCCCGCACAGCCGGGGAGCCCGTCCACCGGCCGTCTGGTGGACAGCGCGGTCTACATCCGCGGACACCGGTTCGCCTCACCGGCCGGTCTCGCCGAGACGTACGCCTGCCTGCAGACGCAGGACCACGCGATGGCCTGGATCGGGTTGTACCGCCCCGACATCGACCAGATCTCCTCGTTGGCGCGCGAGTTCCGTCTGCACGACCTGGCGGTTGAGGACGCGATCAACGCGCACCAGCGGCCCAAGCTGGAACGGTACGGGCACACCCTCTTCGTGGTGCTGCGCGCCGCCCGCTACGACGACCTGCGGGAGGAGGTGGAGTTCTCCGAGCTGCACCTGTTCATCGGGCCCGGTTTCGTGGTCACGGTCCGGCACGGAGAGGCGCCCGACCTGGCCGCGGTACGACGTCGCATGGAGGCCGACGCGCCGATGCTCGCCCGGGGTCCCGAGGCGGTGCTGTACGCGATCCTGGACCAGGTCGTCGACGGGTACGCGCCGGTGGTCGCCGGGTTGGAGAACGACATCGACGAGATCGAGACCCAGGTGTTCGGTGGTGACCCGAACGCCAGCCGGCGCATCTACGGGCTCAGCCGGGAGGTCATCGAGTTCCAGCGGGCCGCCCGCCCACTGCTGGGCATGCTCGACTCCCTGGCGGCCGGCGCCGGCAGCTACGGCACCGACGAGGAGCTGCGCCGCTACCTGCGTGACGTCATCGACCACCTCACCCAGGTGGTGGAGCGGGTGGACGGGTTCCGGCACCTGCTGCAGAACATCCTCACCGTCAACGCCACGCTGGTCTCGCAGCAGCAGAACGAGGAGATGCGCAGCCTCACGGCCGCCAGCTACGCGCAGAACGAGGAGTTGAAGAAGGTCTCCTCGTGGGCCGCGATCCTGTTCGCCCCCACCCTGATCGGCACGGTGTACGGGATGAACTTCGTGCACATGCCCGAGTTGAACTGGCGCTTCGGCTACCTGTTCGCGCTCCTGCTCATGGTGCTGGTCTGCGGCACCCTCTACCTGGTCTTCAAGCGCCGCGGCTGGCTGTGAACGACGCTCACTCGATGCCGCGCAGGATGTGCCGCTCGTCCTCGAGGTCGTCGTCGCCGGCGCCGATGCGACCGAGCAGCACGGCGGCGGCCCAGATGGTCAGCGGGGTGGCGGCACCGGTCAGGCCACCGCCGGTGCGGTCGTGCTTGGTCTGGCTCCGCTCGCTCCGCGGTGGCCTGCGCTGAGCCTGCATGGGCCCTGCCTCTCGTCGTCGAAGCCGTCGCGGGCGACGCGGTGTGCCCCGCGCGCCCGGCCGGGCGACCCGCGCACGCGGGTCGCCACCGGTACGGCATCCACGTCGAACCATCCCACGTCGGGCCGCGTCCGCACCCCCTGTTTTCGGTTTCCCGACTCAGGCCCGCCAAACCGGACAACTTGCCCCGCGGTCGGGCCTGCTCAGCGCAGCGGGTGGGCGATACCACGGGCGTGGTCGGTGAGCGCCGCGCCGACCACTGTCGCTGTCAGCGGCAGCACCTCCAGACAGCGGCGCACCGCGGCGGCCATCAGCGTGTTCGGCACCCGCATGGACAGCGTGCAGTGCGGCACCCAGCGCCCCGGCTGGTAGTGCTCGACCAGTTCGATACCGGCGGCGGCGAGCCGGCCGTGCACCAGCCGGTGATGCGCCAGCAGTTCCGCCGTCGGCGTCGGACCGAGCCACAGCACCCGACCGACGAACTGCCCGGCGTGCTGGAAGTCGAGGCGCAGCGGAGCCGCCACGACCGTTCCGCTCAGCGCCTCGGCCACCCGCTCCGGGTCGAAACGGGGCGCCACCGCGAGGGACACGTGCGGGCGGTGGCGCTGCTGGAGCAGCGAGCGCATGCTCTGCACACCCTCGGCCTCCAGGGCGTCCCACAGCACCCGGATCCGCCGCGTGGCGTCCGGGTCCAGATACAGCTCCAGCGCGGCGACCACGTGATCACGGTAGCGGCCGAGGTTCGGCCGTCGGTGGCCGGCGGTACGGTGATCCAAGACCCACCAGGAGGCGTACCCGTGGACGTGAGTGACCTGCTGACCGAGACGTACGACCGGCTGCCCGACCTCGTCCGCGCGGCGGTCGACGGCCTCACGCCGGAGCAGCTGCGCTGGGCGCCCGCCGAGGGGGCCAACTCGATCGGCTGGCTCGTCTGGCACCTGACCCGCGTCCAGGACCACCACGTCGCCGACCTGCTCGACGCCGAGCAGATCTGGACCGGTGGCGACTGGGCGGGGCGCTTCGGGCTCGTCGCCGACCCGCACGACACCGGCTACGGTCACACGCCCGCCCAGGTCGCAGGGGTACGGCCGGAGAGCGCGCAGGCGCTCGTCGACTACTACGGCGCGGTCTCGGCGCGTACCCGATCGTTTCTCGCCGGCTTGCGCCCGGCGGACCTGGACCGCATCGTCGACGAGTCGTGGGACCCGCCGGTCAGCCTCGGCGTGCGGCTGGTCAGCATCGCCGACGACGACGCGCAGCATGCCGGCCAGGCCGCCTACGTCCGGGGCCTGCTCGAGCGCGGCTGACGCCCGGCGTCCGCCGGGCTCACGGCACGATCACCGCCCGGCCTTCGAGCGTCCCGTCGCGCATCTGCCGGTACGCGTCAAGCGCGTCCTCCAACGCGAACGTGGTGATCTTCGGCCGGACCAGGCCCCGCGCGCCGAGGTCCAGCACCTCCACCAGTTCGGGCCGGCTCCCCCAGTACGTCGTCGCGATGCTCACCTCGTACGGCACGGAGAAGAACGAGACTCCCAGCGTGCCCCCACCGATGCCCACGATCGTGAGATCACCCACGGTGCGGGCCACCGCCGCGCCGAGCGTCAGGGTGGCGTCGCTGCCGACGAAGTCCAGCACCACGTCGGCGCCCCGCCCACCGGTGGCCCGCCGGATCTCCTCGGTGGCCTCGGGGCCCGGGGTGACCGTGCGGTCGGCGCCGTACTCCCGCGCCAGGTCGAGCGCCTCGGCGCGGGTGTCCACGGCGATCACCCGCGCGGCCGTGGTCGCCTTGAGGATCTGCACGCCGACGTGTCCCAGCCCGCCGACGCCGATCACAACGGCGGTGCTGCCCGGCGGCAGGTTCGGCCACGACCGCCGGATGGCGTGGTACGGGGTGAGACCCGCGTCGGTCAGCGGGGCGGCGTGCACCGGGTCGAGCCCGTTCGGCAGCGGCACGAGATGCCGCGCGTCCGGGACCAACTGGTACTCGGCCATCCCGCCGTCCAGGCCCAGCCCGCCACCTCCGCTCGGCACCGGCGCGCCGGCCGGGTTCTCGCAGTACGGGTCGATGCCGAGGCGGCACCGGGCGCAGGTGCCGCACCCCCACGAGCCGAACACCGCCACGGGCTGCCCCACCGTCAACCCGGAGACCCCGTCGCCGAGTGTGTGTACCCAGCCCGCGTTCTCATGCCCGAGGGTGAACGGCGGATTCCACGGCATCGCGCCCGGCTCGAACTCGTCCATCAGGTGCAGATCCGAGTGGCAGGCGCCCGCGCCTCCGATCCGTACCACCACCTGACCTGGACCTGGCGTCGGCTCGGGAACCTCGACCAGCTCCGGTGTCGACTTCCACTCCCGCAGCCGCAGCGCCCGCATGTCGACCCCCCCTTGCCGTCACCGTCCTGGCGTCGGTGCCTGCCCACCACCCCCCGTGCCAAACAAACCCAACCCTCCCCGCCCCCGAGTCCCCTCGCGATCTTGCAGTTTCTGCTGTCGATTCGCGTTCTCTCGACCGATATGTCACCACCGAAAGTGCAAGATCGCGGGGGCGCGGAGCTCGCGGGTTCACCCGATTCGGGTGACTCCCGATCACCCTGGCGCGAGGGACTCTGCGGGGATGCGGGAGGGGATGTGATGGGCACGACGGCGACGAGCTACCTGGAGCACCTGGAGACGGGCCGGCCTTTCGACCTGCCCGAGACGATGGCCGGGACGCTCCGGCTGGACCTGCGCGACGACGGGTACACCGAGCACTGGTACCTGACCGTGGCGGACCAGCACATCCGGGTCAGCCGCTCGGCCGACGACGCGGACCTGGTCGTCCGCGCGCCCCGGGCGGTCTTCGACGAGTTGGTCAACGGTGACCTGCCCCCGGGCACGGCGCTGCTGCGCAACGAGCTGACCCTGCGGGGCGACATGCGGCTGCTGCTGGTGCTGCGGCGTGTCCTGCCGGGGCCGAGGGGCGCCCGGCACCCGCGCGAGCTGGGGCGGGCCGCGTTGGCCCGGCGGAGCGCGCCGGCCGGGCGGGCGGCGACCGGCGGGCCGGGCGGCCAACCATGAGGCAGGAGCTCGTGCACGTCCTCGCCGGCAACGTGTTCGCCATCAGCGACGCCCAGGGTGACGTCGAGGTGGATCCACAGGCGCCCGTCGGGCTCTTCGCGTTCGACACGCGCTTCCTCTCGCACTGGGTGCTGACCGTCGACGGCGAGCGGATCAACGCCCTCTCCCGGGACGACATGACGTACTTCGAGACCCGGTTCTTCCTGGTGCCCGGCGCCGCGAGCCACTACGTCGACGCCGACCTGTCGATCATCCGGCACCGCTCGGTCCACGATTGCTTCCACGAGAAGATCACCGTGCTGAACCACTCGCCGCAGCCCGCCGAGCTGACCGTACGGATGGAGATGGGCAGCGACTTCGCCGACATCACCGAGATCGGGAACCTGCGGCGGCGGGACGTACGGGTCGACGTCGACTCCGCGCGCCAACGGCTCACCCTGCGCTACGAGCGGCAGCGGTTCGTCCGGGAGACGACGGTCAGCAGCACCGCCGCGGTCGACGTCGACGAGGGCGGGATGACGTTCCGGATCCGCATCCCCCCGCACGGGCGCTGGGAGACCGACCTGCACGTCGTCCTGACCGTCGTCGGGGAGGGCGGCCAGGACATGCGCGCCAGCCTCCATGCGCACCAGCGGGCCGTCCGCACCGGGATGCGGGAGGACCTGGCGGCCTGGCTGGACCGTGCGCCGCGGTTGGTGGCCGAGCGCGGGGGCCTGGAGGAGATGTACCGGGGGAGCCTCGCCGACCTGGCCGCGCTGCGGTACCGGCCACTGTCGACCGCCGAGCGTGTGCCGGTCGCCGGCCTCCCGTGGTCGATGGCCTTCCTGGGGCGGGACAGCATCATCACCTGCCTGGAGACGCTGGCCTTCACCCCGGAGTTGACGCCGGCCACGCTGCGGATGCTGGCCCTGCTGCAGGGCGGGCACCTCGACGACGAACGCGAGGAGGAGCCCGGCAAGATCGTCTCTGAGCTCCGTTACGGCGAGTCGAGCGTCTTCGGTGAGCGACCGAGCGCGGTGTACTACGCCGCCGCGGACATCACCCCGTTGTTCGTGGTGCTGCTCGACGAGTACGAGCGCTGGTCCGGTGACGCCCAGCTCGTCCGCGAGCTGCGCCAGCCGGCCCGGATGGCGCTGGACTGGATCGACGAGTACGGCGACATGACCGGCGACGGCTACGTGCGCTACCAGCGCCGCAATGAGCGTGTCGGCGCGGTCAACCAGTCCTGGAAGGACTCCTCGGACGCGATCATCGACGCGCAGGGACGGCTGCCCGAGTTCCCCCGCGCCACCTGTGAGTTGCAGGGTTACGCGTACGACGCGAAGCGGCGCGGCGCCCGGCTGGCCCGCGAGTTCTGGGGCGACCCGGAGTACGCCGACCGTCTCGACCGGGAGGCCACGGCGCTGAAGGAGCGGTTCAACCGGGACTTCTGGCTGCCCCACCGGGAGTACTACGCGCTGGCGCTGGACCCGTACGGCGAACCGGTCGACGCCCTGTCGTCAAACATCGGGCACCTGCTGTGGAGCGGGATCGTCGCGGACGATCGGGCCGAGGCGGTCGCCGAGCACCTCCTGGGGCCCCAGCTCTTCAACGGCTGGGGCGTGCGGACGTACGCCGCCGGTCAGCGCCCGTACAACCCGGTGGGGTCGCACCTGGGGGCGGTGTGGCCGTCGGACAACGCCCTGATCGCCGCCGGGCTGCGGCACTACCGGTTCGACGCGCACGCGGCCCGGATCGCGAAGGGCATCTTCGACCTGGCCCAGACGCTCGGCGGGGCGGTACCCGAGCTGATCGCCGGCTACGAACGGAGCTTGACGAAGTATCCGGTCCAGTTGCCGTCGGCCGGACGCCCGAAGTCGTGGTCCTCGGGAGGCCTGCTGATGTTGCTCGGCACCCTGCTGGGTCTGCGACCCACCGGTGAGGACCTGTTGGTCAGGCCCGCTCTGCCCGCGGGGTTCGGCCGTGTCGACCTGCTCGGCGTTCCCGGGCGCTGGGGCCGCACCGACGCGTACGCCGGCGAGCGCTCCACCCAGCCGGTCAGGCCCCCGACGTCCCCGTTCCGGTCCTGAGATCGGCAGCCGTCGAGCCCTGCTCCTGCACGGGCGCGTCCCGCTGGGCCGGGGGAGACCGGTGGCGGTGTGCCTGGGCCTGGCGGAAGCCCCGCACAGCGCTGCCCAGACCGGCCAGCTCGCCGGGCCGGGCAGCGGCGCGGGCCGCCGTCAGCAGCAGCCCGACCGGATGCGTGCCGGCGGACTCGTCGACGGGAAGACCGCCGAGCAGCTGCTCGGCGGTCTTCCCGTCGATCCGGTCCGCGTTCATCTCGTGTCCCTCAGCGCCGCTCTGGCGGGCGATGTCACATCCGCTCGCGCGGGGGGACGAGGAACACGACGTGCACGCGGGCCGGTGACCGCCGGATCGCGGGTCAGCCCATGGTCTTCGCCCCGTCGATCGCCTCCCGCAGGATGTCGGCGTGCCCGGCGTGCTGGGACGTCTCGGCGATCAGGTGCAGCAGGACCCGACGCACCGTCCAACTCGCGCCCGGCTCGAACCAGGGCGCCTGCGGCAGCGGGTGCGCCGCGTCCAGGTCGAGGGTGGCGATCAGCTCGTCGGTGTGCGCGGCCACCGCCTGGAACCGCTCGACCAGCCCGGCCAGGGTCTCGCCCGGCGACATCTGGAACTGGCCGACCCAGTCGATCTCGGCCCGCTGCATCTCCTCGGCGCCACCCACGGCGAACAGCATCCACCGCTCCTCGGTGGTCGCGACGTGCTTGATCAGCCCGCCGGGGCAGAGCTCGCTCACGGTGCTGCGGGTGGCGGCCTGCTCGTCGGTCAGACCGTCGACGGTCTGCAGGAGGAAGCCCCGGTGCCGGCGCAGCGTCTGCAACAGGTCGGCCCGTTCCCCGGTGAGCTGCGCGGTGCTGGTCATGGTGTCGCCCTCTCCTCGAAGTCCGTCAGCCGCAGCCTAGGACCGGGCACCGACACTTCCAGGTCGGACACGACGAGGGCATCGGGCGTCAGCGGTTGCCGATCGCGGTGCGGGACTGTCCACTGAATGACATGGGTGTCATCAAGGTGGGCACGTCGTCCTGGGCGGACCAGTCGCTGCTGCGCTCCGGCTGGTATCCCCGCTCGGCCAACACGCCGGCCGGCCGGCTGGCCTTCTACGCGGGCCGGTTCCCGCTCGTCGAGGTGGACACCTCCTACTACGCCGTCCCGGTCCCGGAGACGACACAGGGCTGGGTCGACGCCACGCCCGACGACTTCACCTTCGACGTCAAGGCGTTCAGCCTCTTCACCGGGCATCCCACGCCGGTCGCCGCGCTGCCACGCGACCTGCGGCCGACCGCCGGCCCCGGCCGGGTCCGTCGCCGCGACCTGCCCGAGCAGGCGTACGAGGAGCTGTGGTCCCGCTTCCGGGCGGCGCTGGCCCCGATCGCGGCCGCCGGCAAGTTGGGCACTGTGCTCCTGCAGTTTCCGCCCTGGCTGGCCCGAAGCGCCGCCGCCGAGCGGCGCATCGTGGAGCTGGCGCAGCGCTGCCGGCCGTGGCGGGTGGCGGTGGAGCTGCGGCACGGGTCCTGGTTCGACGGCGCGGCCACGACCGCGACCCTGGATCTGCTGCGCGCGCACGACCTCTCACTGGTCTGCGTCGACATGCCGCAGGGGCACCCCTCGTCGGTGCCGCCGATCCTGGTGCGGACGGCGGAGCCGGCGATCGTCCGTTTCCACGGCCACAGTGACGCGTGGCGCGACGGCGACAAGCAGGACAAGTTCCGCTACGCGTACGCCGAGCAGGAGCTACGCGCCTGGGCGGAACGGCTGGCCGGGTTGGCCGGGGACGTCGACGACCTGCACGTGCTGTTCAACAACTGCTGCGCCGGGCAGGCCCAGCGGGACGCGACGCGGCTGGCGCAGCTGCTCGCCGAGACGATGCTCGGCGACACACCGGTGCCCGTGGGGCCGCGTCGGACGCCCGACGGTCCGGCCGTCGCGGCGTCGCGCGGCTGACCGACGGCCTTCGCGGGTGCCCACGTCCGGCGCACCTGACGGGGCCGCTGCTCAGGAGCGGCGACCCCGGCTGCGCAGCGCGTCCTGGGACCGGTCGGTGACCTCCGCCTCGTCGGGGAACGTCCGTCCGCTGGGCGCGGGATCGGGCGGCGCGCCCGGCCCCGCCATCGTGGTGCGGGTGGGCTCGACCGAGCCGAAGCCGTGCCGTCCGGCCGGGCCGCTCTGCCCGTCCGGCAAGCCCGCCCGCCGTTCACCGCGCCGCCCCTCGGGCACCGCCGTCTCCTCGCTGCCCTCGTCCATCGGGGCGTCGTCGCCCGCGCCCCAGGGCGCGTCGGCGTCGAGGCCGTCGCTGGTTCCCCACGGGTTGGTCGCCTCCGGTTCGAGCCGGTCACCGCCGCGTCCCTCGTGTGCCGTCATGGCCACCTCTTCGGTCGGTCCGCCGCTGTCGACGGACGGGTTGCCCCTCCCGGTCCTGTCCACCGGGCGTGGGCGCGGGGTGGGCCGGCGCCGGTGCGACCCGTGCCCACCCCGAAGTGCCGCGCGGCGCAGGGCCGGCCGGCGTCCCGCCGTCGACGGTCCGGCGGGGCCCCGGCCGGCCCGACGCTCAGCGTCCGGCCATCGCCATCTGGCGCTTGCCGCCGACGCTCATGCCGATCTTGGCCAGGCCCATCGGGGCGCTGCGCATCCCGCCGGCACGGCTCATCAGGCCCCGCAGCACCTGACCGGGCTTCTGCTGCTCACCCATGTACGCGGTGACCACGACCAGCGATCCGGTCAGCGCCGGGATCGCCCACTGGAGCAGCTTCATCTGCCGCTGCGAGGAGGCGACGCTGGCCGGTGTCTGGTGGTTGGGCTCGGTGGCGCCGCTCACCGGCGGTCCGCCCGCCTTCTCCAACCGCATACCGACCAACCGGCTGTAGCCGGTGACGGCCAGCGCGCCGATCGTCAGCGCCGTCTTGATGGCGCTGGCGCGGCCAACTCCACGCTGGGCCGCCACCCGCGGGCTCTCGGTGACAAGTTCGCCGACCGCGCCGGCGAGGTGCGCGCCGATCGCGGCCGCGTTGACCGGTGTCCACTTGGACCATCCGGCCGAGGCGACCGGGAGCCGCTGGGTCGAGTCGTTGATCTTCGCTGCCGCGCCGTTGACGCCGAAGGCACCCATGAGGGAGCCGCCGAACCAGGCCGCCAGACCCAGATCGTGCATCGAGCGCAGTGCGGTGTGTCGTTCGGACATGTGTGATCCCCTTCCGCCGTGTCGGGCGAGGCGGCTTACCCGTCGCCCGGACGGCTAACCCCGTCGTCCGCCGGTCGATCCCCGCGACGGGGACATTCGGGCTTCGGGGGCCGAACCGTCTTCGCCGAGGAGTCGTCGGCGCGGCGGTGGGTAGGTCAGGCGGACGCCGACGGAGAGGGGAACGGCATGTCGCAGCCGGACGAGGTCCGCGAGAAGACCCCCAAGACCGACGCGGTGCTCATGCACCCGGACAACGATCCGCACCGCACCACCGCCGAGGTCGCGCCGCGCAAGGACCACGCGCCGATCGAGGTGGAGCGCGACGGCGAACGGACGCCGGTCGAGCAGGAGGACTGAGTCGACACGACGGAGGCCCCGTCGGATGACGGGGCCTCCGGTGGCGAGACCGGTCAGGAGACCGAGATCGCCCCGTTGCTCGCACGGACACACGACACCGCGCGGGCGGCGGTGACGGCCGCGCCGGCGAGGCACTGGCCGAGCACCTGGTGCCCGGTGGCGTTGGGGTGCCACGACTCCTGGCACGTCTGGAAGTAGCTGACGCAGGTGTTGGCGATCCGCTGGATGGCGATCTTGTCCTTACCGGCGAGGCTCGTCACGAAGGTGCCCGTGGCGCCGTCCTGCAACCGGATCGGGGTGGCCAGCGCGCCGGCCGGGCTGGACGTCGACTCGCACAGCCGCGCGCCGTCGAAGGCCCGCTGCACGTTCAGATAGACCAGGTCGTCGTTGGGGAACTCGGCGGCCAGGGTGTCCCGAGTGGACTTCACGATGCCGCCGAGTCCCTGCGAGAAGCGGTGCCCGGGGGCGAGGCTGGCCCGGTGGATCGGGCAGCCGGCCGCGTACCGCTCGGCGCCGAGGTCACGGAACTTGTCCCGGGTGTCGTCGCGGCCGTCCTCCTCGTGGAACGCCGCGTTCAGCTCCTGCGGCAGCGGGTTGGTGTAGTCCTGGAACACCACCCGGTGCTGTCCGTCCGCGTCCACCTGGTCGAGGGTGGTGAGGATCTGGCGTACGGCGGCGGTGGTCTCCGCGGTCGCGGCGCTGAGCTGCGCGGCGGTGGCCAGGTCGGCGTCGCTGCACGGCTTCTGCTCGACCGGCCCGTTCAGGTACGCCCAGAACTCCCACCAGCCGGTCCAGGCGTCGGCGATGAACCGGTTGGCGCACGTCTCCGCGACGCTGCCGAAGGTGAACGAGCTGTTGTTGGAACCGAGGCCGATCAGCACCAGGTCGATGTCCTGGGTCTGCGCGACGGCACGGAGCTGGTCGAGCTGCGCGGCCACCGTACGGCCGTTGGTCCGGGCCTGGGAGGCGGTCGCGATGTCGTGCGGCTGGCCGCCGGAGCAGGCCAGGTTGAACCGGTTCTGGATGCCCGGCAGGTTCGCCTGGTTCAGCGAGGCGTTGGCCGACCGGTGGCAGAAGTACGCGTTGTTGTTCGGGGCGGACCAGCCGGGGAAGCCCTGGGTGACCCCGTTGGCGTCGACCACCGGCGTGTACGCGCCGGCGCCCTCCCCGCTGATGAAGCTGTCGCCGAGCGCCACGGCTGCGGTGGGCAGCGCGGCGGTCGCGGGGGCGGGCAGCGCGACGGCGGTCGACAGCGCGGCCGTGACGATCGTGAGTGCCGCGGCGAGCGCGGTGCGGCGGAACCTGGGCATGGGGCTCCCATCCATCGAAAGATGAAAGATTCTCTGAGAGCGCGATCAGATCACCCCCGTGCAACGGGCGTCAATGGCCCGTAACAGAATCTTTCGACGATCGACACGTGGATGTCGGCGCAGCGGTGGGCGCCCACTCTGGACGGGGGATGAACGCCGGACCGTCGACTACGTCAGGGGTGACGCCGGCCGCGCACGGCCGCGCCGAGCGCGTTCAGACCAACACCCCAGATCAGGAGTACGCACAGCCACTGCGCCCACCGCAACACGCTCATCTCCCCGGAGAGCAGGTTGCGGACGCTGCCGAACGGGGTGAGCCACGGCAGCGCCGGACGCAGCGCGTCGACGGCCTCCAACAGCCCGAACAGGCCCAGCGGGAGGACGATCGTGGCGAGGAACGCGACCACCCGCGAGCCCAGCAGCAGACCGAGCCCGGTGCCGACCAGGCCGGCGACCACCTGCACCAGCACGCTGCCCACCGCGACCGTGCCGGCGTGCCGCCACGGGTCAGCCGCCCCGTCGGCCGGGCTCAGCGCCAGCGTCGCGGCGCAGATCACCACACCGGCCACCCCGATCACGACGGCCGGCAGCAGCACTCCGAGCGCCGTCGGGACAACACCGGCGGACTCCCGGCGCGGATCGTGCGCGAGCAGGATGCCGAACAGTGGCGTCGCCACCGACAGCAGACTCTGGACCGCACCCGACAGGTCGACGAACGTCCGATCGGCGGGCGCCGCGGTCGCGACGAGCGCCACGGCGGTGAGCAGCCCCGCCAGGAGGGTGCCCGCGAGCAGCCAACGCCGGGCACGCGTACCGACCGAGCGCCGCAGGGCGTCGCGTGTCGTGTCGTCCACCCCGGCCGCCTCCCCGCGTCCGTCGTCCCCGCAAGTGAGGAATCGTACCGAGGTGGGTATCTCTGCGTGGTCCCCTGCTCACTGTGCGGCTGTTCGGTGGCTCACGTTCGTCGGGTCGAGCACGGCGGGTCGCGTAGGTGCTCCGGGAGTTGTCTCAGTCTCGGGCTAGGCTCGCTGCGGCGCGCGCCGGCCGACCGACAGTTGGGACGCCGCACCACACCGCCGAGACCGGGGAGTACGACCAGTTGACCGCAGAGCCTGACACCCTGTACGGGGCCGATGACCTCACCCACCTTGAGGGGCTGGACGCCGTTCGTAAGCGGCCCGGCATGTACATCGGTTCCACCGACAGCCGTGGCGTGGGTCACCTCGTCAACGAGATCCTCGACAACTCCACTGACGAGGGCGTCGCCGGCCACGCCAGCCACGTCGAGGTGATCCTGCACCCCGACGGCTCGGTCCAGGTCGACGACGACGGCCGGGGCATCCCCACCGACGTGCACGCCAAATCCGGCATCTCCGGCGTCGAGTTGGTGCTGACCCGCCTACACGCGGGCGGCAAGTTCGGCGGCTCCGGCTACAAGACCTCCGGCGGCCTGCACGGCGTTGGCGCCTCGGCGGTCAACGCGCTGTCCCGTCGGTTCGACGTGACCGTCCGCCGCGCCGGCAAGATCCACGCCATGTCGTTCCGGCACGGCGTACCCGGGATCTTCGACGGCGCCGGGCCGGACGCGCCCTTCACCGCCGGACCGGGGCTCCAGGTGACCGGGGCGATGAAGCGCGGCCAGCGCACCGGCACCTCCATCCGCTGGTGGCACGACGCGCGCTACTTCGAGACCGGCGCGGCGCTGGACGTCGACGCGGTCCGGATGAAGCTGCGCAACACGGCGTTCCTGGTCCCCGGCGTGACGTACCTGCTGCGCGACCTGACCGGTGAGGCGCCCGTCGAGGAGCGGTTCCACTACCCCAACGGGCTCAGCGACATGGTCGAGTTCCTCGCGCCGGCCGGCGACCGGCCGGTCTCCGGCATCCTGCTGGTCAACGGCGAGGGGACGTACCGGGAGAACGCCGCCGACGCCAACGGCGTCATGCAGTCCAACGTGCAGCGCCGCGCCGAGGTCGAGGTGGCGTTCCGCTGGGGCACCGGCTACGAGCGCACCGTCGAGTGCTTCACCAACACCATCCGCAACGCCCACGGCGGCACCCACCGCAAGGGCTTCGAGCGGGCCCTGGTGCGCACCCTCGCCGACGCCGTCCGCAACACCCGCGGCCTGCTCAAGGCCAAGGAGGAGCCGCCCACCCTGGACGACGTCCTGGAGGGGATGACCGCCGTGGTGCACGTGCGGCTTCCCGAGCCGCAGTTCACCTCGCAGACCAAGGACGAGCTGTCGACCACCGGCATCACCAAGGTCATCCAGAGCCTCGTCGACGCGCACGTCAAGGCCTGGCTGGAGGACCGGCGCACCAAGGCCGAGGCGCGCGTCGTCCTGCAGAAGATCGTCGACGCGGCGCGGGTGCGGCTCACCCAGAAGCAGCAGAAGGACGCCGCCCGGCGCAAGACCGCCCTGGAGGGCGCGTCCATGCCGCCGAAACTGGTCGACTGCCGCGCCACGGGCATCGACCGTAGCGAGCTGTTCATCGTGGAGGGTGACAGCGCCCTCGGCACGAGCCGGATGGCCCGTTCGTCGGAATACCAGGCGTTGCTGCCGATCCGGGGCAAGATCCTCAACGTGCAGAAGGCCAACCTGCAGCAGGTGCTGGACAATGCCGAGTGCGCGGCGATCGTGCAGGTGCTCGGTGCGGGTTCGGGGCGGACGTTCGACCTGTCCGCGCTGCGCTACGGCCGCGTACTGATCATGGCCGACGCCGACGTGGACGGCGCGCACATCCGTACGCTGCTGATCACCCTCTTCGCCCGCTACATGCGGCCGTTGATCGAGGCCGGCCGGCTCTACGCCGCGATGCCGCCCCTGCACAAGATCACCACCAAGGGGCGGAACCCGCAGACCGTCTACACCTACACCCAGGCCGAGATGGAGGCGACGGTCCGCAAGCTGGAAAAGGCCGGCAAGCAGATCGTCACGCCCATCCCGCGCTTCAAGGGCCTCGGTGAGATGGACGCCGACGAGCTGTGGGAGACCACGATGAACCCGGCCACCCGCGCGGTCCGCCGGATCACCCTCGACGACGTGGACGCCGCCGAGCGCATCCTCGAACTGCTGATGGGCGAGAAGGTCGAGCCGCGCCGCAACTGGCTGATCGACTCCGCCGACCGGGTCGACCGGGAGGCGATCGACGCATGAGCCGACGTTTCATTCGAGTGGAGAGCTGAGTCATGGCACGCCGCAAGGACAACAAGGTCGACCTCTCCTCGTTCGACCAGGCCGGCGCGCGGGTCTTCGACAATCCGCTGGTCACCGAGGTCTCCGACTCCTACCTGGAGTACGCCTTCTCGGTCATCCACTCCCGTGCCCTGCCGGACGCCCGCGACGGCCTCAAGCCGGTGCACCGGCGGATCCTCTGGTCGATGTACGAGCAGGGCTACCGCCCCGACCGAGGGCACGTGAAGTCCGCCCGAATTGTCGGGGATGCGATGGGAAAGTATCATCCGCACGGCGACACGGCGATCTACGACGCCATGGTCCGCCTGGCGCAGGACTTCTCGCTCAACGTGCCGCTCATCGACGGACATGGAAATTTTGGATCTCCGGACGACGGCCCGGCCGCCAGCCGCTACACCGAAGCCCGGATGTCCCGCGAGGCCATGCTGCTCGTCGGTGAGCTGGGCGAGGACACGGTCGACGTCGAGCCCAACTACGACGGGTCGTTGACGCAGCCGACCGTGCTGCCGGCGGCCTTTCCGAACCTGCTGGTCAACGGCGCGTCCGGGATCGCGGTCGGGATGGCCACCAACATGATCCCGCACAACCTCGCCGAGGTGGTCTCCGCGGCCCGTTGGCTGATCAACCACCCGGACGCCACCCTGGACAAGCTCATGGAGTTCGTCCCCGGCCCCGACCTGCCCACCGGTGGCGTGCTGCTCGGCCTCGACGAGGTGCGCCGGGCGTACGAGACCGGGCGCGGCGTGGTGCGGATGCGCGGCAAGGTGGAGATCGGCCCGATCGAGGGCAGCCGGGGCCGCCAGGCCATCACCGTGGTCGAGCTGCCCTACGGCGTCGGCGCGGAGAAGGTCATCGCGGCGATCACCAACGAGGTCACCAAGACCAAGCGGCTGACCGGCATCGCGGACGTCAAGGACCTCACCGACCGCGAGAGCGGCACCCGCCTCGTGGTCGAGTGCAAGGTGGGGGTCAACCCGCAGGCGCTCCTCGCCGACCTGTACCGGTTGACCCCGTTGGAGCAGTCGTTCGGCGTCAACAACCTCGTGCTGGTCGACGGTCAGCCCCGTACCCTCGGGTTGAAGGCGCTTTTGGAGGTCTTCCTCGCCCACCGGTACGAGGTGGTCACCCGGCGCAGCTCCTACCGCCGCCGTAAGCGCGAAGAGCGCCTGCACCTGGTCGACGGTCTGCTGATCGCGCTGCTCGACATCGACCGGGTGGTCCGTCTGATCCGTGGCAGCGACGACGCGCAGGCGGCCAAGGACGCTCTGATGAGCCAGTTCGGCCTCTCCGACATCCAGGCCACCTACATCCTGGACACGCCGCTGCGCCGCCTCACGAAATTCGACCGGATTGAGCTGGAGGCCGAGCAGGACCGGCTGCGCTCCGAGATCGCCGAGCTGTCCACGATCCTCGACGATGAGCGGGTGCTCAAAAAGCTGGTCTCCGACGAGCTGGCGGCCGTGGTCAAGCAGTTCAGTACCGAACGGCGTACGACCCTTGTCGACGGTGACCTGAAGGAGGTGCTGGCGGCGTCCGCGCCGGCCGGCCCGCTGGAGGTCGCGGACGACCCGTGCCAGGTGATCCTCTCGGCGACCGGGCTGGTCGCCCGGACCGCGGCCGAGTCGGAGGAGAGCGCCGAGGGGCGTCGGCGCAACGGCCGGGTCAAGCACGACACGGTACGCGCGATCGTGCACTCCACGGCCCGTGGCCGGGTGCTGCTGGTCACCAGCGCGGGTCGCGCCTTCAAGATCGACGTACTGCCGCTACCGGTGCTGCCCGAGCAGGCCGGCACGGTGTCGCTGCGCGGCGGCATGTCCGCGGCCGAGTTGGTGCCGCTGGAGGCGGGGGAGACCGTCGTCGGTCTGGCCCCGCTCGCCGGCGCCGCCGACGCCTCAGCCGGGCTGGCGCTGGGCACCCGGCAGGGCGTGGTCAAGATCTGCGCCCCGGAGTGGCCGGTGCGGTCCGACGAGTTCGAGGTGATCGGCCTGCGGGACGGTGACGAGGTGGTCGGGGCGACCTGGCTGACCGACAACACCGAGACGCTGACGTTCGTGACCTCGGAGGCGTCGTTGCTGCGCTTCGCGGCTTCAGTGGTGCGCCCGCAGGGCCTCAAGGGCGGTGGCATGGCCGGCATCAGCCTGCCGGCCGGGGCGCGGGTGGTCTTCTTCGGCGCGGTACGCACCGACGATCCGGGTCACGGCGAGCCGATGGTGGTCACCTCCACCGGAGCGACGGTCAAGGTCACGCCGTTCCAGGCGTACCCGGCGAAGGGCCGGGCGACCGGCGGCGTGCGTGCCCACCGGTTCCTCAAGGGTGAGACGGACGTCGCCGTGGCCTGGGTGGGGCCGCGCCCGGTCGGCGCGACCGCCACCGGCGAGCCGGTCGAACTGCCGGCGGCGGACCCCCGCCGCGACGGCAGCGGCTTCGCCGTGATGCTCGGCCCAACGGTAGTAGGCCACCTAATCGAACGCGACTAACCCCGCGCCCCCCACCCCCACCCCCACCCCCACCCCCACCCCCACCCCCCGGCCCCTCTGCCCTCCGGCCCCGCTGCCTCCTTGGTGATCAAGAGGTTTGCGTCATCGCTCCCGGCGTGTCGTGACGCAAACCTCTTGATCACCGGGGCGGAGCGGGGAGGGGGATGGGTGGGGTGGGGTGGGGTGGGGCCGGGTGGGGTGGGGGAGGGACCGGGTTAGGCGACGTTGATTGGGCGGAACTGGACGCTCACCCTGGGGCCTACTGGGCGGGTGGTCTTGGGGATGGCGTGTTCCCAGGTGCGCTGGCAGGAGCCGCCCATGACGATCAGATCGCCGTGTCCCACGGGGAAGCGCAGGCTGTCGCCGCCGCCGCGCGGGCGTAGCAGCAGCGGTCGGGGTGAACCGAACGAGACGATCGCGACGATCGTGTCCGTGTGCGCGGAGCGGCCGATGGTGTCGCCGTGCCAGGCGACGCTGTCGCGGCCGGAGCGGTAGAGGCACATGCCGGCGGTGACGAAAGGTTCGCCCAGCTCGGGTGCGTAGTGCCGGGTCAGGGCGGTGCGGGCGGCCGTGAGCACGGGGTGCGGCAGTTGCCGTTCGCCGTCGTACCAGCAGAGCAGGCGGGGCACGTCGACCTCGCTGTCGTACATGGTCCGGCGCTCCGCGCGCCAGGGCACCTCGGCGAGCAGAGTGTCGAGGACCGCGTCGGAGCCGCGTACCCAGCCGGGGAGGTGGTCGACCCAGGCGCCCCGGGTGAGATCGTGCCGCCGGATCGCGCCGGGCAGCGGCCCCAGGGCCGGGTCCGCGTCGGTCAGATCGAGCATCGACGGCTGGTAAACGACCTCCATGCAGCCCACCCTAACAGCACGTTAGTACAAGCGTGCGAGTGCCGAGCCGCACGCCCGCAGCCCCCCACCCACACCGCGCCCCCACACCGCACCCCCACACCGCACCCCCCGCCGCGCCCCCACACCGCGCCCCCACACCGCGCCCCCACACCGCGCCCCCACACCGCGCCCCCACACCGCGCCCCCACACCGCGCCCCCACACCGCGCCCCTCGCCGCGCCCCCACACCGCGCCCCTCGCCGCGCCGATCTTGCAGTTTCGGTTGCCGATATGGGAGTAGACGCCCCTTGTGTCGCCACAGCAAGTGCAAGATCGCGGG